>NZ_JBAIYT010000035.1:0-40441 GCF_036763125.1 Nitratidesulfovibrio sp. 1201_IL3209
CAGTTTTGGTGGCATCAATATCGATGCAAAAGCATTCAGCAATTTTTCCGATTTTGTAGCGGCTTAATTTGCTGTTTTTAAACATGATTCTAGCCTATCAGGGCTTGGCCTGATGGTCTAGAGCCTTTGAAATTTCGGGGCTGAGAATTGGGGCGTGAGCGCCGTCTGTTTTGGGGGAAAGCGGTGATATGCGTGTATGTGTTATATAAGGAATACTATGAAGGGAGGGAGACGGGGAGGGAAGGAGCGTTGGACCAGCCCGTGCCTTCAGAGGGAAAAAGAGGGCCGGTGCGATTCCCGTCACTGTTTCGGAATGCCGACGTGGTGACGACTTGGCGGGTCATCAAGCGGACATGCCGAAAGAGGACATGCCGACGCGTGAACTGCGCAGGCGGAAAGGCATGTTCAAGGGCGGAATCGATCGTGTTTTTCGATTGAAGGCCGGGTGTCGCACAGAAACCGTGCCCGACAAGCTACAGCGGCGTGGGCAGTGGATGACGGCGGTGATGTTCCGGCCGAAACACGGCGCCACGCGGGGGTGCCGGTTGCGGTGCCCGAAGAGGTGGTTTTCCGGGATTCTCTTATTTGGGTTTATGTCTCATAATGTAAATTATGTTAACTTTTGAGTACAGAGAGCTTCTTTATTCCAGTCTGTTATGAATTTCCGATTCTATGTGAAACAACCGGTGGCTTTCCGATCTACCCTGCCCGAAAAGAGCGATTCGGGACGCGCCGCATGGGGCTCGTTTTCGATTCGGGATGAAGTTCTGTTCAGGTTGCCCCGGTTACGGGCCGCTCAGGCGGGATGCCGGTGCGTTGTTTAGGATGGTCCTTCAATCTGTATGGACGATTGGTAGCGTTCTATGAACGATTGAGCCGACCATGACGCACAGGGACAAGGCAAGCTCTCCACCACTTCGCAACGTGGACATGCGGAGTGGCCTTGCTCTGCTCTGCTTGCTGAGCCTGGATAGGTATCGAAAAGGATGGATGACGACTATTGATATCGTCAGGAGCGATTTGGCGGGCATGGGCAACGCAACTGCCAAAGCCTCGGCGCTGTGCCGGACCGCAGTGCGTCGGGGCGGATCAATCGCGTTTTTCGGTCGATGGACGTGGGATGGACAGGCAGGAGTGAGGCGGAATCAATCGCCCTGCTTCGGGCGGGTCTTCCAGCGCTTGTGCATCCAGAACCACTGTTCCGGATGGGCGCGTACCGCCCGCTCCACGGCCTCGGTATAGAACCGGGCAACGGCTTCGACCTTGTCCGCGCGGTCGCCGTCCAGGGTGGCGGTGTCCAGCGGTTCGTCGATCAGCAGCCGGTAGCGGTCGCACTCGCGCACGAGGAAGGCGGGCCAGACTTCCGCTTCGGCACGCACGGCCAGCAGTGCCGGTCCCATGTTCACGGCGGCGGTCTCGCCCAGGAACGGCAGGAAGATGGCCTCGTCGCGGCGGCAGTTGTGATCGACCAGAAAACCGGCGCACCCATTGCGCTTCAGCCCCTTGAGCACGGTGAACACGGCGTTGCGGTGGTCCACCACCTGCACCCCTTGCGCCCCGCGCATGGCGAAGATGAAGTCGTTGAGGGTACGGTTGCCGTTACGGCGCACCACGACCATGCGGGGATGGTCGGGGCGCCATTGTCCCAGCAAAGAGGCCATGAACTCCCACGCGCCCAGATGGGCCGTGGCCGCCACCACGGGGCGCTGGCTCCCGTACAGCCTGGCGAAAAGTTCGGGATTGTCGATGATCAGGCGGGTGCCCGTTTGTTCCAAGCCGAAGCGGTCCACCAGAACCAGTTCGAGGAACGACCGGGCGTTGTGGGCAAAGCTCTCCCGGGCGATGCGTTCGGCCTCCTGCTGCGTGACGCCGAGATGCCGGGCTATTGCCTGGGCCGCCTGGCGCCGCCTGCCGGGCAGGCAATGCCACAGCAAGGCTCCCAACCTGTCGCCATGCCGGGCGACCGCATCGAAGCCCCCTGCCGCAAGGCGGCGGGCCAGCGCATGCAGCAGCTTCGACACCAGACCCCTGTGGGCAGGGGATTCCGCAGCGGTAGGGGCGGCGGGTGCGCCGGATTCCGGAAGGCTCATCGCAATCCCTCAAGCCGGATTTCAAGGTCCGCGCAGGCGGCGTCCAGGGCGGCATCGGCCCCCTGCCCGCCCTCTTCCGTGTCCGTGGCGTCCGGTTCGGGCAGCCGGTACGGCTCGCCGAACACCACGCGCACGCGGGAAAACGGCAGCGGCAGTTGGAAGCGGTCCCAGGCGCGCTCGAACACCTTGACGCGGTCCATGAAGATGCGCATGGGCACGATGGGCGCCCGCGCCCGCTGCGCCAGAAAGATGGCCCCCGGCTTGACCTTGTGGCGCGGGCCGCGCGGGCCGTCCACGGTCACGCAGCCGCACAGCCCTTCGCGGCGCATCAGCCGCGCCGCGCCGATCAGCGCCTTGACCCCGCCGCGCGAACTGGAGCCCCGCGCCGTGCGCAGCCCCAGCCGTTGCAGCACCTGGGCCAGGTATTCGCCGTCGCGGCTCTGGCTGACCACGGTGACGATCTCCAGATCGTCCCGCACGTGCATGAGCGGAAAGAGTTCGTCATGCCACAGCGCGAAGACCATGGGGGTGCGGTCGCGCCACAGCGCGTTCACGGCCTCGCGCCCGGCCACGGTGTAGCGTAGCGTGGCGCACCACGCCTTGTACAGGCCGTACAGCGGCGGTGCGATGAGGGCGGGGGGCAGCTTCACGCGGTGGCTCCGGCGGAGGGGATGCCGACGTCCTGCTCCGCCTTTTCGGTGGCGAACTGCATGGCGTACAATCGGGCGTACAGGGTGCACCGGCCCAGTAGTTCCTCGTGCCGGCCGGCGTCCACGATGCGGCCTTGTTCCATGACCAGGATGCGGTCGGCCGAAAGGATGGTGGACAGCCGGTGGGCGATGACGATGCTGGTGCGGTTTTCCATCAGGTTGTCCAGGGCCTTCTGGACGATGCGCTCGGCTTCGGAGTCCAACGCGCTGGTGGCCTCGTCCAGGATGAGCAGCGGCGCGTCCTTCATGATGGCCCGGGCGATGGTCAGGCGCTGCTTCTGCCCGCCGGACAGCTTCACCCCGCGCTCGCCCAGCAGGGTGCCGTACCCTTCAGGCAGTTCGGCGATGAATTCGTCGGCATAGGCGGACGTGGCCGCGGCGCGCACGGCATCCTCGTCGATGGCCCCGGAAAGGCCGTAGGTGATGTTGTCGCGCACCGAGAGGTTGAACAGAAAGGTGTCCTGCGACACCATGGACACGTTGCGGCGCAAGGTTTCCAGGGTGTAGTCGGCCACCGGGCGGCCGTTGAGGACGATGGCCCCCTGCTGCGGCTCGTAGAAGCGGGGGATGAGGTTGACGAAGGTGCTCTTGCCCGCGCCGCTGGGTCCCACGATGGCCACCCGTTCGCCCGCGCGCACGGTAAGGCTGACGTTGTCCAGCGCGGGCGCGGCCTTGCCGCCGTAAGTGAAGGTGACCCCCTCGAAGCGCAGTTCGCGGAAGGGTTCAGCGAAGGGGGTGTCGCCCCCCTGCTCCACCACCAGTTCCGGCGCGTCGAGGATCTCGAAGACCCGCTCGGCCCCGGCCAGGGCGCGCTGCACATCCATGTTGTAGGAATTCAGCGATTTTACAGGGTCGTACATCATGGCCAGGGCGGCCACGAACGAGAAGAACGTGCCTGCCGTGGTCTCGCCGGAGATGACCTCGCGCCCGCCGAACCAGATCACCAGGCCGATGCCCACGGCCCCGATCAGTTCCATGACCGGCGAGGAAAGCTCGGACACGCTGGCCTGCTTCAGGTACAGCCGGGCCAGGCGCTCGTTCTCGTCGTCGAAGCGGCGCGCCTCGTGCCGTTCGGTGGCGAACGCCTTGACCACCCGGATGCCGCTGAACACTTCCTGCAGCACCACGGAAATGTCCGCCAGTTTTGACTGGTTGCGGCGGCCGTACTTGCGCAGCTTGCGGCCGAACCACACCAGCGGGTACAGCGCCGCCGGCAGCACCAGCACCGCCCATACCGCCAGGCGCGGATTCTGGTAGAACACCACGCCCACCAGCCCCAGCATGGTCAGCAACTGCCGCACCATCATCACGATGGACGGCAGGCTGTTGCGGATCATGGTCACGTCGTTGATGATGCGCGACATGAGCATGCCCACCTGCGATTCCTCGTAGAATTGCAGCGGCAGGTAGATGATCTTGTCGTACAGTTCCGAGCGCAGCTTTTCCAGCACGCGCAGGCCGCTGTACTGCATGAAGTAGTTCTGCACGTAGCGGCCCGCGCCCTTCACCAGCGTGAGCACGAAGAACAGCAGCGGCACGTACAGCAGCGCCTGCTCGTCCTTGTTGATGAAGATTTCGTCCAGGGCGGGCTTGACCAGCCAGGCGGACCCGGCCGTGCTCAGCGACACCACGCCCATGGCCAGCATGGAAAGGAAAATCTGCCACTTGTAGGGGCGGAAATACTTCAAGCAACGCTTGAGCAGGTGCAGGCTCTGACCCTGGGGGGGCTGGTCATTCTTGGGGGCGTCGGCCATGTGGTGCGAGGTCTTCTATTGGTTTTGTAAATGTGTTTCGCGGTGCGGCACGGATGTTTTCGATTTGACCGGCCGTGCGGTGTGGTGTTCCTTCGGAAAAGGAGGCTCACCATGCCAGAAATCGAACTGAACTGCCAGAATCTTCCCTGCCCCCAGCCCGTGCTGCGCTGCAAGCGCTGCCTTGACGAGCAATCGCCCGCATCGCTGGTGGTGGTCGTGGATAACCAGGCCGCGCGCGAGAACGTGACGCGCTTCCTGTCCACCCAAGGCTATGCCGTGCAGGCCGAAGCCGTATCACCGGACGCGGGCGACGGCCTGTGGCGGCTGCGCGGCACGAAGGGCGATGCGCCCGTCTCCGCAGACGACGACTGCGAGGTCTGCGAAGTGATGACGGAGGAACAGTTGCGCCGCATGGGCGAGAAGGTCGTGGTCTTCCTGACCTCCGACGTCATCGGCGGGGGCGACGACGCCTTGGGCGCCAGGTTGATGCAGAACTTCCTGGCCACCCTGCCCGAACTGGGCGCGGAACTGTGGCGCGTGGTCATGCTGAACGGCGCGGTGCGCCTTTCCGCCGCGGACAGCCCCGCCCTGCCCCATCTGAAGCGGCTGGAGGCGGCCGGGGCCACGGTACTGGTTTGCGGCACCTGCCTTGACCATTTCGGGCTTCTGGAGCAAAAGGCCGTAGGCCAGACCACCAACATGCTCGACGTGGTCACCAGCCTGCAACTGGCCACCAAGATCATCCGGCCGTAACCGGCCGGGCGCGCGCCCGGCCCGGAGTACGCAATGTGCCCCACTGCCGGTCCCGCGCCGCGCAATGTGTCCGGGATGCCGTCCGGCGCGCCGCCGAAAGGATGCGCCGGGCGGTTTTCTTTGCCGGGCGACCGGGATAGACTGACGGGGATGGGCACGGCGCAACCGGTCGCGCGCAGGACAGCGCGTCCGGCTGCATGCCTTCCGGTCCGTCGAGCCTTCAGTCACCGTCATGCCCGCAGACACTGTCCAACGCCCGCTGTCCCGAAACTTCAGCCCGCCGGAAGCCTTCCGGCCCGGAACCTCATGACCCAGCGCCGCCCTTCGTCCCCGTCCCGTCCCGTCAAGCCCTCGACCGGGCGCTCGCAGCGCCCTGAAGACTCCCGTGAGCAGGTACGTCCGGCCTCCGGCAGGCCCGGCCCCGAGGCGGAACCGGCAACCGTCCGCCAGCCCGACGCGCAGGCGACGACGGAACCGGCCATGCAGACCGGCGAGGTGCGCCTGAACAAGGCCATTGCCGGTGCGGGCGTATGCTCGCGGCGTCAGGCGGACGACCTCATACAGCAGGGGGTGGTGCGGGTCAACGGCGAGGTGGTGGACACCCCCGGTGTGCGCGTGGTGCCCGGACGCGACCGCATCGAGGTGCGCGGGCAACTGCTGGAACTGGACGCCGCGCCCTCGGCGTTTACCTACGTGATGCTGCACAAGCCGGTGCAGGTGGTGTCCACCGTGCGCGACCCGCAGGGGCGGGCCACGGTGCTGGGCATCCTGCCGCCGGACCTGCGCGGCGGGCGGCTGTACCCCGTGGGCAGGCTGGACTATTTTTCCGAGGGATTGCTGATTCTCACCGACGACGGCGACCTGACCAACCGGCTCACCCATCCCCGCTACCACCTGCCCAAGGTGTACCTGGTCAAGGTGCGCGGCCATGTGACCGAGGCCACCCTTGCCCCCATGCGCCAAGGCATGACCCTGGCCGAGGGCGAGCGGTTGGCCCCGGTGGACGCGCGCCTGCTCCAGTCGGACCGGCAGGCCAGCCTCATCGAGATGACCCTGCACCAGGGGGTGAACCGTCAGATTCGCCGGATGTGCCGCGACCTGGGGCTGACGGTGCTGCTGCTGCGGCGCATCAGGCAGGGGCCGCTGGAACTGGGCGAACTGCCCAAGGGCGCGGCCCGCCGCCTGACCTCGCACGAAGTGGCGGCCCTGCGCCGCGCCGCAGGGCTTGAGGTGTAACCGTCTGTTTTCCCTGAAATATGAACAACGCCTCTCGCGATGATGCGGGAGGCGTTGTCGTTTTCCTGAACTTCAAGTTGAACTTGAAGGAGGGCGTTTCCCTTGAGGGGAGAACTCCTGGGCTGTTGGCAATGCCCGGCGTCGTCAGCAGCCCAACGTACCGCGCGCCCCTAATTGAACAGTTGCTTCTCCGGCGACCCCTGCTTGGTCCGGTCCTCCACATCCACGCCCTTGGGCGGCGCGAAGCGGAAGGTGCTGTCCTGCACCCCGGCGTCGGTGGCCAGGCTGTTCAGGGTGATGTCGTTCTCGTTGCCGTAGAAGTCGATGATCTTGGCGCGGCGGATCAGGTTGGTGGCCGGGTCCACCCACAGGAAGGCCTCGGTGAGCTGCGGGGTGGGCTCCTTGGGGTACATGTGCAGGCGGGCCATGCCGCTGTCGTCGGCTTCCTCGGCCACGTCGAAGTCCTGCTCCAGCCTGGCCTGGCCGGTGATGACCTTGATGATGGACCGCGAGTCCTGCACCAGTTCCACCGGGTACTTGTAGGCCACCTCTTCGTCCGGCAGGTAGTTCCAGATTTCGTTGGCCGTCACCACCAGCAGTTCGGCGTGGGGGGCCTTGGTCTCCCAGCGCACCAGCAGCGGCTTGCGGAAGTGCAGGGTTCCCTGCCGGGTTTCCCTGGCCCCGCTTTCACGGTGCAGCAGCACCTGGGTGAAGTCCGCCTTGAGGGTGGTGGTGGCGTCGTAGCGCTGCTGGAGCCGGTTGGTCAGTTCGCCCGCGGCCCGGGCCGGGACGGCGGACAGCAGCATGGCGAGGCAGAGCGCGCCAAGCCCGCAACGGCGGGCCAATACGCGGAGGGAAAGGGGACGCTTCACGGAATCCTCCTGTGAGGGATTGCTGTCGGGATGGAATGGCTTCAGGGGCGCGGCCTTGCGGCGATGTCCCGCAGGGCGGGAACGTGGCGAGGCGCTTATGGCCGGGCCATCGGGGCTGCGCTAGCAGGACTGCCCGGCCGCGTCAACTCGCGGCGTGCTGTGGCCCGTGGCGTGAACGGAAGCGCCGCCGGGCCGGAGACCGATGGTCCTGCCCCCCTGCCCCGCGCCCCGTCCGCTACCGGATGACCATGCGCGGCTTGCTGCCGTCCGAGGGGCCGATGATGCCGTCGTGCTCCATCTGCTCCACGTAGCGCGCCGCCCGGTTGAACCCGATGCGGAAGCGCCGCTGGATCTGCGAGATGGACGCCTTGCCCTGGCCGATGACGAATTCCACGGCCTCGGCGTACATGGGGTCGTCGGAAAGATCGCCTCCGCCGTTGCCGTTGGCGCCGTCTCCCGTGCCCTCGTTGCCCCAGTCGGCGAAGTCCACCGTGTAGTTGGGGGCCTGCTGGCGCTTCCAGAATTCCACCACGGAGGCCACGTCGTCGTCGCCCACGAAGGCCCCGTGCAGCCGCTGCAACTTGCCGCCGCTGGGCTTGAAGAGCATGTCGCCCTTGCCCAGCAGGTGTTCCGCGCCCACGGTGTCGAGGATGGTGCGCGAATCGTGCTTGGAGGTGACCTGGAACGAGATGCGGCACGGGAAGTTGGCCTTGATCAGCCCGGTGACCACGTCCACGCTGGGGCGCTGGGTGGCCAGGATCATGTGGATGCCCGCCGCGCGCGCCAGCTGGGCCAGGCGCACGATGCTGGTTTCCACCTCCTTGGCGGCGGTGAGCATGAGGTCGGCCAGTTCGTCGATGACGATGACCAGGTACGGCATGCGTTCCAGGTCGGCCAGTTCCGGCGGCAGGTCCGCGCCAAGGTCGGCCAGCTTCTGGTTGTATCCCGCGATGTTACGCACGGCCAGGCGGGCCATGGCCTGGTAGCGGCGGTCCATCTCCTGCACGGCCCAGTCCAGGGCGTTCTTGGCCAGGGCCATTTCCGTCACCACGGGGTGCACCAGGTGCGGCAGGTCGGCGTACACGGCAAGTTCGATGCGCTTGGGGTCCACCAGCAGCATCTGCACGTCTTCGGGGCGGGCCTTGTACAGGAAACTGAGCAGGATGGAGTTCAGGCACACGCTCTTGCCCGCGCCGGTGGCCCCGGCCACCAGCAGGTGGGGCATGCGGGCCAGGTCCGCCACGGTGGCGTTGCCCGCGATGTCCTTGCCGATGGCCATGGTGAGCATGGACGGGGCCGAGCGGAAGGTGTCCGAGGCCAGCAGTTCCTTGAAGCACACGTTTTCGCGCGCCTCGTTGGGAATCTCGATGCCCACGGTGTCCGTGCCGGGGATGGGGGCCTGGATGCGCACGGCGATGGCCTTCAGCGCCAGCGCCAGGTCGTCGCTGAGGTTGGCGATGCGGCTCACCTTCACGCCGGGGGCGGGGCGCACCTCGAACATGGTGACCACCGGGCCGGGGGTGATGCGGGTCAGTTCGCCCTGCACGCCGAAGTCGGCCAGGCAGGTGATGACGCTCTGGCCCTTGGCCTCCAGCAACTGGCGGGCGGGCTTGGTGTCGCCGCCCGCCACGGAATGCAGCAGGTCGAGGCCGGGCAGCTTGCTGCGCGCCTTGCGGGGCCGGGGCGGCTTCGCCGGGGCGGAGGGCTGCCCTTCGCGGGCCGGGTCGTCGCCGAACGCGCCTTCCAGCCAGGTGGGGCCCGCCTCGCCCGCGGCGTAGTCCACGAGGTCGTCGGCAAGACCGTCAGGCAGACCATTGGGCAGGCCGTCCGCCGGTTCATCCACAAGGTCGTCTCCAAGGCCCATGGCGCCGGGGCCGAAGTCGCCGCCCGCAAAGGGATCGCCGACGCTGGCGCGGGCTCCCCTGCCCCCCTGCCCCCCGTGACCGCCAACGGCAGCGCCGGGCATGGCGGCTCCGTTGCCTCCGCCACGGCCCGCCTGCCGGGCGGCATCGTGCACGGCGTGGGCGTAGGCGTCGTCGTCCTCCAGCACGCGGGGGGACGCTTCCAGGCCACCGTCAGCGGGCCGGTATGGCCGGGGCGCGCCCTGCACGCCGCGCCCGGCGGGGAGCGGCGCGGGGGTGACGTCCAGCACCTGGCCCTGTCTGGCCCCCCGCTTGCGGTTCCACAGGAACTGGAACACGCCCATGCCCGGCAGTTTCAACCAACAGGAGGGGCGGGAAGGGCGGGATGCGCGAGCGGGGCCGGTGGGGTCGGTGGAACCGGGCAGGCCCTCGTCACCCGCCACGATCACCGGGCGCGCGGCGGGTACTTCGGTCGCCGGGCGGGGTGCGGCAATTTCCAGCTTTGCGGCGGGCTTGGGCCGGGGCGTCAAACCTTCACGCAGTCCTTCAAGAATGCGACGGCCCATGGCGGGCCACGACAGGCCCAGCACCAGTTGCGCCGAGATCAGGAACAGGAACACCCACACCAGCGCCGAGCCGCGCGGGCTGAAATAGCGTGCCGCGAAATTGTGCAGGATGATGCCGAAGAAGCCGCCCCCGCCCACATCGCCGATGGCCAGGTTCCAGCCCGCGCCCATGGTGGCCACGCAGGCCCCAAGCAGGATCAGCCCCAGCCAGCGCCACCACGGCACGTCGAAGGGGATGACCACGTAGCGCGCGCCGATGCCCATGAACCCGAACGGCCACAGGAAGGCGGAAAAACCGAACAGATCCACCAGGATGCCGCCAAGGTACGATCCGAACAGCCCGGCGCTGTTACGCACCTGCGCGGCATTGCTGACCACGTGGTTCAGGCTGGGGTCGCGGGCGTCGAAGGTGGCGAGGCTGAGCAAGAGCAGCAGCCCCCAGAAGATGAGGAAGAGCCCGAAGAGTTCGCGGGCCAGTTTGTTGCCGTCCGTGGCGGCACCCTCCCTGATTGTCGCGGAATGCGTGTTGGCGCGGGGCGGCCCGCAAGGAAAAGGGATATGACCGTATCGGCCATATCCCTTACCGTACTCGAGGGTTCCCGTCCACACGGCCCCGCCGCTCCGGACTGGCGACCGTAGTCCCCTCCCTCCCCCAGGCGGACAGGGGGGGAATCGTCCGGCGGCGCGTCGCGCGCGGAACCGGGCTATTCGCGGCCCAGGTATTCGCGGCTGCGGGTATCGACCTTCACGCGGTCGCCGATGTTCACGAAGATGGGCACGCCGATGACGATGCCGGTCTCCAGCGTGGCGGGCTTGGTCACGTTGCTCACGGTGTCGCCCTTGGCGCCGGGCTCGGTGTCGGTCACTTCCAGCACCAGGGACACGGGCAGGTCGATGTCCAGCGGCTTGCCGTTGTACAGCAGCACGCGCACCTGCTGGGCTTCCTTGAGGAACCCGGCCTTGCCGTCGGTGGTGTCTTCCGCGATGTGCAGTTGTTCGTAGGTGGTCAGGTCCATGAACACGAGGTCGTCGCCTTCACGGTACAGGTACTGCATTTCGCGGGTTTCCATGTCGGGGCGGCCCACCTTTTCGCCGGAGCGGAAGGTGTTGTCCACCACGCGGTCGTTCAGCAGGTTGCGCAGCTTGGTGCGCACCATGGCCCCGCCCTTGCCGGGCTTGAAATGCTGGAACTCGACGATTTCGAAGGGCGTGCCGTCGATTTCGATCTTGAGCCCCTTCCTGAAATCGGTGGTCGAATACATGAAGCCTCCGGAATGATGGTCTGATAGGATATGCGGGGCTACACCGGTGTCGCGGCGGACGGTTGAGCGTCCAGCCGGTCCAGGTGCAGCACCAGCGACTGCACGGCAAGCGCGTAGCTGGCGATGCCGAACCCGGCCACCACGCCGATGACGTGGCGCCCGATGTAGCTCTTCTGGCGCAGCGGTTCGGAGCGCGCCAGCACGTTGCTGAGGTGCACCTCGACGCAGGGCAGGCCGATCCAGGCCAGGCAGTCGGCCAGGGCAAGACTGGTGTGGGTGTACGCGCCCGCGTTCAGCACCACGCCGTCCACCCCGTCGCGCCGGGCCTGTTCCAGCCGGTCGATGAGCGCGCCCTCGCCGTTGGTCTGGAAGAATTCCAGTTCCACCTCGCCGGTACGCGCGCCCAGCACCTGCCCGACCAGGCCGGGCACGGCGTCCATGCCCACGCTGCCGTAGATGTCGGGCTGGCGCACGCCCAGCGCGTCCAGGTTGGGGCCGTTCAGCACCAGTATGCGGTAGCGGGCCATGCGGCGTCCTTTCCGAGGGTTGGCGGCGCGAGGGCCGGTTGCGGCGGAACGGGCAAGGCGGCCGGACTGGACACCATGCGCCCGCATCGGGTAACAGAATATTTTTTCCCAACGGCGGCCCGTTGTCAACAATGAAGCCGAGGCCGGATCACGCATCCTGTCGGATCACGTATCCTGTCGGACCACGCGCCCCGGCGGTCGCCCCGCACGACGCCCGTCACGCCCTCCCATCGGGCATACCCCAGACACACGGCGCCCAGCGCCACCGGATACGACCATGCAACCAGTGCTTGAACTTGAAGCCACCGTCTACACCCTGGAACAGATGCGCGCCTTCGACGCGCCGCAGATCGCCCTTGCCGGGCGCTCCAACGTGGGCAAATCGTCCCTGGTCAACGCCCTGGCCCGCCGCAAGGCGCTGGCCAAGATCAGCGCCACCCCCGGCAAGACGCGCTCCATCAACTACTACCGCGTGAAGCCGGACGGCTTCTACGTGGTGGACCTGCCCGGCTACGGCTACGCCAAGTGCAGCAAGGAAGAGCGGCAGAAATGGGCCACGCTCATCGAGCGCTACCTGACCACCTGCCCCACCCTGAAGGCCCTTGCCGTGCTGCTGGACAGCCGTCTGGACCCGCAGCGCCTGGACCTGGACCTGACCTCGTTCGCCCGCAAGAGCGGCATCACCTTGCTGCCGGTGCTGACCAAGGCCGACAAGTGCACCCAGCGCGAGCGCGCCGAGCGCCAGCGCCAGTGGCGCGACATCCTGGGGGGCATCGCCCCGCTGGTGGTGTCCGCCAAGACCGGCCTTGGCGTGGACAACCTGTGGGCCTCGCTGCGCAAGGTGGCCACCGTGGGCGAGGTGCAGGGTTCCGCCCTGCTGGACCCCTTCGGCAGCGCCAAACGCGACGTGCCGCTGGCGGACGGCGCCGGGCATGCTTCCGGAGCGGACGCCACGCCGCAGGATGGTCCGGACGCCTCACCGGGTGATCCGGCCCTGCGGCAGGGCGCGGCGCCCGCCACGTCCGCCACATCCGGCGGACACGACGAACACGAGGGGTAGGCCAACCGCCCCGCCCCTGCCCGTCCCTCCTCCTTTTTTCCGCGCACGCGAAACGCCCCGGCCATGCCATGCATGCCGGGGCGTCGTTCCTTCGTGCGCGTGGCCGTGGCCGGATCAACCGGCCTTGAAGCGCGGCTTCAGGTGCCAGGCCAGCCGGGCCGTGGCGATGGACAGGATCAGTGCGTCGGCCCCCCACGCGGCCAGCGGCGGCGGGACGATGCCCTTCTGGCCCAGCGTGCCGCCCACCGTGAACATGGTGTAGAACAGGAAGGTGATGACCAGGGCAAGGCCGATGCACAGGTAGATGTTGTCGCGCCAGGTCACCACGGCCGCGGCCACCACGGCCATGACCACCAGCGAGGCGGCGTAGGCCAGCTTCATGTGCCAGGCGGTGCGCACGCCTTCCACGTTGGAGCCCGACGCCGACAGCCGGTCGATGGCGTCGCCCAGCTGCCACAGGGGCAGCCGCGAGGGGTCGGCATTGCGCGCGGTGACCAGGAAGGCCTGCACGTCCTGCCGCAGGTGCAGGGACAGGGTGTCGTGGCGGGTGCTGAGGTAGCCCGTGGGGTCGAACACGGTCACGTCGCGCAGTTCCCAGTTCCCGTGGCTGGCCGTGAACGAACCGGCGCGGATCACGCGGGCGATGGCCATGCCGTCGGACGACAGTTCATAGGCGGCAAGGCCGCTTCCCTGCCCCTTGGCGGGCACCACCTGGGCCAGGTTGACCACATAGGGGCCGTCGGTGAACCACACGTTGCGCAGGGTGGCCGTGGCCTCGGTCTTGCCGCGCACGTCCTCGCTCCAGATGCGCGCCGCCTCCACCTCGCCCGAGACGCCGAGCACCTGGGAGAAGCCAAGCTGCACCACGGCCCAGACCACGCCGCAGAACACCAGGTTGCGGGCCACCCGCCCCAGCGAGATGCCCCCCGCCTGCAGGGCGATGAGCTCGCGCCCGCGCGACATGAGGCAGAGCTGGGCCAGGGTGGCCAGCAGGAACACGGCGGGCAGGATCTGCGAGATGATCAGCGGCGTCTTGGCCACGAAGTACCAGGCCGCCACGCCGAAGCCCACGCCCGCCTCCAGGAAGTCGTCCAGCCGGTCGAACAGGTCGGACAGGATGTACAGCCCGGTGCCGATGGCCAGGGTGGGCAGGATCAGCATCAGGTTGTTGCGGAACAGGTAGCGCGAAAGCAGGCTCATGCGGATGCCCTTTTGCGCCGCAGGGCAAGGCGGCTGTGCGAGAACAGGCTGACCACGGCGGGCGTGCGCTCGCGCGCGGCCAGCCGCAGGCCCCACAGGCCGGTGGCCAGGAACAGCGCGTTGGGCGTCCACAGGCCCACCACGGGCGGGATGGTGCCCGCCTCTCCCGTGGTCAGGCCGAACGAGAGCAGGCTGTAGTAGACCAGGAACATCAGCAGGGCCAGCACCACGCCGAACTGGCGGTGCAGCCCTTCGAAGGCGCAGGCCAGCGGCATGGCGAACAGCCCCAGCACCAGGCAGGCCGCCGGGAACACCCAGCGCTTATGCAGTTCCACGGCCACCTTGCGCAGGTACTTGTCGCCCAGCGAGGCCTTGGCCTCGTCCAGGGGCAACGCGCGCAACTGCGACCAGGACAGCTCCTTGGGCTTGATCTCGCCAAGGTCCAGCCCCTTGAACATCTGCCCCAGGTCGATGCGCACCACGTACTCGCCGAAGCCCAGCACGGAAACCTGCTGCCCCTCTGTCTTGTACAGGCGGCCGTTCTGGAGGCGGAACAGCAGTTCGCCGCGCGCCTCGTCGGTGGCGATGGCCCCGGTGGGCGCGAGGATGGTCAGGGTCGAATCCTTGTGCGAACGGTCCTCCACGATGACCTGCGACAGCGTGCTGTCGGCCGGGTCCACCTGGCGCGCGAACAGGGTAAGCCCCGGAATGTCCTTGTTGAACACGCCGGGCTGCACCACCACGCGGGCGCGGCTGTTGGCGATGTCCATGACCGTGGCGCGGAAGTTGGACATGCCCCAGGACAGCCCGTACAGCGAAATGCCCAGGGTCAGCAGGGTGCACAGCACGCAGAACAGCAGGGGCGCGGCCAGCATCTGGTACAGGCTGACGCCGCCCGCCTTCAGGGCGATGAGTTCGCGGTCGGTGCTCATGCGCAGGAAGGTCAGGAACACGCTGAGCATGCACGCCACCGGCACCACCAGCAGCATGAAGAACGGGGTCAGGTAGACGAACAGCAGCACCGCGTCGGCCAGGCCCAGGTCCAGCCCCAGGAACAGTTCGCGCAGTTGCAGGCCGCGGCCGATGAGCACCAGCGTGAGCAGCGAGCCCAGACAGAGCAGGAACAGGTGCAGCAGTTCGCCGAACAACTGGCGTTGCAGCAGGGTATTGAGAGGAAGGCGCAGAGGATTATCCCTGTGTATGGTCGGTGTGGCAGGCACGGAACAGGTCGAGGAGCATCTCGGTTTCCATGGGGCCGAGGTTGAACCGCGCGCCCGCCTCGTCCACGAGGTCGGTCAGCGGGCACGAGGGCTGTTCGGCCCGGCGTTCGGCCACCCAGGCGGCGGCGCGCTTCACCAGTTCGCTGTGCGGAATGATGGTGGTCATGGTTCCCCCTAGGGGCTGTTTCTAAATTGTCCTTTCGCCCGTTGGCGGCGTCAAACTTCGCCTGCCATTTCGGTCAAATACAAGAAGAGTATATTCCCTCATGGCAGGCTTGTTTTCCTTGCCAACGAACGAAAATCCTGATTTAGCAACAGCCCCTGGCGGATCGCCGAAGCGGATGTGCCGGGGCGGCCCGGCGATGTTCCGGCGCGGGCACCGTCTCCGCCCCCCGGACGGGTGTCGGCCCCGGGGGCCGATGGTGCGTAGGCCGCCGCACGGGGCGGCCGTTCGCGCGGCGTGGAATCTACATCAACCCCGGCGGGGTTGCAACTCGGCGGCCCATGCGGTATCCCCGCGCAATCCGTGGCGTCCTTTCGCGTCCTCGCGTGTCATCACGTCGCTGGCCCACGCGGGACGCCCTGCCCGTTCACCCCGTTCACCCCGTCCACCCCAGCCGCGCGGCCGCACCGGGCCGAAAGCCATCCATGCACGACATCCTCTCCGCCGTCATCCTCGGCATCGTCGAAGGGCTGACCGAATTCCTGCCGGTGTCCTCCACCGGGCACCTGATCATCGCGGGCGACCTGCTGGGCTTCACCGGGCCCAAGGCGGCCACCTTCGAGGTGGCCATCCAGCTCGGGGCCATCCTGGCCGTGGTGGTGCTGTACTGGGACCGCTTCTGGGGCCTGCTGCGGCCGAAGCCGTACGTGCGCTTCGCCGGGGTGCGCGGCATCGTGCTGCTGGGCATCACCTCGCTGCCCGCCAGCCTGCTGGGCCTTGCCACGCATCATTACATCAAGGAACACCTGTTCAGCCCGGCCACCGTGGCCCTGGCCCTGGCCGTGGGCGCCGTGGCCATGCTGCTGGTGGAGCGGCGCAGGCACCGCCCCGTCTACATGGGCCTGGACGACATGACCCCCGCCCTGGCCCTGGGCATCGGCCTGTTCCAGTGCCTGGCCCTGTGGCCGGGCTTCTCGCGTTCCGCCGCCACCATCATGGGCGGCATGCTGCTGGGCGCCCGGCGCGGCCTGGCCGCCGAATACTCGTTCATCGCGGCGGTGCCCATCATGTTCGCGGCAACGGGCTACGATCTGCTGAAAAACCATGCCCTGTTCACCACGGCGGACCTGCCCTTCTTCGCCACCGGGTTCGTGGTGTCGTTCCTTTCCGCGTGGGTGGCCGTGAAGGTGTTCATCGGGCTCATGGGCCGGGTGACCCTGGCGCCCTTCGCCTGGTACCGGCTGGCCGTGGCCCCGCTGGTGTTCTGGTTCATGGTCAACTGACGCGGGAAGGTGCGGGCGCCACGCCCTGGCGGGCGCGGATTGCAGGGACTTTTTTCGGAAGTCTTCAAAAAACGCTTGCCAAGGCACCCCGTGTCCGGTAGAGAAACCATCCGTCGCAACGGGAACGACCCCGTGCGGCGCTGGACTTGGCAAGGTAGCTCAGTTGGTTAGAGCATGCGGTTCATACCCGCAGTGTCGGGGGTTCAAGTCCCTCCCTTGCTACCAGGAATACAAGAGGCCCTGCGCATGCGGGGCCTTTTTCATTTTCCGCGCTGTCCATTTTTCCACGTCTTTCAGGGGTGCCGGTCCACGCCCCCCTGCCCCCCCTGCCCCCAGTCCGGTCCACGCCGGAAGCCGCGCTGCGTCCCTTTTGCGGGCCGCCCGTGGTGACGCGCACCATGCTCCGTGCCAGTCTGCCCGCATCGGTGAACCGCGCCCCTTCCCGCAAGAGGTCCCATGCAGCCCGCCCCCTCCTCCGCTTCTGACGGGACGCCTGAAGGACGTCCTGGCCACGTCGGAATGCCCCTCGTGCCCGTTGGACTGGCGTGCCGCGGCGCACGGCTGGGTGACGCCGTCCATGGCTGGGGGGTGTCTCGCTCATTGTGGTCGCGCTCAACGCCCTCTTGTCGCGGGAACTGTTTTTCGGTCAGAGCTACGCGTCGCCGACGGATGGAACGCCGGAAAGACGTTTCCCGCACTGCATCCAAAGCGTTCTGCGGTATTGTCTGATATGTTCACGCGCATGGCGTTGTGCTGCGCAACAACATCATGCGTTGCAGTCGTCCTCGAAGTGGCTGTGCTTGGCGTTGACCCCGCGCACGGCGAAAAACACGCTTTCGCCGATGTTGGTGGAAAGGTCTCCGATGCGTTCCAGCCGACGGCAGATGATCAGGAACGACAGCGCCGCCTCGACCTTGTCGGGGTTGGCCTTCATGTGCTGGATGACCTTGAGGGTAAGCTGGCGCAGCGCGCAGTCCACGCCCTCGTCCAGTTCCGCCAGCCTGCGGCCCAGGTCCGCATCCATGTCCACCACGCACTGCACGGCCTGGTGCACCATGTTACGCACCAGCGGCACGTACGCCTTGAAGTCCTCGTCGAAGGGCAGCGGCGGCAGGGCCACCAGGGGCATGGTGCGTTCGGCGATGTTGGCGGCCTCGTCGGCCATGCGCTCTATGTCGTTGGCGATGCGCATGGTGGCCAGCACGGTGCGCAGATCCTGGGCCAGCGGGCTTTCGCGGGCCAGCAGGCGCATGCCCATTTCGTCGATGCAGGTTTCCATTTCGTTGATGGCGTGGTCGTGGGAGGCCACGGACCAGGCTCTGGCCTCGTCGCGCTGGCAGTAGGCTTCGATGCAACTGTCGATGGCCTGCTCCACCGTGGCGAGCATGGCCAGCAGCTTGTGGCGCAAGGCGTCGAGACGGTCGGTGGTCAGGTTCCGGGCGTTGGCCATGGCGCGCTCCTTCCGTTGCCGGGTCGCATTCCGGATGCGAACCCGCATGTGCATTCTTTCACGTGGATCATGCCATCTTTACGGGCGGGGCGAAACCCCCTTCCCGCCTGTTTCCCCAAGGCGCGGCGGCAGGTCCGCCGCCCCAGGGAACGGAAACGCCCCGGCGGTGGGCCGGGGCGTCGGTGCAGGCGTGTGGCGAGCCCGGCGCTAACGGCGCACACCCTCGAAGGCGATGGAGATGATCTCGTAGCTGATGCGGCCGCGCGGGGCCTCCACCACGATCTCGTCGCCTTCTTCCTTGCCCAGCAGCGCGCGCGCCACCGGCGAAAGCACGGAAATGGAGCCCTGGGCGTAGTCCGCCTCGTCCGGGCCGAGCAGCGTGTAGCGCTTGGCCTCGCCGCTGTCGAGGTCCTCGATCTCCACGGTGGCGCCGAACATCACCTTGTCGCCGGACAGGGAGTCCAGGTTGATGACGTTGAACTGGGCCATGCGCGATTCGATGTACGAGATGCGGGCCTCAAGCATGCCCTGGCGTTCGCGGGCGGCGTCGTACCCGGCGTTTTCGCGCAGGTCGCCCTCTTCGCGGGCTTCCTTGATGGCCTGGATGACCGCCGGGCGTTCCGACTTCAGGCGTTCCAGTTCCTTCTTCAGTCGTTCGTAGCCTTCGGTGGAGATGGGGATGCTGCTCATGCTCGTTCCTTGCGATATCTGGGCATGGTCTGTTGCCGGGCAAAAAGAAAGTGTCCCGCCGTCGGGGCAAACCCCGCACAGCGGCACAGTTCGGCGCCGCCATCCGGCGGCACGTTGAACAATATAGGCCAGCCGGGCGCGCCGGTCAAGATGCCGGAAACCCGGACCACGCGCCGCTTCCGCCGCCGCCCCGCAACCGGCGGGACGCCTGGCCCGGCTTGCCCAGCAGGGGTTGACCGCGCGCCGGACCTGCTGCATCGTCAGGATGGACCATCCCCCCGAACACGCGGGCCGCGCGCCTGTGGCGTTGCCCGGCACCGCACATCCCGGAGGCCGCCATGCCCGAGTACACCACTACCCTGCTGATCCGTGGCGAGGAATGCGACTACGACCCCGAGGAGCACCTGGCCCGCATCCCCTGCGAGAACTGCGGCCACGTCAACGAAGTGGAGGTGTGGACCGACGATGCCGGGGCGGCGGACTTTTCCGGCTTTGCCTGCGAGAATTGCGGGCACTGGAACGGCCCCGGCTAGGGCTGTTTCTCCCCTGCCCTTTCACCCGCCGCGCCGTAACGCCGTTCAGGGGCACCCTCACTCAGGGCATGGTCACCTCGCGGTTGTATTCGCGCACGGCCTTGTCGATCTTGCCCTGGATGATCTCGATATCCGCGCGGGCGCGCCGCACGTAGGCATCCACGCAGGCCCGGTAGGCGCCCATCTTCTGCCGGTACAGGTCCCATTCCCAGGCTTTGTCCCCCGCAAAGGGGCGCATGGGCGAGGTGCACTGCGCGTCGGGGTAGTCGCCCCCCAACTGCGTGGCCTCGGCCCGCGCGGACGTTGGCAGGCCGCCCGGAAGCGCGGTCCCCAGGGCGATGCACAGCAGCGCGACCACCAGGTGGCGCGCGCCGGTCCGGCCACGGGCGGCCGACGTTCCGTATCCGGTGCCGCCGGGGCATCCGGCATGGCTGCCGGTCATGTCGTTCGTCGTCATGTCGTTGTCCAGCATGGCGTTCTCCCGCCGTGGCCCGCATGTGGCGGAACCCCGGTCTTTCCCGCAGATTCCGGCAAAAGCCCCGCCCCTGTCAACGTATCGGAGCGCCCTGTCCCGCGGGCGTTCCGGCACGTTGCCTTTTACCATGGGGCGTGCTTGCCGCACGCGCCGCAGGCTGGCACCGATCTTGCTCATTTCCGCCCCAGACACGGGAAGGGAAATTTCTGCACGACGGAGGCGGGCGTGGCCATAGACGGCATCTACAACAATCTCGGCAGCATGATGGTTGTCCACCGCACCACGGGACAGGACGCCGATGCAGGACGCACCGCGTCCGGGTCCGAGCAGGCGCAGACGGCGGACGGCGGCCTTGCGCGCCTGACCGACAGCGCCAGCCTTTCCGCGTTGAGCCCCAGACTGCGGTCCACGCTGGAAGATATTTCCGAGCGCGGCGGCAATGTGCTGGAAACGCTGGAACAGAACGTCGCGGACCTTCAGGAGGGGTTTCTGGACACCCTTTCCGCCCGGCTGGACGAGGCCGGGGTGTCACTGGACGAAAAGCTGACCCTGTCCATGGACGACGAGGGGGCGCTGTCCGTGCTGGGCGACCACCCGGACAAGGCGCGCATCCAGCAGACCCTGTCCGGCGCGCCGGAGCTCTCTTCCGCCTTCGGGGAACTGGCCTCGCAGTCGGAAATCATCCGCGACATCCGCAACCTGCGCCGGGTGGTCACCGCGCGCGTGGGCGCGGCAGCCTACGACGCCGTGGACGCGGTGACGGCGGACGGCGCATCCGAAGGGGCCGCATCCGCCTACCGGGTCAGCCTGAAGGGGGCCATGTCGCACTTCTATTTCGGCAGAAACGCCTAGCCGCCCCCCCTTCCCGCGTTGCCCGGCCCCTGCGGCGCGCATCCCTTGCCACCGGGCGCAAAAGCCCGTATAGTCCCTGTTTCGGTCGGGCCGGGGAAGCGGGCGCGACTCGCCAGGCGCATATGCCCCGCAACACCTTGCCTTTGCCGGAGACGGCATTATCATATGCGAAGCGGGATGGTGGCCCGCACCGCATCACGGCACGACACGCCGTTCGCCGGACACCGCCGTACGTACGGGGGCGCCCTGGTTTCGACGGGGATGTGGAAGCCGGAACTGCAGGCCGAGGCGCCGCTGGCCTCGTAAAAAGCGGCACCAAAAGTAATTGCCAACAATTACGAATACGCACTGGCTGCCTAATTAGTGGCCACGCCGAACCGTCCGACGCCCGATACGTCGGCGAGGTGTAACTTCATCGGGCTGGCATCCAAGGGCGCTCGCCGCTGCGGATGTAAGAACTACAGGTGAGCTGGTCTAGGGCCGCCCGGTCGGGGGCCAAGCCCGTGACGACAATTGTTCCCGACATAAGCCTGTAGACGTTTCGCGTGGAATGTTCTCGGACGCGGGTTCGATTCCCGCCGCCTCCACCAATTTTTGGGCCGACCTGCCTTGCAGCGGGTCGGCCCGAATCTTTTTCGGACCCGGTCGCGCAGCGGGCTCCATCCCCTGCCCGCCCGCCCCCCGGCACCCCCTGTCACCCCCCTGGCGCGACGTGACGCGACGTGACGCGGCGTGACGGGCTCCGGCGTTGTCAGGCCGTTGTTCCGGGCAGCGGCTACAGGGCCATTTCCCAGAGCAGGGACAGGCGAACGTCGAAGATGTCGCTGCGTCGGGGTTTGAGGGTAAACGATTCGATGGGGCAGGATTCCACATCGTGGGCCGCCGCCAGTTGCCGCGCCTTTTCCTCGATTTCCGCCGCAAGGTCCGCCTGTTCCTGCTGCAAGAGGGCGATGGATTCTTCGGCGCGCTGTACGTCGCCCCGTTCCTTCATCACCCGACCGGCGCTCCTGAAACCGGTGGCCGCCCGCGAAACATTGCCCGCCGAAAACGTCTTGCGCCCCAGAAAAGCGCCGACCACCGCCGCCCCGAAGGAAATCAGGGCGTCGGCGGTTTTCGACTGCACGTCGCCCTGTTCCCGCTCCAGCTTGCCTTGGGCGGCCAGCAGTTTCTGTTCCAGGCTTTTCTGGCGCACGGCGTATTTCCGCCGTAGGTCGTCCAGCGCCGCGTCCTTGCGCCCGCGCAGGGCGTCCGCCACGCGCACCTTGAAATCGCCCAGGGTTTCGCCGGGGCGGGATTCCATTTTCAGCGACGCCGCCCGAAAGAGTTCCAGTTGCCGGGACTGGTAGAGGAAGTCGATGAACGACTTGTGCAGGGGCTTCAGGTCCTTCAGCCGGGTAATGGCCTCCGGAACCTCGTGAAAACGGCTGCCCGCGGGCGGCTGGCGCAGGCAGTCGGTCTCCGGAAAGGGGATGTCCTCCCCGTCCGCCCACTCGGGCCGGACGAACCGGTCGTCGAGATACAGGCGCAGGGCGATGTCCCGGCTTTCGTCGATGTTCCTGCCGGGGTTGTGAAAGCGCAGCGTCGCGCGGGCGGAAAGCCAGGGGGCGAACACCGGCGCGTCGCTGGGCACGGGGTGCAGGTAATAGAGCTGCTCGATGGTGTCCGCGAGCAAGGGCGGATGCCCGCCGGGACCGCCGGTCCGTTCCCCGTGCGCCGCAAGGGGCGCGGCAACGCGTTGGTCCGGCGGCGTCCACCCTTCCCCGGCAAGCCGCCTGATGTCGTCGCCCGCGATGGGGCCTTTCAGATAGGACATGGTCCAGCGGGTTTCGAACAGCAGGGGCGCTTCCAGGTGCGCGGACGTCAGCAGGAACTGCCGCCCCTTCAGGCGCGACAGCAGGCTCTTCACCTGGCCGTGTTCCAGCTTTCCGTCGCTGGCCCCGGCAATGCCCCCGGCCACCCGCTCCTGGTCCTGGCTGGTTTGCAGCCGCCCGACGAACCAGGTGCCGATGTTGGACAGCCCCTTGTAGTCGAGGTCCACCGGGTTCTGGGTGGAGAGGACCACCCCCAGCCCGAAGGCGCGCGCCTGCTTGAGCAGGACGAGCATCGGCTTCTTGGACGGCGGGTTGGCCGTGGGCGGGAAGTAGCCGAATATCTCGTCCATGTACAAGAGCGCCTTCAGGGATGCCGTGCCCTGCTGCCGGCGCATCCAGGCGATGACCTGGTTGAGCAGCATGGTCACGAAGAACATCCGCTCGGCCTCGGCAAGGTGGGCGATGGAAAAGATCGCCGTTTGCGGGCGGCCGTCCTCGCCGTAGAGAATGCGCTGGATGTCCAGCGGGCGGCCCTGCGTCCAGGCGGCGAAGGTGGGGCTGGCGATGATGTTGTTCAGGCGCATGGCCAGCGCCAGGCGGTCGTTCTGCGGGAAAAAGCCGTCCATGGGAAAGACCCCGATCTTCGTGAACGGCGGGCTGACGATGCCGCCGATGAGGCTTTCCATGGTCAGTCCCTCGCCCTTGCGCCAGTGGTGCAGGAGCAGCGAACTGACCAGGATGTGCTCGCGGCTTTGCAGGGGATCGCCGTGCACGTCGATGAGGCTCAGCAGGCTGGTGGCGGTGGAGCCGACCAGGGCGTTCAGGATGTCGCTTTCCGCAAGGACGTCCGCCGGTGGCGCCGCGAAATCGCCCAGCACCGACACGGGTACGCCCAGCCCGAAACCGGGGGTGTAGAGGGTGAAGCCGGTCTTTTGCCGCAGGGCGGCGATGCGTTCCCGTGTCTGGCCGTAGCCGCGCAGGCCGTCCTCCCACGTTTTCGCCACCTGCGCGGCGTGGGCTTCGACGGACAGCCCCTTGCGGCTGGCCTCGGCGGGGTCGATCCAGGGCTGGAAATCGGCGGGCGACAGCGCGGGAAAGGTGAGCAGCAGGTTGGCCATGTCCCCCTTGGGATCGATGATGATCGAGGGGATGTCGTCCATGATGGCCTCTTCGATCAGGCCGATGCCGAGGCCGGTCTTGCCGCTGCCGGTCATGCCGATGATGGCGGCATGGGTGGTGAGGTCCTTGTTCCTGAACAGAAGGGGCGTCCGCGCCGCCTCGCCGCTGTCCATGTCCAGTTCCCGCCCCAGGTAGAAGAGCCCCAACTGCTCGTATCCCTGCATGTCCGCCATGGTGCACCTCCACATCTGAAAGACCGGCGTAGGGTATGTGCCGGGCATGTTGGCCCAAAACCGGCCGTCATTGCAAGGGGCCGCCGAAAAAGGACGCATGGCCCCTTTTCTTTTGACGATGGTAGCCGC
Organism: Nitratidesulfovibrio sp. 1201_IL3209; assembly: GCF_036763125.1. Lineage (NCBI taxonomy): Bacteria > Pseudomonadati > Thermodesulfobacteriota > Desulfovibrionia > Desulfovibrionales > Desulfovibrionaceae > Nitratidesulfovibrio > Nitratidesulfovibrio sp. 1201_IL3209. The sequence continues at coordinate 23,851 of NZ_JBAIYT010000035.1, forward strand.
CCGGCAGTATTGACCGGGAACCGCGCCCGCACGAAATCATGAAGCCGGGTGGCGTCGCGCGATGCCACCCGGCTTCGTTTTTTTGGGGGGCTGTTCCGCAGTCCCGTCCTTCCGGTTCCCTGCTATTCCGGTGCCTTCTTGCGCGTGCGGGGTTTTTTGGGCGCCGGGGCGGGCTTTTGAGGGATCGGTTGGGGGACCGGCTTGCGGGAGGACGGTTCGTGCAGGCCCGGCTCGATCACTTCGCCTTCGGGTTCGCTGGCGGAATCGGGGGCGGTGGCGTCGTACACCTCCACCACGTGGGTCGCGCCCGCGTCACCGGCCGGTGCATCCACCACCATGGGGGTGGCGGGCGGCGCGGGGGACACGGGGGGCGCGTCCTGGGCCTCGGTGACGTGTGCTGATGGCGCAGGCGGGGCGGGCGGCAGAACTCGGGGGGCCTGCATCCCGCCGGAGGGCGATACGTCGATGGTGCCCGGCAGGGCGCGCGGCGTCATGGGATCGACGTGTCCGGGCAACTGGGCCAGCATGCTGCGCTGGTCCACGATGATCATGCCGGTGCGGTCCAGCACTTCGCGCCGGTAGGCGTATTCCTCCTGCATGCGGCGCACCTTGTAGGCGAACCACATCCGCCCCAGGTAGCCCACGCACCACGCGGCCAGCACGCCGCCGCCCACCCACAGCACCAGGTGTTCGGTGGATTCGCCCAGCCGGATGACGAAGCCCAGCACCCGGTCGAAGTAGTAGATCACCACGGCCAGCAGGGTTACGCCCAGCATCAGCAGGAAGGTGGGCACGCCGTTGACCGCGGCCAGCATCTTTTGCAGCCACGGCGGCAACTGGCGCAGTTGGGCCTCGGTCAGCACCGGGTCGCCCTTGATCAGGCGGGTGTAGCCCAGCGCGATGACCTGCAACACCAGCAGCACCACCACAGGCGCGGCGGCCACGGAAACCAGATAGCCGCCCCACGGAAAGCGGAAGCGCACCGTGCCGTCGGGCATGCTCTGCACGTTGGCGACGCCCTGCCAGATGGCCACGATGGCCACCAGAAATTCCACCAGCACGATGCCGATGACGATGTAGGCCAGGACGTACTTGCGCTCCTGCTCGCCCAGCAGGTCGCCCAGGCCGCCAAAACGGCCCGGCTCGTGGGGCTGGTCCGGTGATTGTCCGGGTGACTGGCCGGGGGATTCGGGCGTCTCGCCGCCATTGCCGGGGGCCTGGCCGGAACCGGCGTCGGCGCCGGGGGCGGCGGAAGGGGCGTCGGTGGACGCGTTGGCGTCGCGGGTGGGGGCCTCCGGTTCGTTCCTCGAGCCGGAGAAGAATTTCGAGAAGAACATGCGGGAATATCCGTACGACGGCGGTGCCGTGTTGTCTCGTGCGTGGGTGCCCGGAGGGACGGGAAAACGCCCCCGGCCGACGCATGACGCGGGCTGGGGGCGCCTTCCGCCGGTCGCGACGTCGTCTGGCGCGCGCGGGGCGGCAGGAGCGCCTTTGCTCCGTCTGCCATCATACGATGCGCGGCGGCTTTTCTCAAGGTATTCGAAGGAAGGAATACGGCGCGGGCAGCGCGGCGCGACGGCAGGGCGTGCCGCGCCATGGCGTAACGGGCGCGGCTGGCGCGGATCCACGCCGTGGGCAGGTAGCCGGGGATGTCGCAAATCCGCGCCTGTCGGGGCGGGATGTCAATCCGGGCGCGGCGTCAGACGCACTCGCGCACCATGGGCTGGAAGGTGTCGGTGGCCGCGTCCCAGCCCAGCAGTTCGCCCTTTTCCAGGTCGAAGAACCAGCCGTGCAGCGAAAGTTCGCCCCGCTCCACCCGCGCGCGCAGCCAGGGGAAGGTCATCAGGTTTTCCAGCGAGACCAGGATGGATTCCTGCTCGCAGGCGCGGTGCAGTTCCTGCTCCGAACAGTGCGGGCAGCTTTCCTGCACCCGCTCCTGCGCGGGCGCGGCGATGCTGACCCAGCGCGACAAGAACTCCGTGTCGTCCCGGCCCCCTGCCGCGCCGGACAGCAAGGTCTTGATGCCGCCGCAGCGGGCGTGGCCCAGGATGATGATGTCTTCCACCTTCAGGCTGCGCACGGCGAATTCCAGCGCGGCGCTGACCCCGTGCTGGGTGGTGGTGTGCGCCTCGTACGGGGGCACCAGGTTGGCCACGTTGCGCACCACGAACAGGTCGCCGGGGTTGCAGTCCAGCAGCAGGGCCGGGTCCACGCGCGAATCGCTGCACGCGATGACCAGCGCCTTGGGCGACTGCTCCTCCACCAGGTTTTCGAACAGGTTGTGGTCGCGGCAGAACCAGCTTTTCTGAAAACGCCGGAAACCGGCGATGAAGCGGCCAAGGTCGGGTGCGGACATGAATGCTCCGGAACGGCCGTGCGGGACGGGATGCGGTGCTGCGGGATGCGGAAACGTACAGGCCCCGGCATGCGACGAGCGCCGCAGCCACCGGGTAACTGGGGATTGTACGTCATTTTGTCCGCCGCGCAACCCCGACGCGAGTAACCGCTTGCGTTTTCATGCGCCGTGCTGCCCTTTCCGGTCATGGTACGCGCGCGACGGTGCGGAAGAAAAGGGGGAGGCACGCAAGGTAGTCCAACGGGGGGAGGCGACAGGAAGCGATCCTGCATCCGAACGGGGTGCGGAGGTAGGAAAGCACCTCCCCCGCTCAGGGGGATGCGCCCGGTTTTCGTTCCTTGCGTCTCTTCCCCTTACAGCAGCGAGGCGTCGCCGCCAAGCAGCACAAACAGTTCACCGTAGCTTGGGGTCATGCTGTCATGGCACAAGTACACATCGTAGGTGACGGAATCATATACATGCGTGCCTACATTGGTATGGGTTCCGGTGAGCTTCACAATATCGTTGGCGTCGGCATCAATGTAGAGCACCGGGTGCTCTCCCACACCGTCAATGTTGAGGAGCGAATCAATGGTGCCGCCATTGTCAAACAGGTTCCAGTACACGATATCAAGGGTATCTTGCCCGCCATTGTCCATTTTGATATGTTCAAACCCGGTGAAATTATACCCATTCAGGGAATAGCCGCCGCCAGGGCGGGCCAGTTCGAGCACATCAAAGCCAAGCCCCCCGCGCATGCCGACGTTGCTGCTTGTTATTGCTCCCGTCAGGCGGAGCGTATCATTGCCATCGCCAAAAAACACACGCCCGTAGTTGTGAAAGGCGCCGTCTATCCAGACATGATTATTGCCGCAGCCCTGCAAGCCCGGGAAGGTCGGGAAAGCGTCCGGCGGGTCGAGCATGTCGGAGCCGACATTGATGCTGCCATTGAAGTTGCCGTGCACCGTAATGGTATTGCTGCCCGACCCTACGCCCAAGTGAGCGAATCCTGAAACGTCGTACATACCGCCATTGATGGTTATTTCATTATCGCCATTGCCTGCGTAGACAACGCTTTGGTACCCGGTAATGGCGTGTCCGTTCTGGGAAGAAATGGTGATGGTATTGTTGCCATCGCCTGCTATGACCCGTGCTCCTTCGCTCACAGCGTTCCCGCTGACAGAAGTGAGGACGATGTTGTTGTCGCCGTCACCCAGAATCAGTTTCGAACCATTCACGGCGCTGCTGGTGGCCGAACGTATGTGCACGGAGTTCGCGCCATCACCAAACTCGACAACAGCCTGCCCCACCAGGGCTTCTGAGCTGCTGTCAACAATGAGCGTATTGTCGCCATGTCCAAACTGCATTTTCGAGGCGGTGTACGATGCGGGAATGCCAAAAATCTGCAAGGCATTCAGTCCATAGGTACCGCCATGGATGTGGACATGATTGTCCCCGTCACCCATGGTGATGGTGCTGCCCAAGAGCCCCAGGCTTGGGCCGCCGGTTATGCCGACAGCGTGCAAGGTCAGGGTATTGTCGCCATCACCAAAGGTGAGCACGCTCGGCGCTATTTGGGGTAGCCCTGTGGCGTAATATCCTGATATGACCCGCTCGCCTTGCAGATCGAGCCTGTTATCGCCATCGCCAAAGGTAACGTGGCTGCCGCCTATGGCATAATAGCTGCCAGTGGCTGTCAGTGTGTTATCGCCGTCCCCGAAAAGAATATCGCTGCTGAGTATGGCCGCGCCCCGGGCATTGCCGGCCTCATTGCCTGTGGCGGTAACGGTCATGGCATTGTTGCCGTTGCCGATACGTATGGTGCTGTTGTCTATGCTGCCGTACGACGTTGAGCCCCCGGCACCATAGCTGCCTGTGTACACACTGGAGAAGTCAAGGGTATTGTCGCCGTTCCCCACCTCTATGTGCCCGTTTTTCATGGCGTGGCCAAAATGGTTGTTCAGGCTCGCGTGGCTTTCCACGCGCAGGCTGTTCTTCCCCTCGCCCAGACTGATGTGGCTGCCCGCCACAAGAGTGGTGCCGGAAGAATTGGTAAACACCATGTCGTTGTTGAACCGTGCCCCGGTTATGACCAGCGGCGCACGAGGGGCGCCGTTATCCGGCAGACTGAAGTCGGCGCAATACCGTTCGCCCCACAAATCGACCGTGGCGTCCATATGGTCGTAATGGGTCTGGTCTGTGCTGCTGAACGAACCATCCTTGCTGACCACAACCTGCAAGGCATAGCTTTTGCCGTCTATGGTCACCATAAAACACACCTGCTGGTGTGGTTCGGGCCAAGAGGCCATGCGGGCAAGCCCGGAGGCGGTGAGCGAAAAGGTGTACCCCCCGGTGAGCGGATTGTAAGCAATCTCGTAGTCCTCTGCGGGAAGCTGGTCAAAAACGCCCTCTTTGTAGCTGCTGACCTGTACACTGTGTCCATTGGGGTCTATGAGGGCGCGCTCATAAAACATGGGCAGTTCCAGCACCTGGGCCGTGTCACCCAGTTGCAGCAACACCCCGCGAACAACATAATCCTTTGCCGCCTCGTCGCCACCGCCGCCGCCATTATCATCATGTTGGGCGTCACTGGACCAGGAGGCGCGAGAGGCGTTTACCGCAGCCGCCGCGGCAAAGGCCTGTGGCGTTGCCATGACGCCGGCCAAGGCCTGTAGCCAAGACACCCCGTCAAGCAGCGTTCCGGCATTGTCTTCATACTCCCCGATGCCGCTTCCCCATATTGGCTCTCCTGGTATGCGGCCTTCCTCGTCGAGCATGAAAAAAAGATCATCAGGGTCGTAATTGTCTTCAGCAGGCACAAGTTCTTTCAGATGGAACAGATCCTCGTCGGCAATGATGCCGTCCAGGCTCGTGGCCTCCTGCCACAACTCGTCAGGGGTCGCGTGGGGTGCAGGATGAGCATGTTCCGCAGCCAAGGAAGAACCGGGTTCCGCCTGCGCAGGCAAAGAAGCAGACCGCTGCCGGGTATCATTGGTACGTGACGTATGGCGTGTGGTCATGGCTTCCTCCTTGCGCCGTTCAGCCATCTTCAAAAACAGGTTCCGCCGCATGCATGTCTCGTCGCATGATGAGAGGGCTGGGCGGCAATCCGGTAAAGGAACAGCTACGTCCTGGGATGTATGTTTTTTCTGCTGCCATAGTATTTTCCATGACTATGGACACAATTCTATTCATGGGCACCGTATGTGGAAAAAATGGCGCACCGCAATACATCAAAATGAAGGAAGCGATAAAAAAAATTCTCCTCTGTTTGGAGGAGAAAAGAGTATATCCTTACCTGACAGGGGGATGAAGAAAAGGTAGGGCAAGAAATGCTATAAGAAAGTCAATGGTTATTCCAGCGGAGTTGTCCGGTCTTTTCTCTCCAGAGCGTTTTTCCATCAAGGAGCGTTTGCATCGGCGCTCTGCTTCTGCAAAGTGCTACTGTCAGGTCAAGCCGTTTATCTTCATGGGGGGAACTTGTAGCGGCAAGAATGGCACGGTACGCAGCTCGCCTGGCCACTCTTGCCGCGGCTTGATTTGAGGAGGGAATTGAACCCCGGACAACTGGAGAAGGGGGCGGACTGTCCGCCTACTCCCCCTCCGGCTCCATGTGCACCACCACCCGGCGCAGTTCGGGCAGGCTGGCGCGCAGCCGGGCCTCCATGGCGGCGGACACGCGGTGCGCCTCGCTGACCGGGGTTTCCGGGGCCATGCGACAGTGGAAGCTGAGGGACACGTCCTCGCCGTGCCTGCGGATGTGCACGTGGTGGCAGTCGCGCACGCCGGGTTCGGCATCGGTGGCGGCCTGCACGGCGGCCTGGATGCGCGGCGATTCCATCATCCGCGACGGCGTCTGCCCGGCCGTGACGGCGGTATCCTGTGCGGGCTCGATGTGCGTGGTCACGTGCAGCGGCCCCAGTTCGGCGCGCAGGGCCTCCTCGAAGGCGGTGACCCGGGCGTGCGCGTCGGCCAGGGGCATCCGGCCTTCAAGCTCCACATGAAGTTCCACCATCAGGTCGTGCGGGGCTGCGGCATCGGGCTGGGCGTCGATGACCTCCACGGCGTGCACCGGCAGCGCGTGGGCCGCGGCCACGCAGCGGATGCGGGCCGTCACGTCCCGCTCCGCCGCCTGCTGCGGCTCGAAATGGATGGTCACGTCCGCGCCGGGGGCCACCTTGCGCACGGCGGCTTCCGCCTGCCGGGTGATCTCGTGGGCCGCCTCCAGCGACAGTCCGGCCGCCACGATGACGGTCATGTCCACGAAGGCGTGCGGCCCGCTTTCGCGCACGCGGGTGCGGTCCACCCGCACCACGCCGGGTTGCGCGGCCACGGCCGCCTCGATGCGCCCGGCAAGCCCTGCGTCGCCGCCGTCCAGCAGGGCGTCCACGGCCCGGCGGCCAAGGCCCAGGCTGACGTGCACCACGATGGCGCACACCGCAAGGGCGGCCACGGCGTCGGCGCGCTCCAGCAGGGGCCGCAGGGCCGAGCCTTCCGGCAGCAGGTCCGCCGCCAGCAGGGCCAGCAGGCCCACGATGACCACGGCGGACGACCAGATGTCGGTGGAAAAGTGCAGCGCGTCGGCCTCCAGGGCCTGGCTGTTGTACTTTTTGGCCACGCGGCGCAGCATGCGCGAACGCGAGATGTCCACCACGATGGACACAACCATGACCCCGAGCCCCCAAACCGACGGCACCACCGTTTCCGGCTCCACGAACAGCCGGTGCATGGCCTCCCACACGATCCACCCGCAGGTGACCAGCAGCAGCAGCGTTTCCACCAGGGCGGAAAGGTTCTCGACCTTGCCGTGGCCGTAGGGGTGGCGCGCGTCGGGCGGGCGGGACGAAATGCGCACCGCGAACCACGTGACGGCGGCGGCCACCAGGTCCAGCCCGCTGTGGGCCGCCTCCGACAGGATGCCGAGGCTGTTGGTGGAGACGCCCACCACCAGTTTGAGCGAGGTCAGCAGCACGGCGGCCAGCACCGATGACAGGGCGGCGGCGTTCTTTTCGCGCAGGGCGGTTTCGTAGTCGTGGGGTTGCATGACGCCTCCGGGGACCGTGCGTTGCGGATGCGGTTCCGCACGCCATGCAGACGTGCAGGGCGTGCGCCTTCTCTCCCGCTGTTGCCGCAGCGGCACGGGGGCCGCCCTGGCAATGACCGGGGAACAGGCGCACGATATCCTATCACGGCCATTCCGGCGTGACCAGCAAAGAGCGCATCCCGCCGTCATTGATGATGAACATCGACTTCAGGCGGGCGTGGCAACGGGGCGGGGGATGCCTGGCCGAAAAGGCTGTCTATCCGGCCGTCAGGTCCAGCGCGGCAATGACGTGGGCGCGGGCGTCAGCGGGAAGGTCGGCATAGCCTACCGGCGTGAAGCGGCGCACGCGCTGCCCGTCGGCGTTTTCCTTCCAGCCGTGGAATTCGTCGTACGAGCGGGTGAACAGCGCATGGCCCGACGGGTACAGGGTGCGGTAGACCACCACCCTGCCCTCGGTGGCCGTGTCCAACGCCTCGCCCACCACCTGATAGTAGCGGCCCTTGAAATGCCTGTAGAAGGCGTGCCCGTAAAAGGAATGGTGGTCGGCGGCATGGCCGCTCGGGATGGCGTTCTCCGGCATGTTTCCCTCTTTTGCGGCGGATGCTCCGCCGCACCATGCGCGGCGCGCCGGGAAAAGGGAATCCCCCTTCCCGGCGCGCTGGTTATGGCGTCGTTACGTGCGGTGCGTGCTTTCGGCTAATCGAGCACCAGCACGATCACTTCCTTGGGCCCATGCACCCCGAAGGCCAGGGTCATCTCGATGTCCGCCGTCTTGGACGGGCCGGAGATGAGCAGCGCGTTGGTGGGCATGTTCTCGGCCCAGCGCATCTCGCGCATGGCCTCGGCAAGGGTGCTGTAGATGGCGTCGGCCTTCAGCAGCGCGACATGCACCGTGGGCACCAGCGAGAGCAGGCGCGGTTCCTGCGGCGTGGGCCAGACGATGAGCGTGCCGTTCTCGGCAATGCCGCCCAGGGTCGAGGTTATGCCCACGTCGATGCCGAACAGTTCGTCGCGGAAGGCTTCCACGTTTTCGCCGTAGGGCACCAGCTTGGGCAGCCCCTTGCCCTTCACCTTGGAACGCAGGGTGCCGCCGAACCACGCGTCGTGGCCGTAAGCCATGGTTTTCGGTTCGCGGGCCTTCAGCACTTCTAGCAGCTTGGCGGGCCATTCCGCCTCGGGCACCACGTGCACTTCCGAGCGCACGGCTTCCATGCGCTTCTTCAGCAGTTCGATGCGCTGGGCCTTGTCCAGCATGGGGGCCTGCCAACTGCCGCCCTGCGGCACGTAGGGCGAAACGGTGGTGCGCGCCGCGTGCAGGCGCGCGAAGATGCGATCGCGGGCGGTGCTACTCATGGCGGATCCCCTCTTCCTTGGCGAGTTGATGCAGGCTCTTGGGCGCGAAGCGCGGCGCGGTGCGCACGCTGGTCCAGGCCTTCAGCGGGCCGACGTTGGGCAGCTTGTCGCCGAATTTGCCCAGCATGGACACCACGAACCTGTTCAGCGCGGGGATGCGGTAGGTCAGTTCCCAGCCCTTCCAGACCAGGGTTTCCAGCAGGTTCTTCTTGGCGCCGTGATCCTTGACCACGCCGTCGCCCTTTTCGTCATAGGCTTCCGTGCGCATGCGCCGGATGATGCCCGGAATGGGGATGCGCACTGGGCACACCTCTTCGCAGGCGTTGCACAGGCTGGATGCGGTGGCCAGCACGCCCTTCTCCGCCAGCCCGTCGATCTGCGGGGTGAGGATCTTGCCGATGGGGCCGGGATACACCGAACCGTAGGCGTGCCCGCCGATGCGGATGTATACCGGACAATGGTTCAGGCAGGTGCCGCAGCGGATGCACTGCAAGGTGCGGCGCAACTGGGCGTCGGCCAGCATCCTGGAGCGGCCGTTGTCCAGGATGACCAGGTGGATTTCCTTGGGGCCGTCCCTTTCGCCTTCCTTGCGGGGGCTGGTGATGCAGTTGACGTAGGTGGTGACCAGCTGGCCCGTGGCCGATGCCGTGAGCAGGCGCAGCAGGGGCGGCAGGTCGGACAGCGATTCCACCACCTTTTCCAGGCCCATGACGGCCACGTGCACCGGCGGCACCGTGGTGCACATGCGGCCGTTGCCCTCGTTCTCCACCAGCACCAGGGTGCCCGTCTCGGCCACGGCGAAGTTCACGCCCGAAAGGCCCACGTGCCCGGTGCGGAACTTTTCGCGCAGGGTCTTGCGGGCGATGGCGTTCAGTTCTTCCACCACGTCGGTGTAGGGAATGCCTTCCAGGTTGTCGGCGAAGATGCGCCCCACCTGCTGGCGGTTCTTGTGCACGGCGGGCACGATGATGTGCGAGGGCGGCTCGTGGTTCAACTGGATGATGAACTCGCCAAGGTCCGTCTCCAAGGCCTCGATGCCGTGGGTTTCGAGAAAGTGGTTCAGGTGCATCTCTTCCGAGACCATGGACTTGCCCTTCACCAGCCTGGTGGCGTCGTGGCTGCGCATGATGCCCAGAATGATGTCGTTGGCTTCTGCCGTGGTTTCGGCCCAGTGCACGATGATGCCGTTTTCCGTACACTTGCGTTCCAGCCGTTCCAGCAGTTCCGGCAGCTTGGCGAGCGCGTTGCGCTTGGCCGCCTCGGCGTCGTCGCGCATGCGTTCGATTTCTTCGGCGTCTGGCAGCACGGCCACGCGCTTTTTCATCAGACCGGTGAGGGCCGACTTGAAGTTGGCGCGCAACTGGCGGTCGGCAAGGGCCTCGGTGACGTTGGCCGTGAAGTCGAGGTGCTGGCTACCCATTGATGCGCTCCCATATGAATTCGGCAAGGTGTCGGGGCGCCACGGGCACGCCGGTGCGTTCCATGGCCCCGCCGATGTTCATGAGACAGCCGCAGTCGCCGGAGAGGATGGCCGAGGCGCCGGTGGCCCGGATGTCCTCCACCTTGTCGGCCACCATGGCGGCCGAGATTTCCGGCTGCTTGATGGAGAACGTGCCGCCGAAGCCGCAACATTCGTATTCGCGCTCGATCTCCACCAGCTCCACGTTGGACAGCTGGCCGATGAGCGCCTTGGCCGCAGCCGTGGCCCCCATTTCGCGCATGGCGTGGCACGAGGAATGCCAGGTGACCTTCACCGGCTTGCCCTTGTCTTCGTACCGCACGTGCAGGGCGTTGTGCAGAAAATCGCCCAGTTCGAAGACCCGTTCGGAAAATTTGCGCACGTCGAAGTATTCCGGGTCGTTGGCGAACATCTCCGGGTAGTGGTGGCGCATCATGCCCGCGCACGAACCCGAGGGCACCACGATGGGCCAGTCGGCTTTCGAAAACGCCTTGATCTGCGCCCTGGCCACGGCCCTGGCCTCTTCGAGGAAGCCGGAATTGTACGCGGGCTGGCCGCAGCACGACTGTTCCTGCGGAAAGACCACTTCCACCCCGGCGCGGCGCAGCAGGTGAATGCCCGCCATGCCCGCCTGCGGGAACGACATGTCCACGAGGCAGGTGCCGAAGTAGTAGACGGTTTTCACGTCGCGGGGATAGGTGAACGTATGGGCCATGTGTGCCTTCCTAGGTTGCGGTTGGACGTGCGCCGGGGACGGCGCGGGGATGGTCCTGTACGGCCGCTCGCGGCCGGAAGAGGCATCGGCGCCGGAAGGCGCACCGGCACCGCTGGGCCGCCGCACCGGAATGCGGCGGTGTTTGTGCAAAGCCTAGCACGGGGGCGCGTTCCATGTCGATATGCACGTGCGGCGCATGCAACGAATCCGTGCGGACCTTCGGCCGGGTGCGTGCCACCGTTTGTGCGGACGAACGGCTTGCCTGACGGGCGCGCCGGGGCTAGTATGCGCCTCCGTGCCGCCGTCCCCCTCTTTTTTTGGGGGGCATGGCCCGGCATGGGCCGCACCGCCCCGGAATCGTGGGCATTCCGGCCCCTTCAGGAACACCACAGCCCACAGGATATGACCATGACCGCCACTGCCGCCACCACCCGCCCCGCACCTGTCCGGCCCGCATCCGGCGGGCGCATCGTCTGCATCACCGGGGCCACCGCCGGGTTCGGCGCGGCCACCGCGCGCCGCTTCGCCGCCGACGGCTGGCGCATCATCGCCACCGGGCGGCGTCAGGACCGGCTTGACGCGCTGGCGGCGGAACTGGGGGACGGCAACTGCCTGCCGCTGTGCTTCGACGTGCGCGACGCGGAGGCGGTGCAGGCCGCCCTTTCCGATGCGTCGAACCTGCCCGAGGCGTGGCGCGCCGTGGACGTGCTGGTGAACAATGCGGGCCTGGCCCTTGGGCTGGAGCCCGCCCACCGGTGCAGCCTGGACGACTGGACCACCATGGTGGACACCAACATCAAGGGCCTGCTGCATGTCACCCGCGCCCTGCTGCCCGGCATGGTGGAGCGGGGGCGCGGCCACGTGGTCAACCTGGGGTCCATCACCGGCACCTATGCCTACCCCGGGGCCAACGTGTATGGCGGCACCAAGGCGTTCGTCATGCAGTTCTCGCGCGGCCTGCGGGCCGACCTGCACGGCACCGGCGTGCGCGTGACCAACATCGAGCCGGGGCTGGCGGAAAGCGAGTTTTCCGTGGTCCGCTTTGGCGGTGATGCCGACCGCGCCGCCAAACTGTACGAGGGCGCGGCCGCCCTGCGCCCCCAGGACATCGCCGACGCCATCGCCTGGGCCGTGTCCTGCCCGGCCCACGTCAACGTGAGCCGCATCGAGGTCATGCCCACCAGCCAGTCCTTCGGCGCGCTGCCCGTGCACCGCGCCTAGCACCGTCCGAAACTCCGGGCGGTCGCCCGGATATCCCCCCTTCCCGGCGAACCGCCCGCGCTGTACAATCCGCCTGCCCCACCCCGCCGTGCCAGCCACGGCGGGGCGCCCGGCACGCACACCCTGCCACCCCATCGGAGCGGCATCCATGAGCGCCATCGTCAACCTGTTCGTGACCACCCTCGTCAAGATGTTCTTTCTGCTGACGCCGTTCTTCGTGCTGACCATGTTCCTGACCATGACCCGGGACATGACGCCGCAGACGCAGCGACGGCTGGCCGTGCGCGTGGGCATGGCCGTGTACGCCGTGTGCATGTGCCTGTACTTCTTCGGCGAGTACATCTTCACCCTGTTCGGCATCACCCTGGATGCCTTCCGCATCGGGTCCGGCTCGCTGCTGTTCCTGTCCGCCGTGGCCCTGGTGCGCGACCCGCAGCCCTCGCGCGTGCAGGAGGTGACCGGCGACATCAGCGTGGTGCCGCTGGCCATCCCCATCACCGTGGGGCCCGCCACCATCGGGGCCCTGATGGTCATGGGCGCCACGGTGCAGGGCCCGCTGGAACGGGTGGTGGCCAGCCTGGGCCTGCTGGCGGCCGTGCTGTGCGTGGCGGTGCTCCTGTACATCGGCCCGGCCATCGAAAAGCTGCTGGGCCGCACCGGCATTTCCATCCTCAGCAAGATCACCGGGCTGATCCTGGCCGCCCTGTCCGCGCAGATCGTGTTCACCGGCGTGCGCGGGTTCCTGAACTGATCCGTGGACCCGTGCGCCCCGCAGGCCCGCAGCCACACGGCGCGGCTTCACCGGCCGCCAGACAGACGAAAGGGCGGCCTCCCTCGCGGGGGGCCGCCCTCATGCATCATGCTGCGTGCGGTACCGTGAAGCCTACAGCCAGTTGAACCAGCGCCTCCACGAGCCTTCGCGCTGCTCGTGCACCTGCTGCGACTGCTGCTGGCGGTACTTGAGGTAGGCAACTTTGGCCTTGGCTTCGGCGTGTTCGCGCAGGTCCTCGATTTCCGGGAAGTTCTCCACCACGTACACGTAGCGGCGCCAAGCGGCGCCATAGCGCTCGGCACGCCAGAAGAAGTCGCCGATGTACAGTTCGCGCTCGGCGAGCAGGCGGCGGCATTCGGCGATGTGCTGCTTGGCCTTCTCGGCGTATTCGGTGCCGGGATAGCTTTCGCGCAGGCGCTGGTAGTACTGGATGGCTTCCGTCAGGCCCGTGGTGGGCCGGTCGATGGACAGGAAGGCCTTCTGGCGCGACTGCCCCACCTGGTACAGCACGTAGGGAATGGCCTCGTGCCGGGGGTGCAGGGTTTCGAATTCCTTGTAGGCTTCGCCGGCCAGCAGGTAGTCCTCGTCCAGGAAGTGGGCGTCGGCCAGCGAAAGTTCGGCCTCGATGGTGTAGGGGCTGAACGGGAACTGCTCCTTCAGCTTGCTGAAGGATTCCGCCGCTTCGCCGTAGCGTTTTTCGCGCATGGCGTCGTTGCCGGACTCGAACAGTTCCTGTGCGGTTTCTTCCGGCGGGGGCAGGTAGAAGTAGTCGATGATGCCGCACCCCGAGAGCAGCAGCACCAGCAGCAACGGGGGCACGACGGCCAGGATACGGGAAAGGGCGTTACGCATCGAGCTGTTCCAGGTAGGTGAAGGCTGCTGTTGCGGCAGTGGCCCCGTCACCGACGGCGGTGGTCACCTGACGGCAGGACTTCGCCCGGATGTCCCCGGCGGCGAAGACACCCGGCAGGCTGGTGCGCATTTCGGTATCGGTGATGACGAAGCCCTGCGGGTCCTTGTCGATGCCGTCGGGCAGAAAGTCGCCCACGGGTTCGAAGCCGATGAAGATGAACAGCCCGTCCAGCGGCAGGAAGCGTTCTTCGCCCGTCTTCACGTCCGCCAGGGTGACGCCGGTGAGGGCGTTGTCGCCGTGCAGCTTCCTGACGACGGAAGAATACTCGATGTCGATGTTGGGCGCGGACTGCACCTTTTCCTGGTAGCACTTGCAGCCGCGGAACTCGTCGCGGCGATGGATCAGGCGCAGGTTGGCCACCAGCTTGGCGAGGTACAGCGATTCCTCGAGGGCGGAGTTGCCGCCGCCCACCACGCCGACCTTCTGTCCGCGAAAGAAGTTGCCGTCGCACAGGGCGCAGTACGAGATGCCCTTGCCGATCAGGCGGTCTTCGTCCGGCAGGCCCAGCTTCTTGTAGCGGGCGCCCGAGCAGACCACCACGGTCTTGCCGATGATCCACTCGTCGCCCACGCGCACGCGGTTGGCGCCGGGCGCGGGTTCGAACGCGGTCACCGCGTCGTTGTACTTGTCGTGGGGGTAGCGTTCGAGGTGGGCGGCGAACAGGTCCGCCAGTTCCCACCCCTGGATGCCCTTGGGAAAGCCGGGGTAGTTCTCTATCTCGGCGGTCATGAGCACCTGGCCGCCGGGAGACAGCTTTTCGACGAAGGCGACGCTTACGCCGGAACGCAAAAGATAGAGGGCGGCCGTCATGCCGGCCGGCCCTCCTCCAATGACGATGGCGTCGTATGTCTTCATGTTAGCCAAGGGCCTTCTGCGCGATCATGTCCTTGATGCTGCTCTTGGACACGGCGCCGGTGATCTGCTCGACCACTTCGCCGCCCTTGAACAGGATCAGGGTGGGGATGGCACGGATGCCGTACTTGGAGGGGGTGGCCGGGTTTTCGTCCACGTTCATCTTGGCGATGAGGACCTTGCCGTCGTATTCGGCGGCCAGTTCGTCGATGACGGGACCCATCGCGCGACACGGACCGCACCAGGGAGCCCAGAAGTCGATCAGCACGGGAAGGGAGGATTTGAGGACGTTGGCTTCGAAGTTGGCGTCGGTGATCTGAACGGCCATGGTGCACTCCTTTTGGTCATATATGCGATGCGGCGACCGCACACGAGACGGTCAATGCCCGGTCTCGATACGGACAGGACCCGGTAACGGCATGGGCAGGAACGACGTTTCGCGGGGGCTGCGCGGCGCACCGCGCACGGCGTCGCCCCGGCGGTTGCCCCGCCTCCTGCCAACCTATGAAGAAATAGTAGGGCGCTGCTGGCGTGTCAAGCACGACGGCGCGGACACCCCGCTTCTATATACTCCGGAACATGGTGAAATCATCGGGAATCGTCCGCCCGCGCGGGATGGTTTCCAGCGCGAGGCCGTGGCCCAGCCCGAGGGACGCCAGGCGCCAGCCCGCGTGGGCCACCATGACGCCGTTGTCGGTGCACAGGGCGGGCGACGGCAAAAGCAGCGGCAGGCCCGCGCGCCGGGCAAGATCCGCCAGGGCCGCGCGCACGTACGAGTTGGCGGCCACGCCTCCGGCGGCCACCAGCGCCCGCACGGGTTCGCGCGCCGCCCCGGCATCCCGGCCGGAAACGGCCTGCCCGGCGGTCGCCCCGGCGTCAGCCGCCACTGCCCCGCCCTTCTTCCGCTTCTTTTTGGCCGGGACGGCGGGCGTGCCGGGCAACGGTCCGTTTTCGCGCACCAGGGCGCGCTCCAGCTTGATGCGCAGGGTGTCGGCCACGGCATGGTTGAACGAGGCGCACAGGTCGTACAGGTCGCGCAGGGCGGGAACGGGCGCGTCATCAGGAGCGTCATCAGAAGCGCCGGGGACGAAACCATGGGCCACGGCGCGCGCGGCATCGGCCAGGGCGGGGTTGGCCTGCACCGCCAGCCCGGCGGCGGTCTTCAGGCCGCTGAAGCTGAAATCCAGGTTGTCGTTGTCCACGTAGGGCCGGGGGAACATGGCCGGGTTCACCCTGCCCTTGCGCCCCAGGTCGTCGATGGTGCGCCCGCCGGGATAGGCAAGGCCGAGTTGCTTGGCCACCTTGTCGAAGGCCTCGCCCGCCGCGTCGTCCAGGGTGCGGCCCAGCAGCGGCATGTGCCGGGGCGATTCCATGCGGTAGATGTGGGTATGCCCGCCGGACACCAGCAGGCCCAGCGCGGGGTACGGCAACTCATTGGCGATGCCCGCCGCCAGCAGGTGGGCGTGCAGGTGGTTGACCCCCACCAGCCGCGCGCCGGTGGCCAGCGCCAACCCCTTGGCGAAGCCCATGCCCACCAGCAGGCTGCCCAGCAGGCCCGGCCCGCGCGCCACGGCCACCACGTCGATGTCGGCGGCGGTCACGCCCGCGCGGCGCAGCACTTCGTCGCACAGGGCGCCGATGAGCCGGTAATGCTCGCGCGAGGCCAGTTCCGGCACCACCCCGCCGAACAGGGCGTGCACGTCGGCCTGCGAGGACATGACGTCGGCCACGACCACGCCGTCGCGCACCAGCGCCAGCGCGGTTTCATCGCACGAGGTTTCTATGCCGAGACAGAGCATGGAATTGCCAGCCTGACAGATTGCGATGGGAATTTTCCCGCACAACCCAATGAAAACGTTTTGGGGAGGTGGGAGGGGGTTTGGGGGACGGTGGGACCCCCTTTGGGCAAGGGGGTGCAGCCACCCGC
>NZ_JBAIYT010000036.1:0-40193 GCF_036763125.1 Nitratidesulfovibrio sp. 1201_IL3209
TCCTTTGGGGGGTGGGAGTACCCCTTTTTGTAAATGGGGTTCCTCCCTCCCCCAATATTTGGGCTGCCGCTCCGCCCTACCCCGCCCGACGGGTGTAGATGTCGGTCACGGCCTGCACGTCGTGGCGCGAGCCGATGAACAGGGGCACGCGCTCGTGCAGCACCTGGGGCCGGATGTCCAGGATGCGGCCGGTGCCGTCGGTGGCGAGTCCCCCGGCCTGCTCGGCCAGGAAGGCCAGGGGCGAGGCTTCGCACTGCAAGCGCAGCTTGCCCTGGGGCTTTTGCGGGTCGCGCTGGTCCATGGGGTACATGAAGATGCCGCCGTACAGCAGGGTACGGTGAAAGTCGGCCACCAGCGAGCCCACGTAGCGCAGGGAATAGGGCTTGCCGCGTTCGTTGGCGGTGCCCTTGAAGTAGCCCACGGCCTCGCGGGTGGGCTCGTCCCAGTAGTGCCAGTAGGATTCGTTGACGGAGTAGATCTTGCCCCGCTCGGGGATGCGGATGTCGGGGTGCGAGAGCAGGAATTCGCCCACGGTGGGGTCCAGGGTGAAGCCGTGCACGCCCTGGCCGGTGGAATAGACCAGCATGGTGGAGGGGCCGTACAGGATGTAGCCCGCGGCCACCTGCTCGGTGCCGGCCTGGAGCACGTCCTCCATGGTGGCGTCGTCGCCCGAGGGCGACTTGCGGCGCAGGATGGAGAAGATGGTGCCGACGTTGATGTTCACGTCGATGTTGGACGAGCCGTCCAGCGGGTCGAAGATGAGGATGTAGTCGCCCCGGACGAGCTTTTCGGAGACGCGGATGACGTCGGCGTTCTCTTCCGAGCCCATGGCGCACAGCGCGCCGGAGCGCTCCATGCGGTAGATGAGCACGCGGTTGGCGAATTCGTCCAGCTTCTGCACGTTCTCGCCCTGCACGTTGACCTCGCCGGTGCCGCCCAGAACGTCCAGCAGGCCCGCCTTGTTCACGCTGCGGGCGATGATCTTGGCGGACAGGATGAGGTCGTTCAGCAGGGTGGTGAACTGGCCGGTGGCGGCGGGCGAACGCTTCTGGTGCAGCAGCAGGTGTTCGGTGACGGTGACCTCTGGCATGAGTGCTCCTGGCGGGACCGCGTCCGTGCGGCGCGGTGTGGCGATTTCCGGGCGATGCGCCCGGCGGATGGGGAAAGGCCAGAAACGGCGCGCGCCGGGACGCGCCGCCCGCCGCACGGCGGGAACGGGCACGCCCCGGCGCGACGCGAACCTTATCGGATGGCTTCTTCCTTGACCTTCTGCTCGTCCGACGCCTGCGGCGCGGGTTGGGTCAGGATGCTGCCCTCGGATTCGTCAAGCTCGGGGTAGGCGGGCTGGATCTCGGTCACAGGCTCGTGGGAAGCGCTGGCCGAACCCAGCGACGCGGCCTGCTTGAGGATGGCGAGCTGCTCCGGCTTTTCGGGGAAGCTGCCGGTCTCGGGCACGGCGAAGACCAGCGGCAGGTTGCCGAGGTAGCGCGACACCCAGTAGAAATCGCCGTTGGCGTTGGAGACGGAGCCGTAGACTTCCTTGGTCACCACGCTGCCCCAGTCGGTGGAGGCGATGGGGGTGGCCTCGGCGTCGAAGCGGCCGGGCCACATGACCTGTCCGGGCGCGGCGATCATCAGGTCCGCCGGGCTCGACGAATACGGTAGCAGGGCGCGGATGTCGAAATGGGCGATGACCAGGCCCCGGAAGTCCGACCCGCTGTACACCGGCACGCCCACGTACACTTCGGGGCCGAGGGGCGTTTCCTGCACGTAGCCGCGCAGGGCGCGCATGTTCTGCTTGGCGTCTTCCTCCAGCAGCGGGGCGAAGTCCAGCGGCTTCATGGCCGCCTCGGGCTGCTGGGCCATGACGTGGCCTTCGTTGTCCACGGCGGCAAGGCCGCTGATCCACGGAAAGCGCTGGAACATCTGCCTGGCCCATTCGGTGTCGGGCCTGCGGTCGCTGTTTTCCAGGGCGCGTTCCAGGGCGCGCAACTGGATGTCGATGCCGGCGAACCCTTCGGCAAGGCGGGCTTCGGCGGGTTCCACCTCCCCCTTGTCCTCGAGGTCGAGCTTGGCGGGAGTATTCAGATATTCACGGTAGTACCGGCGGGTGTCCTTCCAGTACTCCTTGGCCTCGTGCTTGCACCCCGTCGCCAGCAGCACGCCCAGCGCGAGCAGCAGACAGGCGGCCTTGTTGACTCGCTGCACTCTCTTTCTCCTGAATGGATCGTTGCGATCTGCGGCAGTCCGCCTGGCGCGGGGCGTGGCCCCACTCTTCCTTCACTTCTGAAGGACGCGCACGGCTGCCGCGCGGTATCCCCGCGCGTGGGTTCGATACGGATTGCGTCGCCCGCTACCCCTGGGCCCGCGCCTCCAGGCGTTCGGCCAGCGATTCGAGCATGTGGATGAGCTTGTGCTTGCCCTGCAGGGGCTGCCCCTCGTCGGCCGCCTGCTGCCGCTGGCTTCCCTCCCCTGCGGACTTGAGGCGGTTGGTGAGTTCCTGGATCACGCCGGCGATGTCGGCGCGCTCTTCGTCGCTGCCCGCGGCGGCCAGCAGTTCCTCGTAGATGTCGAGGGCGCCCTTCAGGTCACCCTGTTCGGCGAGCACCTGGGCCATGGAACGGGTACGCAGCGAAAAATGTTCTTCTTCCTCGTCCTGAGCATCGGGCGCGTCGGGCGCCACCGGAGCGGCGGGAGCAGGAGCGGAAGGAGCGGAGACGGCCTGCGGCGCGGCTGTGGAAACGGGGGAAGCGGGGGAAACAGGGGGAACGGTCGGAGCCGTGGGTGTGAAGACGGGCGCGGGGTCCGCGCCGTTGCCGCCGAGCATGGCGCGCAGGCCGTGCTCGATCACCGAGGTCCACGACAGCGCGCCCTGGGCGCCGGAACGGAACGAGGCGGCCAGGAAGGCCAGGGCCAGCGCGGTGTCGCGGCCCTTGTCCCCGGCGGCAAGGCAGGCGCTCCACGCATCCCAGAAGCCGGGATATGCGCCCAGCAGGCGGGCCAGCTTGCCCACTTCGCCGTCGCGCAGGTCGTCCCTGTGGCTGGCGTGCAGCAGTTCGATGAGGAAAAGGCGGGCTTCGATGAATTCGGGATGGCGGTCCAGCCCCTGGCGCAGGGTGGCTATGGCGTCATCGGGTTGGCCGTTTTCGGCCAGCAGGCGGGCGAGCGGAAAAAAGACCTTCGAACTCGGTTCGAGTTCAAGTACCTCTTGATACCACTCAATTTTTGCCTTCATCAGATCCGGCTCCCGGTGTGGCCGCTTCCGCCTGCGTCTCGGGGAAGATGTAGAGGATTTCGTTGTCCTTCACGAAGTTCAGCCGCTTGCGGATCATCTTTTCGACATATTTCCCGTCCGCCTGCAAGAGCCGTATTTCGCGGCTGAGGGCCAGGTTGCGGGCGTCGAGGTCCTTCAGCCGGGCCTCCATGGCGGTGCATTGCTGCTTCAGCGCCTTGTACGCCACTATGCCCTGCCCGCTCCAGACGAGACGGTACAGCAGGACGACGTTGAGGGCCAGGGAAAGGCCGATGAGCAGGCGGCGCCAGAACATCTCGGTCACTGCAACAGCCGACGCTGCTCGCCGCGTCGGCGCATGGCGGAAACCGGCCCTTTCAGTTCTTCCAGAAAATTCGCCGTGGCCCGCTCTATGCGGCGCACGTCGTCCTCGTCCAGCAGCACGGCGTCAAGCCGTTCCATGAACGACTTGAGCACGGTGAACTCCTGCATCAGTTCGCCCCCAAGCTCCAGCCGTTCCAGGTCCGGCTCCAACTCGAGGATGGTCTGCAGGCAGTTCTTCAACCTGCTGTGCAGTCCCTCGTGATCCTGCATGAATGCGTCTCCGGCCATGTGACCCGCTGCTGCGGGCTAGGCCCGTCCGGCGCCTTCCTTGAGCCAGTTTCCGTAAAATGTATACAGGTAGTTGAAGCCGGAAAATACCGTGAGAAACAACGCGATGTAAAGCATAAACTGCCCGGCGGGGTTGGGGTCCAGCCCGAACCACGGGAAGTGCAGCATCAGCGGCACCAGCGCGAACATCTGCATCACGGTCTTCATCTTGCCGAACTTGTCGGCGGCGATGACCAACCCCTCGTCGGCGGCCACGGCCCGCAGGCCGGTGACCATCAGTTCGCGCGCGATGATCACGATGGCGATCCACCCGGCGATCCAGCCCAGTTCCACCAGCATGATCAGCACCGAACCGATGAGGATCTTGTCGGCCAGCGGGTCCAGGAACTTGCCGAAGCTGGTCACCATGTTCGCCCGGCGCGCGATGTGGCCGTCGATGACATCGGTCAGCGAGGCCAGCGCGAACAGCACCACGGCCACCAGGCAGGTGATGCGGCCGGGGAACATCATCAGCACGACGATGGCGGGCACGATGAAGATGCGCGCCAGCGTGATGCGGTTGGCGAGGTTGAACATCCGCTTGAGGGGGCTTGGTTGCTGCGTCATGAGGGTGTTCCTAGCACACTTCGCCGCGCTGGCAAAGGGCGGATGGGCACCGTGCGGCGGCATGGATGCCGCGCTGGGGCGCGAAAGAGGGCCATGGACATGATGGGCGCGGAGCGCGCGGCTTCGCACGCCCCGCCGTTGCTCCGCGAATCAGGCGTGGGTGCTGGCCACGGCTTCCAGGCTGTTTTCGGACGCGGCCACGATGTTGTCGGCCAATTCCAGGAAGCCCTGCTTGGCGCGCGAATCCTCCTCCAGCATCACCACGGGCACGCCACGGTCGGCGGCCACCACGGTGGCCGGGTCCAGCGGCACCGCGCCAAGGAAGGTCAGGCCGTATTTCTCGGCCAGTTCGCGGCCGCCGCCCTTCTTGAACAGCGAGATTTCGCCGCCGCAGTGGGGACAGTACAGGCCGCTCATGTTCTCGACCACGCCCAGCACGTTGGCCTGGGCGTATTGCAGGAAGTTGATGGCCTTGCGCACGTCGGCCAGCGAGATTTCCTGCGGGGTGGTCACCACCACGCACAGGGCGTCGGGAATGGTCTTCAGCACGGTCATGTGCTCGTCGCCGGTGCCGGGGGGGGAGTCGATGAGCAGGAAGTCCAGGTCGCCCCAGTTCACGTCGGACACGAACTGGCGGATGGCCGCCGTCTTCTTGGGGCCGCGCCACAGCACCGCCGTGTCGCGGTCCTTGAGCAGCGAATCCATGGAGATGACGAACAGGTTGTCGTTGTATTTCGCGGGGTTCAGCAGGCCGCCGCGCTCGTCCGCCTCTATGCCCGCGCGCAGGCCCAGCAGGTTGGGCACGCTGGGGCCGTGGATGTCCACGTCCAGGATGCCCACCTTGTAGCCGCGCGCGGCCAGCGCGGCCGCCGTGTTCACGGTGACGGAACTCTTGCCCACGCCGCCCTTGCCGCTCATGATGAAGAGCTTGTATCTGATCCGCCCCAGCGTGGACGAGATGATCTCGTCCTGAATGGCCATGCCGGCGCTGGGCTTGCCCGTCTCGGCCTTGTTCCTGGCCGAGGGGCAGGTGCTGCACGAGGACATATGGATGCTCCTTGTCTGTGGCCGCCGGCCGGTGGCGTGGCGGGCCATGGGAATTGCGGTGCGGCGGGGCTGGCCCGCTCCGGTAAGGTAATGAATCGGGCCGCCCCGTCAAGCAAAAGCGAGGGCAAAAGCGAGGGCAAAAGCGCGCGGGCGGAAGGAGATGCGCCGGAGCGGTGTGTGCGGCAACGCACGCCCCAGGCTGGCGGCGGGGCTCGGGCAGGCAGTACCGGGGCTCAGCCGCGCCAGCCGTGCGTGCCCACCAGGTCCACGAAGGCCACGCCGCCCTTGCTTTCGCGCACCACGCGCCCGCCCTCCTTGCGCACCACCACCAGTTCCTGCATGCGCTTGCTGGCCCCCACGGGGATGACCAGGATGCCGGGGTCGGCCAACTGCTCGACGAGCGGGGCCGGAACCGCGGGCCCGCCCGCCGTGACCAGGATGCGGTCGTACGGGGCTGCCTCGGGCCAGCCCAGGGTGCCGTCGTCCAGCTTCAGCCGCACCTTGCGGTACTTCAGCGTGCGCAGCAGGTCGCGCGCGGCGGCGTGCAGTTCGCGGATGCGTTCCACCGTGTACACTTCCAGCCCCATCTCGGCCAGCACCGCGGCCTGGTAGCCGGAGCCGGTGCCGATCTCCAGCACCCGCAGGCCCGCCTGCGGCTCGATGATCTGCGACATGAGCGCCACGATGAACGGCTGCGAGATGGTCTGGCCGTGCCCGATGGGCAGGGGGTGGTCCTCGTAGGCCTGCGCGCGCAGGGCTTCCTGCACGAACAGGTGGCGCGGCACGGAACGCATGGCCGCGAGCACGGCCGGGTTGGTGATGCCGCGCGGTTCGAGTTGCTGTTTCACCATGCGCTCGCGGTTGCGCTTCATGTCGAGCATGCGCGGTCCTCTCTGGAATGGGGTGCCCTGCCGGGGCCGCATCGCGGATGCCCGCCGGTTCGCGGCCCGGCGAGACGGGCGCGCGCCTGGAGCGGCGGGCCGCCGCCGCACCCCCACAGCTCCGGCGACGCGCACGGCGTGGCGCGCCAGGCCTTGCAGGGCGGCGCGGAACGCGGTGGCGAACGCCACGGCTCGGAATGCCAGGTACGGGCGAGCGGCGGAACAAGGGCGCAAACTGTCGGGACGGGCGTTGCGAGTCGCCTCGTCCATACGGCCCCGGCATGGTTTGGAAAACAGATTTTGCCCCCGGCGTCAATCCGGACGCCCGCGCAGGCCGGGGCGACGGAACGCCGCCTGCCGCCACCTGCCACCACCAATCGGGCACGGCGCCCCGGCTGGCTTGACTTATGCGCGGAGTATGCGACACTTGCCGAAACACGCATGCGAGGGAAACCATGCTCTACGTCGGCGACCTCATGTCCACCGGCCTCTTCACCCTGAAGAAGACCGACTCGCTCCGGGCGGCGCGCTCGTTGATGCAACTGGCCCGCATCCGGCACATTCCCATCGTGGATGCCAAGGGCGACTTCCAGGGGCTGCTGACCCACCGCGACATCCTGTCCGCCACCATCTCGCGCTTCGCCGACGTGGACGAGGCGGTGCAGAACGAGATCGATTCGGGCATCCCCGTGGGCGAAATCATGCGCACCGACGTGGTACGCGTGCACCCCGACACCCTGCTGCGCGACGCGGCCGAACTGCTGCTGCACCACAAGTACGGGTGCCTGCCCGTGACCGACGGCGACCGGCTGGTGGGCATCGTGACCGAGGCGGACTTCCTGAAGCTGACCATCAGCCTGCTGGATGCCGTAGAGCATCCCTAGCGACAGGCCGCGCAACTGTTTGGACACGAGCCGCCCGGCTTTCAGGGCGGCTTTTCACTTGAAAGGATCAGGAGACATGACTGCAGCAAAGAATCTTTCCATCGTGATCGTCTTCGCGGCCCTGCTGGGGCTGCTCGGCATCGGCGGCTTCATGCTCTTCCAGGACATGGAAGGGCCGGAAGTCATCCTCTCCCCGGACACGGGGCGCGCCTCGCCGCATCAGGACCTGACCCTGACCCTGCGCGACAAGAAGTCGGGCATCCGGTCCGTCACCGTCACGGTGAAAAAGAATTCCCACTCGCTGGTCGTGCTCGACAGCGCCTTCTCCGACGGCCGCCGCGAACAGCGCGTGACCTTCAACCTGAAGGACGCGGGCCTGAAGGACGGGGCCTTCGACCTTGAAGTGCGCGCGACCGACACCTCGCTGGCCGGGTTCGGCAAGGGCAACACCACCACCAGGATCTACCCCATGCGGCTGGACACCCAGCCCCCGCGCGTTTCGGTGAAGAGCATGCCCCCCTACGTGCGGCGCGGCGGCACCGGCTCCATCCTCTACTCGGTCAACGAAGAGGTGGAACGCACCGGCGTGAAGGTGGGCGACCTGTACTTCCCGGGGTTCAGGCAGCCCAGCGGCGACTACATCTGCTTCTTCGCCTTCCCGCACTTCCTCACCGTGGCCCAGTACGCCCCGGAAATCACCGCCGTGGACCTTTCCGGCAACGCCATGGCCAGCCGCCTGGTCATCCGCCCGCTGGACAAGGCGTTCCGGCATGACAACATCAATCTTTCCGAAAGCTTCCTGGCCAGCAAGATGCCCGAGTTCGAGCAGGAGGTGCCCGGTGAGATGACCCAGCTGGAGCGCTTCCTGAAGGTGAACAGCGAACTGCGCACGGCCAACGAACGCACGCTGCTGGAAGTCGGCAAGGACACCGGGCCCGCCATGCTCTGGCACGGCGCCTTCCAGCAGTTGCCCAACTCGGCCACCAGGGCCGGGTTCGCCGACAACCGCAGCTACATCTACAACGGGCAGAAGGTGGACAACCAGACCCACCTGGGGCTGGACTTCGCCTCGCTGGCCATGGCCGAGGTGCCCGCCTCCAACAGCGGGCGGGTGGTCTTTGCCGGGCAACTGGGCATCTACGGCAACCTGGTGATCGTGGACCACGGCCTTGGCCTGCAAACCCTGTACTCGCACCTCAGCGAGATTTCGGCCAACGTGGGCCAGCAGGTGAAGAAGGGCGACATCATCGGCAAGACCGGCACCACCGGCATGGCCGGCGGCGACCACCTGCACTTCGGGGTGACCGTCAGCGGGGTGCAGGTGCAGCCCGTGGAATGGCTGGACCCGCACTGGATCGAGGACAACGTGACCTCGCGCCTGAAGTAGCGCCCGCCCTGCCCGGCCGGTTTCGCCTGGCCGGACGGCAGTCCGCATGAACGCACGGCGGGGAGTCCCAGGGCTCCCCGTCTTCTTTTGTGCCAGTGCTACCCGCCCCCCTGCTCCTGTTCCAGGAATGCCTTCAGGGCCACCGCGTTGTTGCGGGCTTCGTCCCGCGCCGCGAACAGCAGCGTGACCCGGTCCGGCCCGGCGGCCAGGCGGCGAAGTCGCTCCATATCCTCGTGCTTCGACGCGCGCAGTTCCGCATGGTAGCGCGCCAGGAATTCCGGCCACCGGTCGGGGTCGTGGCCGAACCAGCGGCGCAGGTCGTCGGACGGGGCAACGCCGCGCAGCCAGTGGTCGATGCGGGCCGCCTCGCGCGAAAGGCCGCGCGGCCACAGCCGGTCCACCAGCACGCGCAGGCCGTCTCCGCCATCCGCCGCATCAGGGGATTCGTATACCCGCCGGACATGCAGTTCGCCCATGGTCGCCTTCCTGTGCCTGATGGGTCTGAGGGGTCGTGCTCCCCATGAAATGCGACGTGGGACGGCCCGTGGCAAGAGCAGGCGGCTGCATGGGCCCGGACTTCACGCCGTGCCCCCCTGCCCCGTGTCCTTGCCCCTGCCGCACGATGGAAAACGGGCGGCCCGGAGGCCGCCCGTCGGTACATTCATTCTTTCATTCACTACCCGGCGGCATGGGCCGCACGGCGTGGGGAACCGGTCGCCACGTCTGCCACGTCTACCATTTCTTGGCGCGCTGGGCCTCCAGGGCCTTGGCCTGCTCCTCGAAGCTGGCGAACCCGGCCTGGTGCAGGGCGTCGGACACGGTGCCCGCCCAGTCCCAGGTGGCGTAGATGACCGGCTTGTGGAAGGTGGCCCGGAACTGTTCCAACTCGGAGCGGTAGAACTTTTCCTTGGGGGTTTCCAGGCTTTCGCGCAGCAGTTCGTGCAGGCGGCGCAGTTCGCCTTCGTACCAGTCCATCAGGTCTTCGGCGTGGGTGTACTTCTTGAGGATGTGGCCGTAGCCCTTTTCCTCCAGCAGCGCGCGCAGGTTGGCCAGATGCTGGTTGCGCAGCCAGGTGCCCAGTTCCGAGGTGGGGATGTTCTCGGCCTCCACCTCGGCCATGTCCAGCTTGGTCTGGTAGTAGGTGTCGGGCACCACGGAGGCGGACACGATGCCCGCGATGGCCACCAGGCCGCGCAGGATCTTGCTGTTGGACACGCCCTGGCCGCAGAAGCCCACCTTGCGGGCGCACTTCTGGCCGGTGAAGATGGTGACCAGGATGGCCCAGACCACGGCCGGATCTTCCTCGTCGTAGATGTGGCCCAGGCGCGCGTTGTCGCGGTCGGTGGCCAGCACCATCTGGGTCATGTCGTTGGAGCCGATGGAGAACCCGTCGAACTCCTCGATGAACTGCTTGGCCAGCACGGCGTTGGACGGGATTTCCGACATCTGGATCATCTTCAGGCCGTCCACGCCGCTCTTCAGCTTGTGCACCTGTTCCAGGTAGCGGCGCATGGAGCGGGCTTCTTCCAGAGTGCGTACGAAGGGCAGCATGAGTTGCAGGTTGCAGCCGCCGTACACGCCGCGCGCCAGCTTGAAGGCCTCGATTTCCCAGTCGTGCAGGTTGCGCGACACCCCGCGGAAGCCCAGCATGGGGTTGTCCTCGATCTGCTCGAACAGGTTGCCGCCCAGCAGGTTGCGGTACTCGTTCGACTTGAAGTCGGTGGTGCGGTAGACGATGTCCTTGCCGTAGAAGGCCATGGCGAACAGGGCCAGGCCCTGCGACAGGGTCTGGACGTAGTGTTCCTTGCCGGTGCGGAACCCGCGCGAGCGGATCAGGGCGCGGATCTTGTCCGGCACGGCGCGCATGTCGTCCATTTCCTTCTGCAGGCCGCTGCGCAGCCCCACCTCGTGGCGCAGGCGGGCGATCTTGGCCAGCGCGTCCTGCACGGCGGGGATGTCCTCGATGCGTTCCACCTGGGCACGCACGTTGGCCTCGATCTCGGCGCGGCGCTTCACCGTGTCGGGGTCGATGCCATTGAGCATGGCCAGTTGGTCGTCGTAGCCCATGACCACGCGCACGTGGTCCTCGAGGTCGATGGACGTCTTCAGGATGTCGATGCGCCGGGTGGCCAGTTCCACGTGCTCGTCCAGCTTGTGGTCAAGCTCGCGCATCTTGCGGTGCATGACCAGCACCTGTTCGGTGCCGCGCAGGTTCTCGCGCGAGGCCAGGGCCTCGATCTCGGCGGACAGGCCGGTGATGTGCCCCACGTACTCGCGCAGCTTCATGTCGATGGCGATGAGCCCGGCGGAAAGCTGCTCGCGCAGGATCTTGGACAGGCGGGCGTCCAGTTCGCGCAGCTTGGCCTGCACCGCGTGGTCCAGTTCGCCGCTGTCGAAGGCTTCCAGCGCCTGCGGGTGCACGCCGATGTTGCCCAGCATGAATTCCGCGCGCAGCAGGCCCACCTCGAAGTCCTCCACCTCGCGCAGGCGCGAGAGGAACATGGCCTGGCCCACGTCGGCCAGGATCAGGCCGACCTTGGTCTTGGTGGCGGGCAGCTTCGAGAGGTCCATCTCGCCGCCCACTTCGCGCAGGGGCAGCATGCCCCGGTACACCCGGCCCCGGGTGCCGTCCACGGTCACCTCCTGGCCGTCCAGGGCGCGCAGGATTTCCAGGCGCTGGATGCCGATGACGGCGGGGATGCCCAACTCGCGCGAGGTGATGGCCGCGTGGCTGGTGTCGCCGCCCACGTCGGCCAGGATGGCGGCGGCCACGCGCATGCCGGGCACCATGTCGGGGTCGGTGCGGTCGGCGGCGAGGATGTCGCCCTTGTTGATCTTGTTCAGTTCCAGCGCCGAGCGCAGGAACTTCACCCTGCCCTGCCCGGCCCCGCGCGACGCGCCGTTGCCTTCCAGCAGCACTTCGGCCTGGGCGGCCGCCTTGGGGTCCACCTCGCGGCGGCGCATGAAGATGGTGTGCGGGTGCTTTTCCAACTCTTCGTTCCAGCGGGTCTCGGGGCGGGCCTGCACGAACCACAGCCGGTCGGCCGAGTCGATGCAGAATTCGGTGTCCATGATCATGCCGCCGTAGGCGCGGCTGATGGCGCGCACGCCCTTGGCCACCTGCTCGGCCTGGGCCAGCGAGAGCGACCAGCGGTAGGCCTCGATCTCCGGAACCGAAACCTTCTTGGTGCCGCCCTTCTCGTCGTAGACGATCTTCTTGTCCTTGCAGCCCATCTGGCGGATGACCACCTCGGGCCCGTCGTCACGCTGGAAGACGTAGAACTTGTCCGGGGTGACCATGCCGCCCACCACGGCCTCGCCGAGGCCGTAGCTGGCGTCCATGCCCACCAGGTCCTTGCGCGCGGTGCCCCGGCAGCCGGTGGCGGTGTCCGCGCTGAAGGCCGTGCCGGAAATGACCGGGTTGATCATGCGCATGATGCACACCGAGAGCGAGGTGTTCTCGATGGCCCATTCCTGCTTGGCCTTGATGGCGATGGATTCGTCGCCCGTGGCTTCGGCACGGGCCTGGGCGTCCAGGATCGCCTCGCGGCGGTAGGTCATGGAGCGCAGGTTGTAGGCCGACGCGCAGTCCCAGTGGTAGGCGGCGGACACGCGGCTTTCGCCCACGATGTTCAGGTAGGTGTCCTGCAACCCGGCGAAGGCCTTCTTGCGCGAGTCCTCGCCGGCGGCGGAGGACCGCACGGCCACGGGCACGTCTTCGGCGCCCGCCTCCTTGCAGATGGAGCGGTAGGCCTCGCGCACGCATTCGTCCACGGCCTTGGGCAGTTCCACGCACAGGATGCCCGCCTGCACCAGCACCGAGCGCTTGCGTAACTGGTCGATGCCTTCCGGCGAGGTGGCGAAGCCTTCCACCACGTTGTTGACGAAGGTGCGCAGCTTGATCTGGGTCTGGTCCGGCTTGGCGGATGCCTGGGCGCGGATTTCCTTGGCCAGGTTGCGGACGAACTTCTGGAGGAACTCCGAGTCCTTGTTGATCTCGGGGTCGTTCCAGTCGATGCGGTTGTATTCCTTGTCCACGGTGGCGCGGACGAGCGAGGCGTTGACCCTGGTTTCGTCGAGCAGCATGTGGAATGCCTGCGACGATATGGCGCGGAACTCGGGTGCGCGGATTCCTTCCACCTGGCTGATGATGGCGGTGTTGTAGTTCTTGCCGCCGACCAGCAGTTCGGCGTCGTCGCCGATGCGCACGATGTCGGCGCCGGTCAGCACCAGCTTCTTGGTGAGTTCGGAAATCTCGGCGCCAGCCTTGGCGGCCTTGGCCGCGGGCTTTTCAACCGGAGTTTTGCCCATTCGTGAATCCTCCTGTGGGGGATAGAAACGCTTGCCTGAAGGTCCGATACCCGAAAACGACGGTCTTGTCCCTCGCGCCGAAGCGCGGTGGTCAACCCGTGGGCATCATGCAGGGGGCTGGCATGGGGTGCCGGTCTCCTTATGGTGGGTTCTCGCATCGTCGCCCGCGGCCCCTTGCGCAAGCCGGGCCGGGCGGTGCCTGATACAGCCGGAAGATGTGGAGCCCGCGCGCGGCCCGGACCTGCGGCCGGTGGCCGCGCGCGGGATGTTTCCTACGGGTTCAGCGGTTCGCCACAGTACGGGCAGAAGTCGATGCCCTCCATGGTGATGGGCCGCGAGCACGCCACGTTGGGGCAGGTGCGCGGGATGGGCCCGAGCTCCACGATCAGTTCGCCCTCGCGGACGGGGATCATCTGCTTGCTTTCGCGGTAGTCGGCGGTCTTCAGCACGCGCCTGACCATGCCGGCGACCGGGGCCAGCACCGCCTTTTCCTGCTTCATGATGGAGATGTTGAACAACTCCTCGCCCTGCTTCACCACGTCGCCGGGGTGCACGTACATCACCCACAGGTCGCCGTTGCTGGGCGCGGCCACGTGCAGCGGGTTGGACGGGTCGGCCTTTTCCGTGCCCTTGGCGTCGGCGATGGCGGCCTTGGCCACCTGCACCTCGCAGCTCATGAACTCGGAGTCCAGCACGTAGCGCACCACGCTCATGCCCGCCTCGTTGGGGCGCGATATGCTGAGCAGCGCCAGATGGTGCGGCTTGCCGTTGGCGTCGAGGAAGTTCAGGTCCTCGCCGGGGGCGATGCCCTCGAACCACACGTCCAGCGGCAGGCTGTTGGGGTTGCCGAAGCGGGCCCGCAACTGGATGGTCTTGATGGCGTCGCCGGGGTGGTTCAGGTAGAGGACGAACTCCTCTTCCGAGGGCTTGCGGCGCATGATCTCGACATAGCCGCGCTCTTCCGCCGCAAGGTCCATGTCGGCCAGCGAATCCAGCGGCGACACCTCGGTGCGCGAGGCGATGGCCTTCTTCCACTCGTTGCCGAAGGCGCTTTCGTACACCCAGTCGGCCGGGAAGCCGAGGGGCAGCTTGCCGAAACGGCCCAGCAGCAGGTTGCGGAAGGCGTCGTTGCAGTCCTGGTAGATGGACAGGCGGGCCTTGCGCATCTCTGCCGAAAGGTCGGCCTCGTCGTGCCGGGCCACGTGGTCCAGCACTTCCAGCAGGTAGCGCACCTCTTCCTCGCCGCCGCGCTTGTAGGCGTTGGTCACGGCCAGGAAGGCGGTGTTCCAGGTCACCTGCGAGCCGGGCGTCACGTCGTGGTAGCGCACGATCTTGCGGGTGCCCGCCAGGAACTTGAGCATGTACGGCAGAAGGTGGATGTACCCCTGCTTCATGGCCCCTTCCTGCGACGACGAGGTGGCCCCGCCGGGCATGGCGTGCTCGACCACGTCGTGGTCGATGCCCTGGAAGTACGGCGCGCAGTAGCGGTCGTAGTACGGCATGATCTGCTTGAGCACGAAGTTGCAGTCGCGGATCATGTTCTTGTTCAGGTTGGTCTTCAGGCCCAGCTCGTCCTCGATGTAGGCGGCCGTGGCCAGCACGTCGCCCTGCCCGTACGAGCGCACCGAAGCCCCCAGGGCCGTGTCCACGATGTGCGCGCCCGCCTTGGCCGCCGCGCCCACCGAGGGCACGAACAGGCCGTCGGTGTAGTGGCGGTGGTAGTGCAGCACCAGCGAGGGCCAGCGCTTGCGCAAGGCGGTGACCAGGGCGGTCATGAACCGGGGCGGGCACATGCCCGCCATGTCCTTGAGGCCCAGGATGATCATCCTGGCGGCCTGATCGGGGCCGACCCCGGCCACGCTGCCCGCCATGCGCAGCACTTCCTCGGTGACGCCGAGGTAATGGTCCACGTCGAAGCCCTTGGACCACGACAGCGACAGCGCGGGCTCGAAAACCACGTCGGTGCGGTTCAGCGCCACTTCGGCGAAGGGCCGCATGTTCTCGATGTGGTTCAGGAAGTCGAAGCAGCGGATGACGTGGTGGTTGTCGCACACCATCTCGCCGGTCATGCGCATGAGGTTCTTGGGCTGCGGCTTGTAGCCCAGCACGTTGGTGGAGCGGATCAGGATCTGCTTCAGCGTCTTGGGCGCGAAGCGGTTCCATTCCTTCGCTTCCGAGAACGGGTAGGTCATGTTGGCCAGGAGCGCCACGTGGAAGTGGGCGCCGCCGCCGTTCTCGATGGAGAAGAACCCGCAGTTGTCCAGGTACGGGCCGATCAGCGCGTCCTCGGCCAGCCGGAAGCGGTTGCCGCTGTTGGACTGGGTCATGTCGCGGGGGGTGGTGTCGGTGAAGTGCACGTGGCCCGCGTCGCGCAGGTAGTCCAGCAGCGCGGTGCGGTCGCCGGTGGGGTACGGCGAGGGCGCGCGGCGCACGGCGCCGGGGATGTGCGGCAGCACCGGCTCGAAGCGGGGCATGCGCGGGGTTTCGCGGGTGCGGTATTCACCCAGCTGCACGTAGGGGTTGTAGCCCTTGGCCGAAATCTCGGCCACCAGCCGGGCCAGGCGTTCCGCCTCGGGGGCGAGGTCGGAGTAGCACATCAGTTCCGGCGTGTTGGCGATGAAGTTGGTGTCCAGGTCGCCCGCGCGGAACTTGGGGTGCTTCAGCACCTGCTTGTAGAACGGGATGGTGGTCTTGATGCCGCCGATGACGTACTCGCCGAGGCAGCGCTCCATGATGCCGAGCACCTTCTCCCAGCCCTGCCCGTAGGCGATGAGCAGCGAGCCCGCCGAGTCGTAGTTGGACGGAAACTCGTAGCCCGCGCACATGTTCGAGTCCAGGCGCACGCCGGGGCCGCCGGGCGACACGTAGCGGCTGACCAGGCCCGAGTTGGGGGCGAAATGGTTCTGCGGGTCCTCGCAGTTGATGCGCACCTGCATGGCCACGTGCTGCGGGGTGGTGTTCTCTTCGGTGAAGCGCAGCCTGGCCCCGAAGGCCACGGCGATCTGCTCCTCCACCAGGTCGATGCCGTAGCGGCATTCGGTGATGCCGTGCTCCACCTGGAGGCGGGTGTTGACCTCGATGAGGTACGGGGTGCCGTCGGCGGTGACCAGGAATTCCACGGTGCACAGCGAATGGTAGCCCACCTCGCGCACCAGCATGCGCGAGTATTCCTTCAGCCGTTCGCGCAGTTCCGGGGTGATGCCCGCCCACGGCGAGGGCGTGATCTCGATGAGCTTCTGGTGGTTGCGCTGCACGGTACAGTCGCGTTCGTCAAAGGCGAACACGTTGCCGTACATGTCGGCGATGACCTGGATTTCGATGTGGCGCACCGAGGGCAGGTACTTTTCCACGTACAGGCGCGGGTTGCCGAACGAGGCCTGGGCCATGGTGGACGCCTTCATGAAGGCGTCGGAAAGCTCTTCCGCGCGATGGATGGCGAAGATGCCCCGGCCGCCGCCGCCGCCTTCGGCCTTGAGCATGACCGGCAGGCCGATCTCGTCGATGATGGTGCGCGCGGTGGGAATGTCCACGGCCCCTTCGGAACCGGGAACCACGGGGATATCCAGCTTCTTCGCCAGCTTGCGGACCTGCACCTTGTTGCCGAGCAGGTTCATGGCCTCTGCCGTGGACCCGATGAAGGTCAGCCCGGCGGCCGTGCACTTGGCGGGGAAGCGTTCGTCTTCGGAGGCGAAGCCCCATCCGGGATGGATGGCGACGATGCCGCGCTGTTTGGCCAGCGCGATGATGTGGTCGATGTCCAGATACGCTCTGGGGTCGGAGCCGAGCAGCAGGAGTTCCTGCGCTGCGGAGGCGGCCGGAGAGGTCTTGTCGATGTCGGTGGCGGTCATCACGGCCACGGCATCGAAGCGTTCACGGATGGAACGGCAGATGCGGCGGGCCGGGATGCCCCGGTTGGCCACCAGAATCGCCTTGCCCCTCACCTCTTCCAACACCTGCTCGAAGGTCTTGATGCCCATCTAATCCTCGGTATCCTGGCTGTCCGGCCCGCAACGGGCGACCGGAATTGACGTGCGCGCATGCGCGGGGCGCATGGAATACGGATCACGAAGGTATGGGCGTGATGCTGCCGGAGCGGAGTATGTGTTCCCTGCCCGAAATGACAATCCGCAGGCCCCCCTGCGGTTCGAGTCCAAGAATCCTGCCCGGACAGTCACCCACATCGCCACCGTGAACCACAACCCCACGGCCTACCCAGGCAAGATGCTTTTCCGCGCACGATACGAAATCGGCCCCACCGGCGCGTAGAACTTGCGCTTCATAGCAGAAAAGCGCACCACCCACAAGATGGCGCCACAGCGTCAACGGCGTGGCGGAAATGTCGCGGTCGGCCAGGCTGGCGGCGGGCACGGCCCAGCCCTGGCGCAGGGCCTGGGGCGGCGGGGACGACACCAGGTTGATGCCGATGCCCGCCAGCACCACCCCGCGCCGCTCCTCGATCAACA
The DNA here is from genome assembly GCF_036763125.1 of Nitratidesulfovibrio sp. 1201_IL3209. Taxonomy (NCBI): domain Bacteria; kingdom Pseudomonadati; phylum Thermodesulfobacteriota; class Desulfovibrionia; order Desulfovibrionales; family Desulfovibrionaceae; genus Nitratidesulfovibrio; species Nitratidesulfovibrio sp. 1201_IL3209. The sequence continues at coordinate 17,424 of NZ_JBAIYT010000036.1, forward strand.
TGCCGCCGATCTTGGCGTCCGCCAGCAACAGGTCGTTGGGCCATTTCAACTGCACGGGAACGCCCAGCGTGGCGAAAGCCTCCGCGAACATGCAGCCCAGCGCGATGGCCGCCGCTTGCGTGGCGAACACCCCGGCGGCGGGCAGCCGCCACGCGGCGTAGATGTTGCCCGGCGGCGATTCCCACGGGCGGCGCAACTGTCCCCGCCCGGCGCGCTGCGATACGGCCAGCACCGCGCCCCACTCGGGCAGGGCTCCGGCGGCGGCCAGGGCGTGGGCCACGTCCAGGCTGGAGGTGCACGGCCCGCAGACGATCACCGGGGGACGGAGGGGGACGGAAGATGCGGGAGCGGTGGAAAAGGGGGCGGAGGAGGAACCGGAAGGCGCGCCGGGGGAGGCTGCGGCGGGGGCGGACGCGGATGCGGCGGATGGGGCGGACGCGCCCTGCCCTTCACGGGAAATAGTCACGCCGGGGAGGCCGGGCAAGGCCGCCAGCATGGGCACGGACCCCACGGTGACCGGGACGAAACCGGCGCAGGCGGCCAGGTCGTCCCGCCAGCCGGGCAGGCCGCGCAGGATTTCGGGCGGCAGCGGGTCGGCCATCCAGCGGGGGGCGGCGTCCGCTTCGGGACCGGGCGCGGTGGCGGATGGCGGCAGGGGCAGCCCTTCGTGCAACAGGTGCGCAACAGGGGCACCCTGCCCCGCCGGGCTGGCCGTGTGGCGGACGGCGTGGTCATTGCTGCTGGACATGGCACCTTCCGGCACGGGGCGGAGGTTTTTCCCACGGGGCGGGGATGTTGCGAAGCCGGGCGCATTTCCGTCCGGGGTGAAATGGAGTACGCTTGGCCCATGAAGACGTATCTGGTGGGCGGAGCCGTGCGCGACCTGCTGCTGGGCAGGCCGGTGCGCGAACACGACGTGGCCTTCGAGGGCGACGCGGCGTGTTTTGTACGGCAGAACCCCGGTGCCCGCAAGGTTGGCCGCGACGTGGACGTGTATCTCGTGGACGGCGTGGAGCACATGCCCCTGCGCGGCACGCTGGACGAGGATCTGGCCGCCCGCGATTTCACCGTCAATGCCCTGGCCATGACCGAGGCGGGGCTGGTGCACGCGCATCCGCAGGCGCTGCAAGACCTCGCGCACCGGGTGCTGCGCCCGGCATCGCCCACGGCGCTGGCCGACAGCCCGGTGCGGGCGTTCCGCGCCGCGCGCTTCGCCGCGCAGTTTCCCGATTTCTCGGTGCACCCGGAAACCCTGGCCCAGATGCGCGCAGTGGCCGCCAGCGGCGCGCTGGACGCCCTGCCCGCCGAGCAGGTATGCCGCGAAACCCTGAAGGCCCTGGCCGCGCCCTGCCCCGGCCGCTACCTGAAGGTGCTGCACGCGGGCAACTGCCTGTTGCCGTGGTTCGCCGAACTGGCGGAGGCCGACGCGGTTCCGGCCGGACCCGCGCGGTACCATGCGGGGTCGGTGCTGGACCACGTGGCGCGGGTTATGGATATGGCCGCCGTGCTGGCGGCGCACGAACCGGACGGCGCGCCGCCGCTGCGCCCGGAACTGGTGACCTGGATGGCCCTGTGCCACGACCTCGGCAAGGTGATCACGGCCACGGACGTGTTGCCGCACCATTACGGCCACGAGGAGCGCGGCGTGGCGCTGGCGCATGCGCTGGGCGCGCGGCTGTCCATGCCCAACCGGTTCATCGAGGCGGGCGGGATGGCGGCCCGGCTGCACATGCGTCTGGCCCGCCATGGCGAACTGCGGCCCGGCACGCGGGTGGACCTGCTGCTGGAACTGCACCTGCGCGGGCTACTGCCCGCCATGCGGCTGCTGGTGCTGGCCGACGGCACCGGCAAGGGCATGGACACCGGCCCCGATTGCGCGCTGCGCCGGGCGGAGGATGCGGCGGCCGTGACGCCAGACCGGGCGCCTGCCGCCATGACCGTGGCGGCATCACCGTCCGCTTCCGGCACCGGCGATGCCCTCGCGCCGTACGACCCGCCGCGCATTCCCGATGCCTGCCTGTCCCGGCTGGAAGCGCTGCGCCGCCGCACCGAGGCGGAACTGGCAGCCCTGCTGGCCGTGAAGCTGCCGCCGGAACTGCGCAACAAGGGCGCCGCCTCGGGCGCGCACCTGCGCGAACTGCGCAGCATGGCCCTTGCCCGGCTGGACGGGCGGGCCGACCGGGACTGACCGGCCACGCCCCGACGGTCCCCGGCGCGGCTACCCCTCTCCCGTTCCGCCACGCAATGCACCGCAGGGCCGCCGCTCCGCCTCCGCCAACGCAAAAGGCCCGGCGACAGATGCCGCCGGGCCCGAATGCGCATAATGCCGAACCGCTTCGACTAGCCCTTGAAGGCCTTTTCGAAGTTGGGGACGACCTGCTTCTTGCGGCTCATCACGCCGTCGAGCCACACCGACTTGCCTTCGGCCTTCACGCCGAACGCCTTTTCGACCACGGCGGCGTCGTCCGAAACGATCAGCATTTCGGAACCTTCCTTCATGATGTCGGTCAGCAGCAGGAACACCGAGTGGCGGCCTTCGCCCTTCACGCGGGTGATTTCCTCGTACAGGCCGGCCTTCACGGGCTCGAGGATGGACAGGTCCACCACTTCCAGCTGGCCGATGCCGACCTTGTTGCCGCCCATGTCGAAGTCCTTGTAGTCGCGGAAGACCAGGTCCTTCATGGACGCGCCTTCAACGGCGGACTTCACCTTGAACATTTCCATGCCCAGGGCCATCACGTCGGACACGCCCGCGATCTTGGCAAGGGCCTCGACGGCCTTCTTGTCTTCGGGGGTGCAGGTGACGGACTTGAACATGACGGTGTCGGACAGGATGGCGCACAGCAGGCCGCCGGCGATGGCCTTGGGCACCTCGATGCCGTAGAAGTCGTACATCGCCTTGATCACGGTACAGGAGCAGCCCACCGGCCACACCCACATTTCCAGCGGGTTGGGGGTGGTCACGTCGCCCAGCTTGTGGTGGTCCACCACGCCGAGCAGTTCGGCGTCGGACAGGTCGGCGGGCAGCTGCGCGCGCTCGGTGGTGTCGACCAGGATGACCTTCTGGCCAGCCACGGAGGTCACCACTTCGGGGGCCTTCAGGCCGAACTTGCCGAGAACGAATTCGGTTTCGGGGGTGCACGCACCCTGAGCGACGGGCTTGGCTTCGATGCCGCGCTTGGTCATCAGGTCGGCAACGCCGATGGCGGCGATGATGGAGTCGGTATCGGGGTTCATGTGACCAAGGACAAGAGCTGCCATGTCGGTTTTCCTCCGTTGCATGTGGCATTGGGGTTTGGTGCTGCGAGTAGCTCGCATGCTGCTGCGAAATTGTTTGTGCCAAATAGCACAAACATTCCCGGCTGCCAAGTACCCCCGGCCCACGCGACATCAATTTCCGGTGACGAATGCGAATCAGATGAACGAAGCCGCCGACGCGGCCAGCAAGGCCAGCGCGAAGGCCACATAGGCCCGGCGCAGGCGCAGCGCCAGCATGCCGCCCATGGCGCCCACGAACCACACATGCCCCCAGGCGATTCCGGGAACCGAGGGAAGATTCCCGATATAGTTGGACATCAGCTCGATAGTTCCCACAAGCACAAGCAGCCACAGGCAGAACAGGCCCAGGTTGAGCGCGAACAGTTCGCCCAGCGAACGCACCATGATGCGCCACAGGGGCGAATCGCCCTTGCCGGGGTGTTCGGCCACCCTGCCCCAGTGCAGGAGGTCGGTGTACTGCTGGTTGCGCCAGCGGCGGTGCAGGTATTCCACGTGCGCGCCGGTGAGCGCGGCGGGCAGCGTGAGCAGCACGGGGATGGCCAGTTGCCCGGCCGATTCCAGGCCGAAGTGGCCGGCCACGGTCAGGGCCAGCAGCAGCGAGATGATGGAATTGGGCGGAATGTAGGTGCCCGCGGGGAACAGGTCGAGCCAGAACAGCTCAAGGAAGATGGCGAGGTGCATGGAAAGCCCCCACTCGCCGGTCATGACGGCCCACAGAAAGCCGATGGCGAGCGGGCGCTCCAGGAAGCCCAGGTTCAGCGCGAAGCGCAGCAGCGAAAAAACGGCAAAAAAAAAGCGATGGGCAGCGCCAGGGTGAGCACGGGCAGGAATTCCGTCATGACCATCCCTTTATCTGCACCGGTTCGTTGGGCACGCAGCGGAAATCCAGGGCCACGGAATGGCGGCTGAAGAAGCGCAGGCAGGCTTCGTCGTCGTCGGAGACGGAAACGTGCGCGCACAGCTGCTTCTTGCCGGGGGTGTAGTGCAGGTTGCCGATGTTCAGGGTGTTCATGCCCACCCCGGCGTCGAAGGCGCGGCGGGCGTCGGCGCACGTGGCGAAGAGCACGAGCGTGTCGTGCCCGTCGTCCGTGCGCCCGGTACAGTACTGGGCCAGCGCGTCCACCCGCACGAAGTGCACTTCCACCCGGCCGGGAATGGCCAGCGAGACGATCTGCTGTTGCAGGTCGTCGGCGGCAAGGGCGTCGTTGGCCACCAGCAGGCGCCTGGCCCCGGTGTAGGGCAGCCACGCCTCGATGATCTGGCCGTGCACCAGGCGGTTGTCGATGCGGAACCAGAGCATGGCCCTACCCGTTCTTGACCCGGCTGCGCAGCAGTTCGCCCGCCGCCACGATGCCCTTGGCGCCCGCGTCGCGCGCATCGCGCGAGAGGGTGGCCAGGTCGCCGTCGCGCCCGCCGAAGACCTTGAGCAGCATGGGCAGGTTGACGCCGGTCAACACCTCCACGTTGCCCTTGCCCAGCAGCGCCAGGCTGAGGTTGGTGGGGGTGCCGCCGAACATGTCGGTAAGGATCATGACTCCGCGCCCTGTGTCCAGGCGTTTCACCGCCTCGTCCAGGCGCTTCACCGTCTCGTCCACTTCCAGCGAGACGTCCACGCTGATGGAGGCGCAATCCTGCACCGGGCCGAGGATGAATTCCGCGGCGCGCAGCAGCGCCGCGCCGTAGTCGGCGTGGGTCACCAGAATCACGCCGATGCGCGGTTCCGTGGGGGCCTGCCCGTCATGGGGCTGCCCGTCTTTGCCCTGCCCCTTGCGGGACCGGCCTGCTTGATGCTGTTCGGTGGTGGACATGCTGTTGCGTCCAGGCCGTGCCTGGTGTGTTTGAACGGGGTTGGGGCGTCATGCCGCGCGGCCCCGGCCGGGCGGCATGACGCGCGCGGGCGGCCTGTCAGCCCAGTTCCATGTGACGGTGTTCCATGGATACGGCATAATCAGATTTTTTCAAGGCGCGAAGCAGGGCCTCCGCCACCGCCACCGAACGGTGCCGCCCGCCGGTGCAGCCGATGGCGATGGTCAGGCGGTAGCGGCCTTCCGCCTCGTACTGCGGCAGCAGGAAGTGCAGGAAATCCACCAGCCGGGCGAGAAATGCGTCGCCATGCCCCGCCTCCAGCACGTACTTGGCCACCGGCTCGTCAAGGCCGGACAGCGGCCGCAGGTCGGGCACGAAGTAGGGATTGGGCAGAAAGCGCAGGTCGAACACCAGGTCCGCGTCGGCGGGCACGCCGTACTTGAACCCGAAGGTGACGATGTTGATGCGCAGCGACCGGATGCGTCCCTGGATGGAACTCCACTTCTTCTGGATGACCCGGCGCAGGTCGTGGATGGAATAGCTGGAGGTGTCCACCACGAGGTCGGCGGTTTCACGCACCGGTGCAAGGCGCAGCCGTTCCTGCTCCAGGGCCTGTTCCAGCCCCATGCCCTCGCTTTCCAGCGGGTGCGGGCGGCGGGTGGTGGCGTAGCGCCGGTTGAGCACGGCCGGGTTGGCTTCTATGAACACCACCGCCGGGCGTATGCCCATGCCCTGCAACCGTTCCAGCGATTTTTCCAGGTTGCGCACGAAGTTGCTTTCGCGCAGGTCCATGCCCAGCACCAAGCCCTGATAGTGGGCCAGCGCTTCGCGGTTCAGGATGGTGACCATCTGCGGAGCCAGGGTGGCGGGCAGGCCGTCCACCGTGAAATAGCGCAGGTCTTCCAGCACGTTGAGCACCGTGCTCTTGCCCGCGCCGGACAGCCCGGTGACGATGATGACGGGAAAGTCGGCGGCGGCCACGGGGCTGCCCGCCTCGGCCGCCGCGTCCCCGCGTCCTTCGGCGCCTTTGCCGGCGGCCGGAAGCGGGACGGATGCGGCGAGCCGTGCCGGGTCGGCCGATCCGGCTGACGCGCCGGAGGTATCGGGTACAGCGTCGGACTCCGCCTGGGCGGGTGATATGTCGGACGGCGTGGCCTTGGTGGGCATGGCGGACTCCTCGGGCGGCCCGTACCGGATGCCGTTTCGGGGGGCGCTGCGATGTACGCTGGCGGTTACAGGTAGAGCATGCGCGTTACGGCCTGACGACGGATGATGCGGCCAAGGCCCGCCCTGCCCGGTCGTTCCGTCGTGCCGGCGTCATGGGGCACAGGGGGCACAGGGGTCAGGTGGTCCGCATGATCGCCCGGAAGGCCTCGCCGTCCGGCGCCTCGAGCATGGCGCGGCGGAACTGCGGGTCCTTCAGCAGGCGCGAGATGTGGGCCAGGATGCGCAGGTGCATGCCCGCCACCTGCTCCGGGGCCAGCACCAGGAAAAAGAGGTGGCAGGGCTTCATGTCCAGCGCGTCGAAGTCCAGGCCGGGCACGCTGCGCCCCACGGCCACCACGATGTCGCCGATGGACGCCAGCTTGCCGTGGGGGATGGCCACCCCGTCGCCGATGCCGGTGGTGCCCAAGCCCTCGCGGTCCAGCAGCACGCCCAGCGCAACGGCGGCATCCACTTCGGGATGCCGCCGCACCACGGCCTGCACGAGTTCCGCCAGCACGTCCTTCTTGGTGCCGGCGGAGAGCTCGGGCAGGATCAGATCATCGTGAAGATACTCCGAAAGCCTCATGTACGACGCCTAGACGACCGGATCGATAAGGCCGAAATCGCCGTTGCGACGCCGGTAGATGATGTTCACGCGTTCCACCTCGGCGTTCAGGAACACCAGGAACTCGTTGTCGCCCTGGTCGAGCTGCATGGCCGCCTCGTCCACGTGCATGGGCTTGGGGGCGAAGTGGTCGGTGCCGACGATGGTGCGGTCCTCGCCTTCGCCCATGGTGCTGAAGGTGAACACGTCGATGCCCTTGCCCACCCTTTCGGACTGGACGGAGCGGCGACGGTCCTTCAGCTTTTCCACCTGCTTGCGCAGCTGCGATTCCAGCTTTTCCAGCACCAGGTCGAGGGTGGCGTACATGTCTTCGGACTGTTCCATGGCGGACAGGGTGAACCCGTCGCCGGCCATCTGCACTTCCGCCTTGTGGCGGAACTTGTCGACGGAAAGGTTCACCTGCATGTCCAGGGCGGACTTGCCGACGAACCGGCCAAGCTTTTCAAGGCGGCGGCGGGCGTACTTCTTCAGGTGGTCGGAGGGTTCGAAGTTCTTGAAGGTGAAGGCGATGTTCATACGCTCCTCCAGTGGTGAGAGGGGGAATGCGGCGCGCGGCCCGCACGCGGGGTGCGGCTGCCGGATGCGCCGCCGGCGACGGGTGCCCCCCTGGTCGCCGGGTCGGGCGCGGGGGCACGGGCCGTCAGAACAGTTCCTTCCGCTTGGAAGAGGAGGGAATGTCCATGGCAGTACGATACTTCGCAACGGTCCTGCGGGCAATATTGACTTTGAGCTGTTCCTTCAGAATTTCGCCGATGCGCTCGTCGCTCAGGGGTTCCCTGGGGTCTTCATCGCCGATCAGCTTCTTGATCAGCGCCTTCACGCTCTCGGAGCCCACCTGGCTGCCGTCGTCCAGTTCCAGCGCGCTGTTGAAGAAGAACTTCAACTCCACGATGCCGTGCGGGGTAGCCACGTACTTGCTGGTGGTGATGCGGCTGACCGTGGATTCGTGCATGCCGATGTCGTCGGCGATGTCCTTGAGGATCAGCGGCTTCAGGCGCGACACCCCGTCCTCGAAAAAGCCCCGCTGGTACTTCACGATGGATTCCACCACCTTGTACAGCGTGCGCTGGCGCTGGTACAGGCTCTTGATGAGCCACGAGGCCGAGCGCATCTTTTCCTGGAAATATTCGCGCTCGCCCGCCGACGCGGCCGCCGCGGCGGACCGCTCGTACATGGTGCTCAGTTGCAGGTGCGGCAGGCCATCCTCGTTGAGCATGATGATGAAGTCGTCGTCGTACCTGTAGACGTACACGTCGGGGCTGACGAACTGCGGGTCGCCCCCGCCGTAGCTGGCGCCGGGCATGGGGTCCAGGGTCTGGATGAGGTCCAGGTATTCCTTCAGGTCCTCCATGGTCAGGCGGAACTTGCGCAGCAACGGCTTGTAGCGGCGCTTCTCGAGGTCTTCCAGGTGGTCGCGCACCAGTTCCACCAGCACCTTGTCGCGCGTGTAGCCCAGCATTTCTATCTGCACCAGCAGACATTCCTGCGCGGTGCGGGCGGCCACTCCCACGGGGTCGAAGCGTTGCAGGGCGTGCAGCACCGGCTCCACCTCGGCCGGGGCCACGCCCGCCATCTCGGCGATTTCGTCGAGGGTGGCGTGCAGGTAGCCCGACGAGGCGATGTTGCCGATGATCACCTCGCCGATGTCCTTCTGGCGCTCGGTGAGCGAGGACAGGCGCAACTGCCACATCAGGTGCCCTTCCAGCGAGGGCTTGGCGGCGTAGCGCGCCTCGAACGAGGTCATCTCCTCCGGCAGTTCCGATTCGCGCACCGTGGACTGGCGGCTGGTGCTGGCGAAGTCGCCCAGGTAGTCCTCCCAGTCGGCTTCGCGGGCGATCTCGCGGTCGTAGGCGATATCTGCGGCGGTGGCGGTATCGGTGGCGGCGTCACGCTGGTCGGATGCCTCGGCCTGCGGTCCCTCGTCCTGGGCTTCTTCCAGAAACGGGTTTTCCAGCAGTTCCTGCTGCACCGTCTCGACAAGCTCCAGCCGCGAAAGCTGCAACAGCCGGATGGCCTGTTGCAGTTGCGGCGTCATCACCAGTTGCTGGGTGAGCTTGAGCTGTTGCCTGAGTTCCAATGCCATGCGTGGACAACCCCTGGACCCTTGTCGAGGCCCTATGCACCTTGCGTTGAGGCCGAACGAGATGACGACGCGACGCTGCGCGCGGCGTCAAGCAAGAAACGGCCCACAGTGAAAATGTGTTCCCATCCCCAAGAGGTTAGGTGAACCATGCCATAGAAGCAAGAAGTATGCAACCGCTCGCGCCATTTCGCGGGGCAACCTTGCGCATGCACGCAACACACTGTCATAAAAACGAAAACGGCGTCTCCCGGAAGCCGGAGGACGCCGCTGGCGTACGATGCATGCGCGGGCCCGCTACAGGGAGAATCCTTCGCCCAGATACACGTCCCGCGCGCGCGGGTTGTCCACGATATGCGCGGGCGTGCCCTCCAGGATCACCTCGCCCTGGTGCACAAGGTAGGCCCGGTCGCAGATGTGCAGGGTTTCGCGCACGTTGTGGTCGGAGATGAGCACCCCGATGCCCCGGTCGCGCAGGCCGGTGATCAGTTGCTGGATGTCGTCCACGGCCAGCGGGTCGATGCCCGCGAAGGGCTCGTCCAGCAGGATGAACTTGGGCTCGCGGATCATGGACCGCGCGATCTCCAGGCGACGCCGTTCGCCGCCGGACAGGTGCATGGCCACGGAATCGGCCAGGTGGGTGATGCCGAAGTCCGCCAGCAGCATGTCCGAGCGTTCCTTCTGCCGGGCCTTGGAAAGCCCGGTGTGCTCCAGGATCATCTGCAAGTTCTGGCGCACCGTGAGCCGCCGGAAGATGGAGCTTTCCTGCGGCAGGTAGCTCAGCCCCACCCTGGCGCGCTCGTGCAGGGGCCAGTCGGCGATGTCGCGGCCGTCAAGCTCCACCCTTCCCGCAGTGGGCTTGATGATGCCGATGAGCATGTAGAAGGTGGTGGTCTTGCCCGCGCCGTTGGGGCCCAGCAGCCCCACGGTCTCGCCCTGGGTCACGGACAGCGAGACGCCGCGCACCACCTCGCGCTGGCCGAACTGCTTGTGCAGGTCCTCTCCGCGCAGCACCGAGGTCACTGGGCCGCTCCCTTGGCCTTGGCGTCGTCCCTGGCGTCACTCTTGTCGCCGCCCTTGGCGGCATCCTTGCCGTTGTCCCTGGACTCGCCGAGGGGGTTCACGTCGCCGGACGAGGTGAACACCGCCTGCACCCGCTTGGTGGACGAACCGCGCACTTCGCTGCGGTTCTCGCGGGTGTAGAAGGTGATGACCTCGCCCTTGATGCTGTTGTCGCCCTCGTGCAGCACGGGGTTGCCTTCCATGACCAGCACGGCGGTGTCCACGGTGTAGGTGGCCTTCTCGCATTCGCCGGTGCGGTTCTCGCGCTTCATGCGCACGTTGCGCTCGGCCACGATGCGGTCGATTTCGCCCGCGTCCATGCCCGACATTCCGGACTGGCCGGATTGGCCCGACTGGCCGGATTGGCCACCCTGGGCCGCGTCGCCCCCGGCGTTTTCCCTGCCGGGCTTGGCGGACTTCTTCTTGAGGTGCAGGGTGATGCGTTCCGCCCACATCTCGAAGTCGGGGCGCTGCACGTACACGGTGCCCTCGAAGACCACCACCTGGCCCTTGGCGTCGTACTGCATGCGGTCGGACTTGACGGCGGTGGGCACGTCACGTCGGGCGGCGCTGGCGGGCCTGGCGTCGGCCGCCACGGCGGGGACCACGGTGGATGCCGAAAAGGTCAACAGCAGCGCCACGCACAGCGCGGAGCGGATGCCGGCATATCTCATTGCTTGGACTCCTGCTTGGTTGGCTTGGAAGCGCCCTGCGGCGCGACCTTCGCGGCCTTGGGCGTCTGGCCTGAATGTGTCTGGCCTGAAGGCTTTCGGGCGGCCTGTCCGGGCGCGGGGTGGGCCTGGGTGGATTTTCCCGCGGCATCGGCCTTGCGCGGAGCGGCCACGGCGGCCTTGGGCTGCGCCGCGCCCTGCCCGTTCTTGTCGCCGGCGCGCGGCATGAGCAGCAGCGACACCCCGTCGCTGCCGCGCAGCACGTCGGCGGCCACGTCCCATTCCAGCCTGGTGGCGTTGCCCGACAGGCTCTGGCCCTCTATGCGCGCCCCTTCGGGAAAATACATGGTCCGGCTGGTGCCGTTGTACACCATCAGGCTGGAGAACAACTCATGACGGTCGTGGGTGGCGTGCACGTCGTCCCACATGCGCACCAGTTGCACCTGCTGCTGGACTTCACCCTTCTGCGCCACGATGCGCAACTGCCTGCCGCCGTCCATCTGGTAGACGAGGTCCGGGCTGTCCACGTCGATGACGTTGTTGCTCTGGCGCAACTGGGCCCAGGTGGCCTTCAGCCGCCACAGTTCGATGCCCTTTTCGCCCTGCACCAGTTCTATGCCCTTCATGGCCACGCCCACGGCCTCTTCCAGCGTCGCGGAATCGGTGACGCCGCCGGAAATGGCCGACTCCAGGGCCTTGCGCACCCCGGCCTGCCAGCGCCACGCGGCGGCGCCGCCCACCAGCAGCGCGACCACGAGCAAGGCCCACAGCGTACGGCGTCTCATGCCTGCTCCGGCCAGCTTTCCAGCATGCGGTCCAGCAGCCCCTGCTGGGCCAGCAGGAAGCGGATGGCCTCGCGCACCGCGCCGTGCCCGCCGCTGGCGGTGGTCACATAGCGGGCCAGGGCCTTGACCTCGGGCTGGGCGTTGGCCACGGCCATGGGCAGGCCCACCAGCTTCATGGGGCCGAAGTCCACCCAGTCGTCGCCAAGGTAGGCCACCTGCGACCATTCAAGGTCGTGCTTGCGGCGGATTCCGTCGATGCAGTCCGACTTGTGCAGGAAGCCCGCGTGGTAGTCGGTGATGCCCAGGCCGCGGATGCGCGCTTCCACCGCGCCGGAGGTGAGCCCGGTGATCACCGCCACGGTGATGCCCGCCGCCTGCGCCAGCTTGATGCCCAGGCCGTCCTGCACGTTGAAGCGCTTGGTCACCCGGCCCTCGTCATCATAGTACAGGCCGCCGTCGGTCATCACCCCGTCCACGTCCAGCACCAGCAGCGCGATGGACCGGGCCAGATCTTGGGCCAGGTCTTCAGCTTGCATACGGCAGGCTCCAGAGGGCGGCGAAATCGCGCAGCAGCGGGGCCAGCCTGTCCAGCGGCCAGCTGTTGGGGCCGTCGCACAGGGCGTGGTCCGGGTCGGGGTGGGTTTCCAGGAACACCCCGTCCACCCCGGCGGCCACGGCCGCGCGGGACAGCATGGGCACGAAGCTGCGGTCGCCGCCGGACGAGGCGCCCTTGCCGCCGGGCAACTGCACCGAGTGGGTGGCGTCGAACACCACCGGCACGCCGAAACCCTGCATGATGGGCAGCGAGCGGAAGTCCACCACCAGATTGTTGTAGCCGAAGCTGGCCCCGCGTTCGGTCAGCAGGATTCGCCGGTTGCCGGTGGAGCGCAGCTTGTCCAGGGCCGGGGCCATGTCCCACGGGGCCACGAACTGGCCCTTCTTGACGTTGACCACCCGGCCGGTCTGGGCGGCGGCCAGCAGCAGGCTGGTCTGGCGGCACAGGAAGGCGGGAATCTGGAGCACGTCGGCCACTTCGGCCACCGGTTTCGCCTGTTCCGGCTCGTGGATGTCGGTGACCACGGGCAGGCCGGTTTCCTGCTTGATGCGGGCCAGCCATTCCATGCCGCGCGCAAGGCCGGGACCGCGAAAACCGTCCAGCGAGGTGCGGTTGGCCTTGTCCCACGAGCTCTTGAACACGGCGAACAGCCCGGCGGCCTCGGCCGCCTCGCGCACGGCGTGGGCGGTGTCCAGGGCAAGTTCCAGGCTTTCCAGGGCGCAGGGGCCGGCAAAGATGAAGCGGCGCGCCGCAAGGCGTTCGTACAGGGCCTCCGGCGTCAGGCCGCCGGAGGCGGCGGCAGCGGCCGGGGTGGTGCTGGGGGCTTCGGGATGCATGGGTCTCCGTGGTGGACGGCGCGCGGCCGCCGGGCCTTGGGCACGCTGGCTGGCGTGCGCGGCTGGCGGCGCGTTCCGGAAAGATGCTGCGTCATATCCAGAATGGGCGCGGGACGGAAACGGCGCGTCCCCCTGCCCCGCCGGACGCTTTTACCATCAGTCGGCGGCTTTCGCCACATCGGGTTGGCGGTGATCCAGCGGCGGTGATCCGGCCATGGGCCGACGATTAACAATGCGACGGAATCGCGGCGCGTCAAGGGCCGGGGCGTACCGCGCACAGACGGCAACGCGCCTTCCGCCGGGGAAGGCGCGTTGCACCGTGTCAGTGATGAACTCGTCCGGGGCAAGCACGTCCGGGGGGGCACGCGCCCGGTACGGCGGCTACTTCTTCCTGCCGCCCATGGCTTCCTTCTTGGCCGCCTTGATGAACTCGCGGAACAGGGGGTGCGGGCGCATGGGGTTGGACTTGAACTCGGGGTGGAACTGGCAGCCCAGGAACCACGGATGGTCGGGCAATTCCACGATTTCCACCAGTTCGCCGTCGGGCGAAAGGCCGCTGAACACCAGGCCCTTTTCGGCCATGGCCTCGAAGTAGGCCTTGTTGAACTCGAAGCGGTGACGGTGGCGTTCGTCCACGCGCTCGGCGCCGTAGGCGTCCCACGCCTTGGTGCCGGGCACCACCACGCAGGGGTACGCGCCCAGGCGCAGCGTGCCGCCCTTGTCGCTGGAGGCGTCGCGGCGTTCCACCGCGCCCTTGCGGAAGTCGTACCACTCGGTCATCAGGTAGATAACCTTGTTGTCGGTAAGCTCGTTGAATTCCTCGGAGTTGGCGTCGGCCAGGCCCAGCACGTCGCGGGCGTACTCGATGACCGCGCACTGCATGCCGAGGCAGATGCCGAAGAAGGGAATCTTGTGCTCGCGGGCGTAGCGGATGGAGCGGATCTTGCCTTCCACCCCGCGGTGCCCGAAGCCGCCCGGCACCAGGATGCCGTCGCACCCGGCCAGCTTTTCGGCCACGTTGGCCTCGGTGATCTCTTCCGAGTTCACGTAGCGCAGGTCCACCTTGACCTTGTTGGCCACGCCGCCGTGGATCAGCGCCTCGTGCAGGCTCTTGTACGCCTCCTTGAGGTCCACGTACTTGCCCACGATGGCGATGGTCACCTGCCCTTCCGGATGCGCGCAGGTGTGGATCAGCGTTTCCCACGGCTCCAGGTTGGGGTTCTTGGCGGGCAGGCGCAGCATGATGGCGATCTTCTGGTCGAAGCCTTCCTCGTAGAAGCGCAGGGGCACTTCATAGATGTTGTCCACGTCCACCGACGAGAACACGGCGTCCTGGTCCACGTTGCAGAACAGGGCGATCTTGCGCTTGAGGTCGACGCTGATGGCCTTTTCGCAGCGGCACAGGATGATGTCCGGCTGGATGCCGATGGAGCGCAGTTCCTTGACGCTGTGCTGGGTGGGCTTGGTCTTGTGCTCGCCCGCGGCCTTCAGGTAGGGCACCAGCGTCAGGTGGATGTACAGGCAGTGGTCGCGGCCGAGGTCGCCGCGCAACTGGCGGATGGCTTCCAGGAAGGGCAGTCCCTCGATGTCGCCCACGGTGCCGCCGATTTCGATCAGCGCCACGTCCGGGTCGTCGTCGGCCAGGCCGAGGATGGCGTTCTTGATCTCGTCGGTCACGTGCGGGATGACCTGCACGGTGCCGCCCAGGTAGTCGCCCCGGCGTTCCTTGTTGATGACGCGGTGGTAGATGGAGCCCGAGGTGTAGTTGTTCTTCTGCGACATGGGCTCGCCGAGGTAGCGCTCGTAGTGCCCGAGGTCGAGGTCGGTCTCCGCGCCGTCATCGGTGACGTACACTTCGCCGTGCTGGAACGGGTTCATCGTGCCGGGGTCGACGTTGATGTAGGGGTCGAGCTTCTGGATGGTTACCTTGAGCCCACGGGCCTTCAGCAGCGCTCCGATGGAGGCGGCGGCCAGCCCCTTGCCGAGCGAGGACAGCACGCCCCCGGTGATGAATATGAACTTGGTCTTCATGAAACTCCTGCCTGAGTGACTGGTTGCTCTCGCTCGCGGGGCGCGGTCCTTGCCGCACGCCCGTTACGGCACCCGCCCTTCGGTTGTCGCCATACGCAAAAAAACGCCATCAGGACCGTATGCCACATTTCCGGCATCAAGGTCAGCCGTTGACGTGATGCACCACTGGAACGTAATATCGGCGGTCCCGGCTATCCCCTGCGCACGGGTGGGGTTCCGGGCAAGGCGCGCGGGTTCCACCCCGCCGCCGGCCGACACGCCGCCGGACGGCATTCCGGAGACGGCAAGACAGCGGAAACGGTCCGGGCCCGGCCCCCGTTTCCGCCGCGTCGTTCAGGCCCCCGGAAACCTTTCCGGAAACTTTCGCGGAAACGTCCTTGACGGGCAGGCCCCATCCGGGCATGCGTCCCCACAGGCATGCCGGACAATCGAACGGCGCAGCGCTGACGAGTAGCTAGTCGAGGCACATCCCCCTGTCAAGACAGTCAGGACAGTCAAGAAAACCACCGAGGAGCAGCGCATGGCGCAGGTGAACACGCTGGTCATCACCGGCTACGGCACGAACTCGTACGAGGAATCGGCCCACGCGGCCCGCCTTGCCGGGGCCGACCGGGCGGACGTGGTGCATTTCGCCGACATCGTGGCCCGCAGGACCAGAATAGAGGACTACAACTTCATCGTCTTTCCCGGCGGCTTCCTGGACGGGGACGACCTTGGCGCGGCCCACGCCGCCGCGCAGCGCTGGCTGCATCTTTCCGACGCCGACGGGCAATCGCTGCTGGACCGGCTGAAGGACTTCGTGGGCCGGGGCGGCCTGGCCATCGGCATCTGCAACGGCTTCCAGCTGCTGGTGAAGCTGGGCCTCTTGCCCGCCCTGGACGGCAGGTACTTCGAGCGGCAGGTGTCGCTGGGCCACAACGATTCGGCCCGCTACGAGGACCGCTGGGTGACCCTGAAGGTGAATCCCCACAGCCCCTGCGTGTTCACCAAGGGCATCGACACCCTGTACGTGCCGGTGCGCCACGGCGAGGGCAAGCTGGTGCCGCTGGACGACGAGGTGATGCGCCGCCTGGTGGCCGAAAACCTGGTCACCCTGCAATACGCCCACCCGGAAACCGGCGAGGCGACCATGGAATATCCGTGGAACCCCAACGGTTCGCCGCTGGGCATCGCCGGGCTGACCGACCCTTCCGGGCGCATCCTGGGCCTGATGCCCCACCCCGAGGCGTTCAACCACCCCACCAACCATCCGGGTTGGACGAGGGGCGAACCCGCGACGCTGGGCACCGTGCTGTTCGAGAACGCGGTGCGCCACCTGCGCGGGCAGTAGCCCGACCCCGCAAACTACATCCGCACGCCACGCGGGAAGGGAATGCACGCATCCCCTTCCCGCGTTTCGTTTTGCGCGCCGGGCATCTTTTCAAGCAGGGACCGGGGCGGTATAGGCGGGTGAGACGGGGCGCACACGCGAGCCCCACGCGCAATCCCGCGCCGCAACATCCCTTTCAGGAGGCGCACGCCATGATCCCCTGCCATGTCTGCGGCGCGGATGCCTCCACCGGCTGGGTGCTCGGCTTCGTGCCCTCGCCGGACAACCTGAAGATGGGCCTGTGCCGCGCCCACGACGCCCCGGACAACCGCACGCTGGTCAAGACGGCATGGCGCGCCCTGATGGAGCGCGAGGTACGCGCCATGAACGAGCTTTCCGGGCACAAGGCGGGCGCGCCGCAGCGCTGGCGGCTGGACATCGCGTTCATCGACGGGGGCACGGTGACCCAGAACTGCCTGGAATGCATCGCCACCCCGCAGGGCACCCTGCAAGTGCTGCTGCCCGACGGCACCCTGCGTTTCTTTCCCCTGCCGCAGATCCGCCGCTACGACCTGCGTCCCGTGCCCGCCCCGGCGGCGGAAAAGGCGTAGACTGCCGCGCGCACACCCTGCCCGTCCTTCCCAGCCTGCACATCCTACCCATTTGGGCCGTTCCGTACCGCCATCTCCCCCGGTGTTGCCTCCCGGCCGCTTCGTGCCCGGGTTGACAGTCCCGGCCCGTGGATGCATATGCAAGCGCTTGCAGACGCCCGGCCCGCGCGGCCACCGCAACCGACAACCACGGAGACGCCCATGTACGCCGACGCCGCCACCGAAGCCGCCGTGAATGCCTTCATCGCCCAGTGGGCCGCCGGGGAAGACGCCTCCGGCGTGCTGCCCGTGTTCCTGGCCCTGCGCGACCACCTGCATACCCATGACGGCGCGGTGGTGGAATTCGTCAGCCGGCCCGGCGTCAGCCATTCGCTGCGCGGCACCTTTCCCGGCTGGGCCGCCCGCCCGCTGGCCGTGCTGGTGGACGTGGTGGACGACGACCCGGCCGCGCGCTGGCTGTCGGTGTGCTTCCACGACGACTCCCTGACCGACCCGGAAGAGCGCGGCGACTGGATTCCCACCGGCCTCAACGGCAACGACGCCCGCTGCTTCAATCTGGAAGACGGCGACGAAGAATTCATGCACTACGTGAAGGAACGCATTTCCGAAGCCTTCGCCCATTGTCGCGCCAACGCGTAACCTGCCGTCACATCAGACATCTCGCAAACAGCACGTCCCCCGCTCGCAACCGCGAACGGGGGACGTTTCGTTGTATCGTTCCGGCCCGCGATCATGCGGACACGGGCATCACGGACGATCCGGCGTCAGGCTGGGAGCGTCAGGCGAAGTCGGGGTCGATGGCGGCGCGGCCGTTGTCCAGCATCACCTTCAGGAAGCGTACGGTGCGCTCGTCCACCGGCACGATGGGGAAATGCTGCATGCACGAGTCGCACTGGGCCATGGATGGCTGGGTGGGGCTGATCAGCGGCACCTGGCGGCGGCAGTGCGGGCAGGGGTAGAAGAAGATCACCTCCAGCCCGTCGGGCCGCACCGGGTTCAGGGGCTTGCGGCTCTTGCCGTCCTGCCCGTTCCCGCTCCTGTTGTCACCGGCCATCTATGCCGCCTCCGTGTCGCCGTCTTCACGTATTTCAGTATCTGGCCGGATCAGGGATGCGCCGGTCATCAGGTCCGGCTTGGCCACGCCCCACAGGCCGAGGATGGTGGGCGCGATGTCGCCCAGCCTGCCGTCGCCGCGCAGGCGCAGCGCGCGCATGCCGTCGGGATGCGAGGGGTCGCGCTCCACCACCACGCAGTGCACCCGGTTGGTGGTGTGCGCGGTCTGCGGGTTGCCCGCGCCGTCCAGCAGTTCTTCCGCGTTGCCGTGGTCTGCCGTGACGATCAGCCGTCCCCCGGCGGACAGCACCGCCTCGGCGATGCGGCCCACGCAGGCGTCCACCGTTTCCACGGCGGCGACGGCCGCCGGGATGACGCCGGTGTGGCCCACCATGTCGCAGTTGGCCAGGTTGCACACCACAAGGGAATAGCCGCCCTGCCCCCATTCCTGAAGCAGCAGGTCGGTGACCTCCACCGCGCTCATGGCGGGCTTCAGGTCGTAGGTGGCCACGTCGCGCGGCGAGGCCACCAGGCGGCGTTCCTCGCCGGGGAAGGGCTCCTCGCGGCCGCAGTTCAGGAAATAGGTGACGTGGGCGTATTTTTCCGTCTCGGCGATGCGCAACTGGCGCAGCCCCATGGAGGACACCACCTCGCCGATGGTCATGGCCAGGTTGTCCTTGCCGAAGGCCACGGGCACGTCGAAGCTGGCGTCGTAGCCGGTCATGGTCACGAAGCCGGAAAGCACGGGCCGCTTGCCGCCGTCGGCGTCGCGGTCGAAGCCGTCGAAGGCGGGGTCGATGAAGGCGCGGGTCAGCTGGCGCGCCCGGTCCGCCCGGAAATTGAAGAAGAACACGCCGTCGCCGTCGGCCACCAGCCCGATGGGCGCACCGTTTTCCATGACCACGCGGGGGGTGACGAACTCGTCGGTCTCGCCCGCCGCATAGGCGGCGCGCACGGCCTCGGCCAGCGAACCGCCCTGCGAATCGCCCCCCGAGTAGGAGGACGCATCCACCAGGGTTCCCTTGCCGCCGGTCAGGGCAGCCCAGGCCAAGGCGTTGCGCTCGTAGCGCTTGTCGCGGTCCATGGCGTAGTAGCGGCCGGTCAGGGTGGCGATGCGCCCCCAGCCCGTGTTGCGCAGGATGGCCTCAAGGTCGGCCACGTAGCCCGCGCCGCTGGTGGGCGAGGTGTCGCGCCCGTCCAGGAAGGCATGCACGAGCACGGGCACGTTGCGGGCCCTGGCGGCTTCGACCATGGGGCGCAGGTGGCGGATGTGGCTGTGCACCCCGCCGTCGGAGAGCAGGCCCAGCAGGTGCAGCCGCCCGCCCTTTGCCGCGATGGCCGTCAGCAGGCCGCACAGCGCGGGGTTGCTGGCAAGCTCGCCGTTTTCCACGGCCATGTCGATGCGGGTCAGGTCCTGATAGACCACCCGGCCCGCGCCGATATTCATGTGGCCCACTTCGGAGTTGCCCATGAACCCGGCGGGCAGGCCCACGTCGCGGCCCGAACAGGCCAGCGTGGCGCGCGAGGGCAGCGCGGTCAGCCGGTCCAGATTGGGGGTGCGCGCCAGCGACACCGCGTTGCCCGGCCCGGCCGGGGCGATGCCCCAGCCGTCCAGAATCAGCAGTACCGTGGGGGTAAGCCCCTTGCCCGCGCCCGTCCCGCTCACTGGTCGTCCCCTTCGGGGGCCTTGGGCGCGGCGGGCTTGCGGCTGCGGGCACGGGGCTTGGGCTCTTCGGCGTCGGCCGCGGCGGACGAGGTGGCCGCGCGCTTGGTGGTCACGGCGGCGGCGCGGGCGCCCGCCACGCGGCCCGCCATGCGGCGCACGCCGCTGTGGGTGCCCGCCGAGGCGGTGGCGGCTTCCACCGGCGGGGCCAGTTCGCGCCCGTCGTGCAGCACCGGCGCGTCGGCCCACAGGCTTTCCAGCCGGAACATTTCGCGCACCGGAGGCTGGAAGACGTTGATAATCACGTCGTTGCAGTCGAGCAGAATCCACTGCCCGGCCTGATAGCCTTCCATGCGCAGGAATTCGATCTTCCCGTCGTCGCACATGCCCAGCACGTGGTCGGCCAGGCCCTGCGCATGGCGCACGGACCCGGCGGTGACGATGATGATGGACTCGGCAAAGGCGTTCATGCCCGCAAGGTCCAGGGCCAGCACGTCGCGGCCCTTCTTTTCTTCCAGCCAGCCCACGAAGGTGGCCACCTTCTCGGCGGTGGGGATGTCCTTGAACTTCTTTTCGATGGGTTTCATGCGGTGTCCTGTGGTCCGGCCCGGGCGCGGGCCGGGGTGTTCCTCTACGTGTGGCGGAAGGTCCGCCGTTCCTTCGTGATCACGGCCTGCCCCGCGTGCCCGGCCTGTTCGGGACGGGATCGAGGGGCGAGGGGGGGGGCAACTCTCTATCCCATCGTATCCGCGTCCCCGTCGCCGTGGGCCAGCAGCAGCACCGAGGCCAGGGACCGCTTGGGCACGCGGTGGGTGCCGTCGGCATCGCGGTGATAGCGGATGTCGCCGTCCTCGCCCACGATGTCCAGCACGCGGGTTTCGGCGGGCACACCCAAGGCCAGCACCAGCACCAAGTCCAGCGTGGCGAAGGGGGCCGCGTCCAGCCCCAGGGCGGCACGCACGCCGTCGCGGTCGAAGGCGCCGATCATGCAGCAGCCTAGGCCCAGCGCCTGCGCGCCCAACTGGATGGTCTGCGCCGCGATGCCGAGGTCGATTTCCGGCGTGGGCGAGCCCTTCTTGTCGCACAGCACGGCGATGTACGCCGCCGGGCGCTCGCCGGGGACCGGGCCGCCCCAGTCCTTGAGATAGGCGGCCCAGCGCAGGTGCGGAAACACGGCGCCATTGCGCGCGGCATCCGCGCACACGGCATAGCGCAGCGGCTGGCGGTTGGCCCCGCTGGGGCACACCCGCGCCGTGTCCACCAGCGCGTGCAGCGCGGCCAGGGGCACGGCGGCGTCCTCCCTGAAGCGGCGGCAGGTGCGTGCCTCGCGCACGGAGCGGGCAAAGGCGGCGAATTCGGGCGACTGCACGGAAGTTTGGCCGGGAGATTGGACGGGAGCTTGCGCGGGGGATTGCGGCATGGTCATGGTGCGGTGTTCCTGCGAAATGTCCTGGGGCTGGCGCGGCAAGCAGACGCGGCAAGCAGACGAGGCGGGCAGGCCCGGCGCGGGCCCCGGCGGCCGATCCCGTCCACTGTCCAAACATTTCATATACCGCATTCCCCGCGCCTCCGCAAATGCGCGCCGCGCGCCCTTCCGGGCCGGGCGGTCCCGTCGTCTGCCCTCCCGTGCGCTGGCCCGGTATCCGCCCATGCCACCTGCCTTGGGAATCCCGCACCGCCCCCTTCGCACCGCCCTTTGCCCCGCACCTCCCCGGCATCCTTGACCGCATGCGGCAGTTGGGGCACAAGTTGGCCTTGCCCGACATGTGTCGCACGGGCCGCCCGCGCCAGCGCGCCGCGCGGCACCGCCTGCGGTGAACCCGAGAGGAGAGCCCCATGATTTTCGACGTCGACCGCGAGACGCTCCCGCGCGAGGAGCTGGAAGCGCTGCAACTGCGCAGGTTGAAGAACCTCTGCGAGCGCGTCTACGCCAACGTGCCCCACTACCGCCGCCGGTTCGAAGAGGCGGGGGTGACCCCGGCGGACATCAAGCGGCTATCCGACGTCACCCTGCTGCCCTTCACCGAAAAGCAGGACCTGCGCAACAACTACCCCTTCGGGCTGTTCGCGGTGCCCAAGGACACCATCGTGCGGCTGCACGCCTCCAGCGGCACCACCGGCAAGGCCACCGTGGTGGGCTACACCAAGCGCGACCTGGACAACTGGGCCGAACTGATGGCCCGCAGCCTGGCCGCCGCCGGAGTGACCCGCCGCGACCTCATCCACAACGCCTACGGGTACGGCCTGTTCACCGGCGGCCTTGGCGCGCACTACGGCGCGGAACGCCTGGGCGCCACGGTCATTCCCGTGTCGGGCGGGGCCACCAAGCGCCAGGTGCTGCTGCTGCGCGACTTCGGGGCCACGGTCATCTGCTGTACCCCCTCGTACAGCCTGTACCTGCACGAAGCCGCCGAGGAAGCGGGCATCGACATCCGCGAACTGCCCCTGCGCATCGGCGTGTTCGGCGCGGAGCCGTGGTCCGAGGAAATGCGGGCGGAAATCGAAAGCAAGCTCGGCATCGACGCGCTGAACATCTACGGCCTGTCCGAAATCATGGGCCCCGGCGTCTCCATGGAATGCGTGGAGGCCAAGTGCGGCATGCACATCTACGAGGACCACTTCCTGCCGGAAATCATCGACCCGGTCAGCGGAGAAGCCCTGCCCCCCGGCGCCACCGGCGAACTGGTCATCACCACCCTGACCAAGGAAGGCATCCCGCTGGTGCGCTACCGCACCCGCGACATCACCTCGCTGGACTACACCCCCTGCGCCTGCGGCCGCACCCACGTGCGCATGCGCCGCGTGACCGGCCGCAGCGACGACATGCTGATCATCCGCGGGGTGAACGTGTTCCCCTCGCAGATCGAATCCATCCTCATGGAAACCGAAGGGTTGGCCCCGCACTACCAGCTGCTGGTCACCCGCGAGGGCAACCTGGACAACATCGAGGTGCAGGTGGAAGTCTCCGAGGAATTCTTCTCGGACGAGATCAAGAACCTGCAACGCCGCGAAGCGCGCCTGCAGAAGACCATCAAGGAATTCCTGGGCGTCACGGCCAAGGTGCGCCTGGTGGAGCCGCGCTCCATCCAGCGTTCCGAGGGCAAGGCCAAGCGCGTCATCGACCTGCGCGAGAAGCCGTAGCATTTAGGAACATTGGGAGAATAATCGGGGGCGGGGGCGCTTTGAAAAGCGCCCCC
>NZ_JBAIYT010000037.1:0-38425 GCF_036763125.1 Nitratidesulfovibrio sp. 1201_IL3209
AGGCTGCTCGCTCGCGGGCCAGAGGGTATCGGAACGTAACAACCTTCATCACCATGATCTACCTGATCGGAGCGCCCATCACCCAACTCTTGGAGGCGTGAATTCCACAGCTAACGTCGAAGACCCACTTAACATCGCGTCAGGAAATATTATTCCCGTCATCAAGGGCAGACTCGCGTTCCGCCTCGCCCCGGCGCACCGCGTCGGGCAGGCGGCGCGGCAGGGACACGGTGAAGGTGCTGCCCTCGCCGGGCTCGGAGGCCACGGCGATGTGCCCGCCGTGCTGCTGCACCACCCGGCTGGCCACGAACAGGCCGATGCCCGTCCCGGCAGTGCCCTTGGACGAGAAGAACAGGGTGAACAGTTTTTCGCGGGTCTCGCGGTCCATGCCGGTGCCGTCGTCGATGATGGTGAAGGTCACCTCGCCCGGCGCGCCCCGCACCCGGAAGGTCACCGCGTGGTCCTGCTTGCGCGTGTCGGCCGCGCAGGCTTCCACGGCGTTTTCCAGCAGGTTCACCAGCGCGGACGACAACGCCCCGGCGTCGGCCTCGAAGGTGCCGAGGTCGGCGGCGCCGCCGTTTCCCGACGATCCGGCCTGCGCCGCGTCCGTCGCCTCTCCGGCGTTCGCCCCGGTTTCCGCGCTCTCCCCGGCCCCCGTGCCCCCGAAATCCCGCAGAAAGCGCACCCCGCGCTCCGCGGCCTTGGCCTCCACCAGCGCCGCCGTATCCTCGGCAAAGGCGCGGGTGACCACCACCTCCCAGTTCAGTTCGCGGTTCTTGGCGTAGTACAGCAGGTCCAGCACCATCTTGCGCAGCCGGTCCACCAGGTGGCGGATGTCCTGGTGGCTGTCCTGCACCCGCGCCGCGTCCCCGCGCGCGATGCCGCTGCCAAGGCGGTACACCCCGCCGTCCAGCGCGGTGAGCAGCCCCTTGATGCCGTGCGCCGTGGACCCCAGCAGCAGGCCCAGTTGCGAAAGCCGGTCCTGCAGGCGGCGCAGTTCTGTGATGTCCGTGGACATCTCCATGACCTCGGTGATGCGCCCGTCCGCGTCGCGCAGGGGGGCCGTCCACACCAGCACGTTCACCTGCCGTCCGTCGCGCGCGGTGACCACGGTTTCCGCCTGGTGGGGCCGCCCGTCGTCGAAGGTGCGGCCCGCCGGGCAGCCGGAGCAGGGGGCCAGACGGTGGGCGAAGGCGTCGTGGCAGCGGCGGCCGGTGGGGTCGCCGAAATCCTCGCGGTATCTCCGGTTGGCCTCCACCACGCCGAAGTCGCGGTCCATCACCGCCACGTAGCAGGGCGATTCGTCGAACAGCTGGCGGAACCGTTCGCGGGTCAGGCGCAGGTCTTCGCGCAGGCGGCGCACCTCGGAGACGTCCACCGAAAGCTCCAGCACCAGTTCCACGTCGCCGTCGTTGCCGTAGATGGGCGCGGTGTGCACGATGACCGGGATTTCCTGGCCGTTTTTGTCCAGCAGCACTTCGTTGGAGCGGAACCCCTCGCCCGTTTCCAGCACGCGCATCACCGGGCACAGCCGGTCGCCGGGGCCGCGCCCGGCGTACGCCTCCCAACTGCGGCTGCCGATGCGGTGGCCCAGGCGTTCCTTGTACAGCTGGTTGGTGGAGACGATTTCCAGGTCGGCGTTGTGCACGGCCACGAAGCAGGGCAGTTCGTTGAACAGCCCGCCGTCGTCCAGGGCGCTGCACAGCGAGCGGATGCCGCTGGCGATGCCGTCCATGACCTGCAACGCGGCCAACTGGCGCTCCGCCTCCACCAGCCGGGCCGACTGGTCGCGCACCATCTGTTCCAGGTTTTCGGTGTACCCGCGCAGGCGGCTGCGCATGGACATGCGTTCCCCGGCGCGGCGCAGGGCCACTTCAAGCATGTCGTCGTTGACGGGCTTGGTGAGAAAGTCGGTGGCGTCGCGCTTCAGGCTCTGGATGGCCAGGTCCATGTCGCCGTGGCCGGTGAGCATGATCACTTCCACGTCCGGGTCGGCGGCCTTGATGCGCTCCAGCAGGTCCAGCCCGGACAGGCCGGGCATCTTGATGTCGGTGAGCACGATGTCGGGCCTGCGCTCGGCGAACCGGGCAAGGGCCTCTTCGCCGCTGGCGGCGGTGGTCACGTGGTAGCCCGCGTCGGCAAGGGATATGCCGAGCACGGTGCGGATGCCTTCCTCGTCGTCCACCAGCAGGATCGATGCGCCCATGCGCGGCTCCTCGTGGTCCGGTGTGGGCCCGGCGCGCTCCGGGTGCGGTTTCGCGGGGCGGTGAGCCTCGTCCCGTGTCCCGGCGCGGCCATCGGGGGATGGGGCGTGGCGGGCGGCGCGGCAGATGCGCTGTCGGAGGCCGCCCGGATGGCGCCCGGATGCCTCATTGTCCCACGCGGAGCCGCGCGCGGCAAGGGCGGGCCGCCGGAGAGGGTATTGCCCGCCCCGATGCGGGCGCCTTCTCCGGTGTCACGCCCGCCGCCGTCCCATAAGGCCGGCGGGCGTGCAGCCCGCTACTGCCGCGCTTCGGGCGCTTCCGCCGCCAGTTCCCCGCGTTTTTCCAGCGTGTCGCGGATGATTTCCAGCAGGCGGTTGGGGTCGAAGGGCTTCTTCAGCGAGGCCACGGCGTTGCGGATGGCCAGGTGGATGCCCGACAGCCCGCTGATGACGATGACCGGGATGTCGCGGAAGGCCTCTTCCTTGGTCATCTTGCGGTAGAAGCGCGGCCCCCACTCGTTGGGCATTTCCAGGTCCAGCGTGACGAGGTCGGGGCGTTCGCGTTGCAGCACCTCCAACGCCTCGCTGCCGTCCGAGGCGGAGCAGGTGGCGTACCCGTTGTCGGAAAGGATATCCACCATGTACTTCACGATGTAGGGGTCGTCGTCCACGACCAGTATCTTGTACGGCATGCGCTCATTCTCCTTGACGTCGTGCGTGGCGGCGCGCTGTGCCGCCGCTGCCTGCCCCGTCCTCTGTGATATTCCGTCCGGGTCCGCCCCGGCTTTGTCCCTTGCTGTCCCTTCCGCCGCTGCCGATCCGCTGTCCCTTTCGTTTCGCCGGCCGTTCCCGGTTTCGGTCCGGCGCCCGTCCAAGGCCCGGTGCGCCAGTTCCAGCAGCCTGTCCGGCCGGGGGGGCTTTTCCACGTAGGCGAACGGCGCGTCCACGTCCTTGTTCCCATTTCCGTCCGTGCCCCCACCCCCGTCCGCGGCCCGGCACATGGACAGCCCGTGGGCGAAGGTGGCCCCGCCCACGCCGGACAGCATGATCACCGGCACGGCGCGCAGGGCGGGGTCGGCCTGCATGGCGCGGTACATGGGCAGGCCCCCGCCGCCCGGCATCATCACGTCCAGCACCACCAGGTCGGGCCGCCGCCGGCGGGCCGTCTCCAACCCTTCCGCGCCGTTGCGGGCGGCCACGGCCTCGTGCCCGTCGGTTTCGAACAGGGCCTTCAGGAAGAACCGGAACGACAGGTCGTCGTCCACCACCAGCACCAGCGCCATGGGCCTACCCGCACAGTTGTTTTGTCTTCAAGGGGCTGGCGTCAGGCAACCCGTTCCGCGTGCGTCACGCTGGCCACCGGACAGGCCGAGCGCAACACCACCTGCTCCACGGTGGAGCCGATTTCCGCGTCCTCGGCGGGAACGTCCCTGGCGTGGTGGGCCATGACGATGAGGTCCGCCTTGCGGTCGCGGGCGTACTTCAGGATTTCCACGTAGGGCGTGCCTTCCCAGATTTCCACCTGATAGTTGTCGTAGTCGGTCATCTTGCTCACGTACTTGTCCTGCATCTGCCTGCGCGCCCGCTCCAACTGGCGTTCGATCTCGGCCTGGCTGGGGTACAGCCCCGCGCCGCCAAGGTCGCAGGCGTGGAACAGGTACAGCTTGGCGCCCACCTCGCGCGCGGTCTTGTAGGCGAACTGGAAGGCCGCGTCGGCGGGCTTGGAGAAGTCGGTGCTGAAGATGATGTTGGAGAACATGTGCCAGCAGGTGTTGCACGGCCGGTTCACGATCAGCACCGGGCAGCGGGCGGACTTGGCCACCTTCTGCATGGTGTTGCCGATGATGGAGCGCACCCGCGAGGCGGCGGCGTCCTCTTCGCGCCCGTGCGCGCCCATGACGATCAGGTCCACCCCTTCCTGCCGGGCAAAGCGCAGGATTTCGGTGTGCGGCACGCCCACGGCCAGTTGCAGCGCGGCGTTGGGCGGGCCGAATTCCTTGAACTGGGCCTCGTAGACGTGCTTCAGCTCTTCGGTGACCCATTCGCGGTAGTCCGCGTCGGCCACTTCCTCCTCGCCGGACTTCAGGTCGCGCACGTAGTGGCCGAAGCCGCGCGTGGGCACCCCCAGCACATGGAAGACGTACAGGCGCGCCTCGCTGCGCCGGGCCAGTTCGAAGGCCACCTTGGCCGCGTTGTCGCATGCCGGCGAGGCCGACGTCGCAAAGAGGATCTTACCGAACATGGCGTTTACCTCCGTAGGCTGCAGTGTCTGGCGCCGCCCTGGAAGCCGAGCTCCCATGCGAGGCCCTCGATGACTTCGAACAGGCTGAAGGTGGTCTCGCAGTCGAGCACCCGCGTCCTGTCCCCGAATACCACGTGTCGCAGGCCGCCCAGCGAGAGCGGCAGATCCAGAAGGGCGTCGAGAGGGATGAACCTGATTTCGTGTTCCGTTTCGCCGTCGCGGCCGCAGGGGCTGTTCGCCCCCGGCGCCAGCGCCCGCAGCGAAAGGTAGATTTCCGCGCGCGGGCCGCCGGGGTAGCCGATGAGGTCCACCGTCTTGCGCAGGGCAAGGCCGGTCACCCCCTCGGCGCGGCAGCCCTCGGCCGGGCAGCGGGCCGCGTCCGCCAC
This sequence comes from Nitratidesulfovibrio sp. 1201_IL3209, assembly GCF_036763125.1. NCBI lineage: Bacteria > Pseudomonadati > Thermodesulfobacteriota > Desulfovibrionia > Desulfovibrionales > Desulfovibrionaceae > Nitratidesulfovibrio > Nitratidesulfovibrio sp. 1201_IL3209. The sequence goes on from NZ_JBAIYT010000037.1 coordinate 4,832, forward strand.
GGCGGCGGGCAGGAACGGGCCAAGGCGTTGCAGTTCCGCGTACCGGGTCAGCAGGGCGAAGAACGAGCGCAGCGTGCAGCCCGCGTCCAGCACCGCCGCCAGCCGCAGGCAGGGCAGCGGGTCGGCGTGGACCGTTCCGCCCTGACTGCCAGATCCGGCAGCTCCGGCAGACCCGCCAGATCCGCCAGAGCTGGCCGGCGTGCGGAGCGTTCCGTCGGGGGCAAGGTGCACGGTGTCCATGTGTTCTCCGTCGGGTGTGACGTGGGGCGCCGCAGGGGGCCGGTTGCCGTTTCCGCCGTTCCGCCGCCGCGCCTCAGACCTTGGTGTGGCAGCCGCCGCAGGCCGTGGGGCCCTTGCCCTGTTCCCTGTGGCAGCCCATGCACTGGCGGTGGTAGGCGCGCTCCAGCGGCGTGCCCTTGCCCCCCGTGCCGTTGGCGGCGGCGTGACAGTCCGCGCAGGGCGTGCCCTCGGACGTGGGCGCAGCCGGGTCGCGCCGCCCGTCCTCGGTGGTGCCGTGGTGGCACGTGCCGCACTCGTCGATCCTGGCCTTTTCGTTGTGCGTGTCGTGCACGAACCGGGCGGCGGGCCGGGAATGCGGGGCCAGCGCGTCCGGCGCGAGATGGGTCATGTCGTCCTGCGCCGGGGCCGTGGGCACGGGCGGCAGCAGCGGGAACAGCAGCGCGGCCGCCAGGATCGCCGCCGCCATGGCCAGCCGGATCGCCGCCACCGGCAGGGAACGTGGTGCCTTCATGGGGGTGCTCCTTGCCGTGCCTATGCGGCGCCGGGCTTTTCCATGCAGTCGTAGATCAGGTCGCCCAGGAACTTGGTGTGCATGCCGAGCTTGTAGTGGTGGATGATGTCTTCGAGCCCGCCGTGACAGTTGTGGCAGGGGGCCACCACCGTGTGCACGCCCGTGGCGGCAAGCTGGTCGGCCTTGGCCTTGTTGCCCGCCAGGCGCACGCCCTTGAAGGGCGGCCCGCAGTTGATCACCCCGCCGCCCGCGCAGCAGCACAGGTTGTGCTCGCGGTTGGGGTGCATTTCCACCACGTTGGAGCACAGGGCGTGGGTGACCTCGCGCAGCTTGTCCATCAGGCCGCGCCCCCGGATGATGTTGCACGGGTCGTGGATGGTCACCGGCTCGTCGTATTTCTTGGCCAGCTTTATCTTTCCTTCCGTCAGCAGTTCCCAGAAGAACTCCACGGAATGCACGATGGGCACCGGGTGGTTCTTCCAGCCCAGCCAGCGGTTGCCCACGTCGTACACGGAGCGGAAGGCGTGCCCGCATTCGCCCATGACGATGCGCCGCACCTTCAGCTTCTGGGCCATCTCGAAGTGGCAGCGCTTCAGCCGCCCCATCATCTCGTAGTCGCCGGTGAACATGCACATGTCGCTGTTGTCCCAGCCAGGGGCCGAGGGCATGGTCCAGTCCACCCCGGCCTGGTCCATGATCACCGCCGCCTGGTAGATGAGCTGGGTGCGGAACTTGGGCTCCGGCGCGATGACCGAGTACAGGCAGTCCGCCCCTTCCTTGTCGAAGGGGATGCGCAGGGCGGGAATTTCGCTGCGCGCCTCGTCCTCCTGCCACACCAGGCTGTCCAGCCATTCGTCGTCCTTGACCCACATCTGGTTCATGGTGCCGGAATGGCTGTGCGCGGTGTCCTGGATGTACAGCGGCACCACGCCCAGGCGGTGGCAGATGCGCCGTACCAGGCCCATGACGTAGCCGGTGTCGATGCCCACGGGACAGTAGTGCACGCAGCGGCGGCACAGGTTGCATTCCGTGTAGGCGATCTGGGCCATGCCGTAGATGTCGTCCGGGTCCACCCTGCCGCCGGTGCGCAGCAGCTTCCACATGGTCTGTTCCATCTTGCCCACGGGCGAATAGGTGGGGTCGCCGTCGTGCGAGATGCAGTAGTGGCAGGCGTCGGCGCACATGCCGCAGCGCATGCAGGTTTCGTGGTACACGGCCAGGCGCGCCCCGGCCTCGCCCCTGGTCACGGCCTTGACCACGCGTTCGATGCGTTCGCGCGTGAGGGCGGACACGCCCCGCACGAGGTTGGCGTCCTCTATGCGGCGTTCCGCGATGCCCGAGAATTCCGTTGCGCTCATGTGGTTGTCTCCCGTGGGATGGCGCGGTGCGCCCTTCCGATGAATCCGGCCCGTCAATCCAGTCCGTGCGGTCCGGCCAATCCGTCATGCCGCCCGATCCGTCATGCCGCCGCCTGCCCTGCCCGCCGAACCGGCGTCACCAGTCGGGGCAGTGGCGCACCCCGCCGAATTCCGAGCCCATGTAGGCCCGGGTGAAGGGCGAGAAGATGGCGTGCGACAGCCGGGTGAAGGGCAGGGCCATCAGCATGGCCTCGCCCGACAGCACGTGCAGGGTGGACAGCAGCAGGTTGTCGCCGATCTGCTGCTTGGCCAGGAACGCGGTAACGCACGGCACGGCCACCAGCGCCAGCACCAGCCAGTCCATGGGCCGAGTGACGAAGCGGACAGTGGGCAACTGGAGCCTGCGCCACGCGAAGAACCCGCACAGCAGGATGACCAGCACGGTCAGGACGTCGGCCACGCCTTCCGGCAACGACCAGACATTGACCCCGAAGGCGTAGTCCCACAGCACCGCGTGCCCCGGCGCGAAGAGCAGCAACAGGCCCAGCGCGGTGTGAAAGGCGAAGGTGGCCACGGTGACGGCCGGGTTGGCCCGCCAGCCCAGGGTGGCGAAGGGGGTTGCCCAGCGGGCCATGGAGCGCGCGGCGAAGCGCACGTCCATGTAGGCCACGGCGTTCATGTCCTTCTTGCGGGCCAGCGCCCACATGGAGACCAGGCGCCATGCCGCCCCGCCCAGGAATACGGCCCAGGCAACCCAGGCCAGGGGACCCACGGCGAAATTGTAGAGTTGTTGCATTGCTGTCGCCTCCGCTGGCCGGTCAGGCCCTGAAATCGTCGGGGGTGGCCACCCACCGTTCGCACGCGCCGTCGCGGATGCCCCGCAGCAGCACGGCCATGCCCGCGCCGTTGGCCGTGGCGGGGCCGAACACCGGATCCCACGCCGTGGTGAACGCGTCGTGCCACGGGCGGCCGTCCAGCAGCACCGTTTCGCGGCCGCGGTCCTTCACCCGCACCGCCACGTGCCGCCCGCACGGGCTGAACACGGGCCGCCAGGCCATGTCCCACCGGCCGGGCCAGACCACGCCGTCCACCACCACCTGCCAGGCCGCGTTGTCGTGGCTGGCCAGGGCCGCGGCGCGGGTGCCGTCGGGCGACAGGACCAGGTCGGTGACCACCGGGGCGGCGAACGACCAGGGCGACGCGTCGCGGGCCACGGTGAAGCTGCCGTAGCGGGGGGCCACGATGGCCCACAGGTGCCGTCCGTCGTGGCTCCAGGCGGGCGTCCAGCACTGGAAGAAGCGCGCCTCCCACAGCAGGGTGCCGTCCAGGGCCATGCCCCAGCGGCCGTCCTTGCGCACCGGGGCGGCCACCGCGCCGGTGGCCGGGTCGAAGCAGGGTTCCCACACGCAGGGGAAGGTGGCGGGCCACGGCGCGCCGTTGACGGCCACAGTGTATTCGGAATGGGAAAGGCGCACCTGCGCGGCCACCCGGTCGTTGCGGTTGTCGAACACGGGCGTCCACACGTTCATGAAGTTGCGGCCCCATGCCTCGCCGTCCACGGCCACGCTGTACACGCCCCGGGTGAAGGTCTCGATGTCGGCCTGGCCCAGCGGCACGGTCTGCACCACGGCGGCGGTGCGGCGGCCGTCGGGGCTGAGGGCGAAGTTGTTGGCGTTTTCGTACAGCGTCTCCCAGGGCTCGCCGTCCACGATCATGCCGTAGCGCATGTCCTGCTGCACGGCGGCGATCACCTTTCCGGCGGGACCGTGCAGCAGCGACCAGATGAATCCGTAGGTTTCCGGCCACGGTTCGCCGTCCACGGCCACGGTCCATTCCCCGTCCTGCTGCACGATGGCGACCAGCCGCCCGTCAGGCAGGAAGCGCGGCGACCAGACCTTGTCGAACCCCGCATCCCATACCTCGTCGTCCACGCGCATGGTGAAGCTGTCGTCCTCCTGCCGGACCACGGCGGCCACGTGCATGCCGTCGTGCGACATGAGCGGCTCTTCCTGCCACTGGTGGCCGGGCAACGGCGCGAAGGACGGCGCGATGACCCGCCTGCCCGGCTCCCAGTCGCCGGGGTCGGGGTGCGGAAGCCCCGCTGCGGCGCGCGCGGCGGGCGGGGCTTCCGGCAGGCCGTGGGCCGTTTGCGGGGTTGCGGTGGATGTGGACATGCGGACCTCCTGTTCTGCGCCGGTCGCTTGCATGCCAGGCGCAGAAGAATGATCGTTGCACTATAATGTAACGTCGCAAATGCGGATGTATTTGAAGATGGTGTAACACAGGAAAGACTACCGGGGAAGTGGTGTTGTAAAAAATAGTAGTCTACTTGCGTGGTAGATTTGATTGTCTACTGCAATGGTAGAATATCAATGCGACTGCTCAGGTAGAAAATACGTACGCATCTGTGTGTGCCGCATTGCAACATGGGGTGGTGGCCCGTGATGCATTTTCCGGGTGACGTATCATCGTGAAACAATGCGTTTCGGCGATGTTTCGAAACCGGAATGGAGGCTGGCCGTGCCCCGGCGCAGGGGGAGGGAAGGCAGCGGGCGAGAACCGGGATATTCCAGATATGAGATTGACTGTGAGAATCGTTTTCAGTATTCGACACGGAAACGCCCACCGCACCCCTGCGCGGCGCGGCGTTGCACGGGGCCGCGCGGCGCCAATGCCGCCGGTCCGAAGAATATTCCTGCAAGGAAGAAGGAAGGAGGAAACATGAAACGTTTGATCACCCTGCTGCTGGGCATGGCGCTGCTGTGCGGCGCCGTATCCCCGGCCGGTGCGGCAACCATCGAGGCCAAGGGCGAATGGGCCTTCGATTTTTCGTGGACCGATGGCCTGAACTACCGTTCCGCCGATGACGGCGGGGACAGCGAAGACGATTTCGCCGCCCACCAGCGGCTGCGCACCCAGATCGACATCATCGCCAGCGAATCGCTGCGCGGCGTGGTGTTCCTGGAAATGGGCACCACCACCTGGGGCCAGGAAGACGGCGCCCTGGGTTCCGACGGCAAGTCGGTGAAGGTGCGCCGGTCGTACATCGACTGGGTGGTGCCCGAAACCGAACTGAAGGTGCGCATGGGCCTGCAGGGCATGGACCTGCCCGGCGCCACCTTCGGCGCCAGCCCCATCCTGAGCGACGAGGACGTGGCCGCCCTGGTGCTGAGCTACGCCGTCAATGACAACCTGGGCCTCACCGCCTTCTGGGCGCGCCCCTACGACACCTCGTCCGGAGAAAGCGCGGGCAGCAACCACTTCGACGAAGTGGACGTGTTCGGCCTGACCGCGCCGGTGACCCTGGACGGCGTCAGCGTGACCCCGTACCTCCTGTACGCCTCGGTGGGCAAGGACGTGGACGGCACCGACACCGAATCGTGGGAAATCTTCCAGGACGGCATGCAGAGCCTGGGCGAACGCGTCGGCATGACCGGCGACGACACCACCACCCACAATGCGTGGTGGGGCGGCGTGGCCTTTGAACTGTCCATGTTCGACCCCTTCGCCGTGAAGATGGACTTCACCTACGGCAACAAGGACGCCGACGACGACTACGCCACCCGCGAAGGCTGGCTGGTTTCGGCCATGGTCGAGTACAAGATGGACATGATGACCCCCGGCGTGTTCGCCTGGTACGGCAGCGGCGAAGACGACGACCTCGACAACGGCTCCGAGCGCATGCCCTCCATCTCGCCCAATGCCTGGGCGCCCACCAGCTTCGGCTTCCCCGGCTCCGCGTTCAACCAGGACAGCCAGTTCGCCCTGAACGGCGCGGGCCTGTGGGGCGTCGGCGTGCAACTGGCCGACATCTCGTTCGTCGAAAACCTGTCGCACGTCCTGCGCGTGGTCTACATGCGCGGCACCAACGATTCCGAACTGGTGAAGGACACCGCCGGTCTCGCCGACGCGCTGGCCCCGGCCAGCGGCGGCGTGTTCCTGACCGACGAGGACAGCGCCTGGGAAGTGAACTTCGACCACACCTACCAGATCTACGAAAACCTCACCTTCATCCTGGAAATGGGCTACATCCGCCTGGATCTGGACGAGGACACCTGGGGCGCCGTGGGCGAAGACCTGAACTCCGCCAAGAAGCTGACCTTCAACCTGGTGTACGAGTTCTAGCCGCACGGCCCGCCGGCCGTGCGGCGTGACCGGCGCAGGGTGCCGGCCGGAGGGACGACGAGCGCGCACCGGCAGTGCCGGGCGCGGAATGCAAGGGGGGCATGGCCTTTGGGCCATGCCCCCTTCGCGTTGTGCGGGCCGGGCCGGGAGCGGGGTGGGTGGTGTGGCGCATTTCCGGGATGTCGCGGCACGTCATGCGGCGAGCGTGCGGGGATGATGGGGAGAGAGCGGCAAGGTGCGCCACTCGTGCGGCGATGCACCAAGATCGTGATGTACAATGTGCGAAACGGCATGCTACGCGACAAGACAGCAATCTTCGGTGGAAGGCGTCGTGCGCTGCGGCAAGCAGTGGGCGACGCCCCGCCGTCGTGCCGTCCGATGCGTGCGGATGCAGGGCGGATGGCGCGTCTTCGCCGTTTCCTCTTCTTTTCCCTCCCGGCTGTTCATTCGTCCCGCAATCCGCAAAGGTGCACCGCCCATGCCCATCGACGGCTGGCTCGACGCGCTGCCGGGCCCGGAGACCGGCGGGGTGGACCACGACGTGACCCTGTTCGCCGGGCGGGGCTACCCGCTGCTTTCACAGCGCACGGTGCGCCGCCAGGTCACCCGGCTCAGCGCGCATCTGGGCGCCATGGACGACGGCCTGCGCCGCGCGCTCATCGGCTACTCCCTGTACACCCGCCAGTTGGACGTGGTGCAGGGACGCGCCACCAAGCACATCTGCCGCGACGGCTGCGAACGGCCCCCGCTGGGCTGCTGCAACCGCAGCCACAACGTGGTGTTCAGCCTGTCGGACATCATGATGCAGCAGCCCAGCGGGCTTGCCCTGCGCATGGGCGACGCGCTGGCCCGCCTTCAGGCCGACGAGGGCGCGCACCACGCCAAAGGCGCGGCCATGGGCGAACGGGGTTGTCCGTACCTGACGGCCACCGGTTGCCCGTTGCGCCTCTTCAAGTCGCCGCTGTGCGTGCACTACCTGTGCGGCACCGTGGCCGACGCCCTGGATGTCGCCCACGGCGACGGGGCCGCGCCCTTCGTGGCGGGCATGCGCCGCGCGGCCAGCCGCCAGATAGAGCGCAGCACGGACTTCATGGAGCCCGGCCTCATCGAGGCGGCGGTGGAGATGTTCGGCGCGGACGGCGGGGCGGGAACGGGGTACGGCAACGCCTGGCAGGGCCATGCCTAGCAGGGCGGGCGGGGGACCGTCCGTGGCGCGCATCCGCGTTCCCGGCCCTGTCCCCCTCCTCCCTCCCTTCCTCCCCCTCCCCTGGGGCCATGGTTCAGGGCGTCGACCTGACGCGGATGTTCCTGTGCGCGGCGCGCCCCGCGTCGTCCACCACGCGCACCACGGCGTCGCCGGGAACGGCCTGCCACAGCAGGGGCTCGCCCGGGGCCGTGCTGCCCAGATAGCGGTCGTTGACGAACCAGTAGAGCGCGCCGACGCCGGCTTCCGCATGGGCCATGAAGACCAGGGGCCCCTGCGCGCCTCGGGCCGGGTCTGCGCGGTAGGTCAGGCCGGCCTTGGGCTGGATGATGGCGGGCGGCAGGCCGGAACTTCCCCGGTCCTGGCGGCATTGCGCCTCGAAGGGCGGGGGTGGGGGCTTGGGCGTTCCGGCCAGCGCGAACATGCGGGCCAGGTCGCTGGGCCAGAATTCCCAGACGCGGGCTTCGGTGCGGCCTTCCTGCGGCATGCAGGCGCGCAGGCCCGTGGCCTTGTCCACGAGAATGCTGCGGAACACCCCCGAAGGGGCCAGCGGCGACACGCCGGGGATGAACCATGTCTGCGTGGTTTCGGCGCAGAGGGACGTGTCGAGATCGCCGGTGGCGGTGCACACGCGCAGCCGTTCCACGTTGAGGTCGGGCGTCGGCTCGCGGAAGGGGTCGCGCATGGGTTCGGCGGCGGCCAGCGCGCGCGCCATGTCCATGAACAGGGGCGCGGCCACCATGCCCCCTACCAGCAGCGGATTGGCGGCGTTGTTGAAATTGCCGACCCAGACGACCAGCACGTACGGCCCGAACTGGCCCACGGCCCAGGCGTCGCGAAAGCCGTTGGACGTGCCGGTCTTGAGCCGCACGGGCAGCGCCGCGCCGCCCTGCGAGCGCACCAGGCGGTCCTGATCGGGCGTTTCCAGCATGGAAAGCGTCACAAAGGCCGTCTCGGGCGAGAGCAGGGGCAGGGCCGCCGCCTCGGGCGGCTCGTCGGCCAGAAAGCGCAGGGGCCTCCACACGCCCTTGTTGGCCAGCATGGAGTACAGCGCGGCCAGTTCGCGCATGCTTATCTCGGCCCCGCCCAGCACGAGGCTCAGGCCGTAATGCTCCTCTGCGGACTGGAATTCCACGCCCGCCCGGCGCAGGAATTCGTAGAGATTGGGCCTGCCGAGCCGCGCGGCCAGCGCGATGGCGGGCACGTTGCGGCTGGCCCGCAGGGCTTCGGCGGCGGAAAGGGGGCCGCTGAACCTGCCGTCGTAGTTTTCCGGGTCGTAGCCCGCGAAACTGCGCGGCGTGTCGGCCAGCAGGGTCTGGGGGTGGATGAGGCCCTGTTCCAGGGCCAGGGCGTAGATCATGGGCTTGAGGGTGGAACCCGGAGAGCGGCGCGCCCGCGTGCCGTCCACCTGGCCTTCGATGCCCGGGTCGAAAAAGTCGGCGGAGCCCGCCAGCGCCCGCACCTCCATGCTGGGCCAGTGCACCAGCAGGGCCGCGCCGTTGGCGAGCCCGTACGCCCCGTTCCGGGAAACGAACAGGCGCAGGTGCCGCTCAAGTCTCTGCTGGGCCGCCGGGTCCAGGGTGGAGCGCACCGTGTCGCGGCTTTCGGGCAGGCCCAGCAGTTCGGCGCACAGGTGGGGCGCCACGAAGGGCATGTCGCGCGGGGCGTGGACGCGCAGGGGCGCGGTTTCCTGTTCGCCGTACCAGGTCTCGTTCAGGCGGCGCACGGCGGCGGCAAAGGCGTCGTTGTCCGGCGCCGGTTTGCGGCGCGTGGGATTCTGGGGCACGAGCATGAGGGCCGCGCTTTCGGCGCGGACGAGCTGCGCCGCCGACTTGTGAAAGTAGAGCACGGCCGCCGCGCCCAGTCCTTCCACATTGCCGCCGTAAGGGGCGAGGTTGAAATAGGCCTCCAGGATTTCTTCCTTGCCGTAGTGCCATTCCAGTTGCAGGGCCAGCAGCATCTGGCGCAGCTTGGCGCCGAGCCTGCCCGTCTCCAGCCCGTGGGCCAGCCGGACCACCTGCATGGTGATGGTGGAGCCGCCCATGCGCCGCCCCCCGGCAAGGGCATGCGCGGCCGCCCGGAGCAGGGACAGGGGATTGACGCCGGGATGACGCCAGAAATGGCGGTCCTCGTAGCGCAGCACGGTATCCACGGCCGCGGGGGGAATGTCGGCGAGTCTGGTGCGGATGCGGTATTTCTGGTCCGAGGACAGGCTGACCCGCATGATGTCGCCGCGCCTGTCCAGCACCACGCGGGAAAAGTCCCGGCCTTCCAGCGGGTGCGGGCAGGGCGCGCAGACGAGCCACGCCAGCAGGGCCGCCCCCGAGAGGGCGAGAACGCCCAGGGGAACGGCCAGCGCCGGAAAGCGCCGGCGGGCCGGAAGGCCCTTGCCGCCCGGGGAGGCGTTTTCCGCGTTCCCGGGCGGCGGCCCCGGTTCACTCGGTCCATTCGGTTCATTCAATGCTGACATGCCCACCGCCCGTGCGGGCGTTGACGGCCGGATCGTACATGGCCTCCGCCGTGGCGGCGGGCAGCACGAAGCGCCCTCTGGTGGCGGCCCGCACCCGGTAGGTGAAGGTTCGTTTGCCGCCGCTCAGGTTCGTGAAGAAGATGCCCCGGTCCTCGCGCCGTTCATGGCGCACAAGCCCTTCCTGCTCCTGCGCCGGGGCGTTCTTTTCCAGCACGGCCTCGAAACCGCCGGGCAGCAGGTCCACCAGCACCACGTTGTCGATGTCGGCCTTGGCCCGCACGGTCAGTTCCACGGTAAGCACGTCGCCCAGACGGGCGGCGGTGACGGCCTCGCCCCTGGCGTCGAGGTAGCGGCGTTGCAGTTCGATGCCGTTGGCGGCGCTGGCCATGGGCGTGCGGTCGAAGCCTTCCGCCGCAACCAGGAGGCTCCAGCCCGTTTCGCCCTGCGGCATGTCCACCTGGTAGCGGGTGCAGCCCGGCGCGTCGAGCACGAGGGTGTTGCCTTCCGGCGCGTCGGGAGCCTGGGCGGTCCGGTCTCCGGCCGGGGTGAAGCCCGGCGCGTACTGCGCGCAGGCCAGCCGCAGGCCCCGGGGCAGGGACGGCGCGGCGTCGGCGGCGGTCAGCAGGGTTCTGGCCGCAAGGCCCATGTCCACGGTGGTGGCGTTGGTGCTGAAGGCGCTGTCCAGCAGGTCGTTCATGCGGAGCTGGCCCTTCCGTTCGGGGAAGTGGCGCAGGATCATGAAGGCGTGCAGCGCCCTGGCGGCCCCGGCCGACAGGAAGGCGTCGTCCGTGCCAGGGGTCAGGGTGACGGGGGTCAGGGTGACGGGGGGCAGGGCCGTGGGCATGAGCTGTTCGGCCTTGCGCCGCAGGCGCAGCATGTCGTAGCAGTCCGCCAGGAAGGCGGCCGCGAGGTCGTGTTCCCAGCCCTTGGCGTTGTCCTTGAGCCACTGTTCCAGCCGCGTCACCTCCTGCGTCATGATGCGCCCGTCGCGTTGGAGCACCCAGGCCCCGTAGAGCTTCACGCGCGCGTCGCCGAGGCTGGAGGGCGAGCGCCCCACGATGCGTTCCAGTACATCGAGGACGTTCCGGGACAATCCCTCGGGCGTCGCCGCGCCGCTGTCGCGCAGGGTCAGCAGCAGGTCGCCCGCATAGGCCGTGACCACGTCGCTGGGCGCGCTGCCCGGCCACAGGCTGACGCCTTCGTAGGGAGTGAAGTTGCCGCGTATGGTGTTGAGGGCCGCGCTGATGACCGCGTTGCCGCGCTTGAGCAGGGTTTCGGGCGAGGCGTCGGGGGCGCGCAGCACCTGCCGGCGCGCGTCGGGCGCGCCCAGCAGGGCCACGTACGGCATGGCCCTGCTGATGAGCTGTTCCGTGCACCCGTACGGATAGGGATCCAGCCGGGCCAGCAGCGAGCGCAGGGCCAGGGCGGGCAGCGCGCCCACGCTGGCCTGCCCCTGCGCCTCGAAGGGGTAGAGATCGCGGGCCATGTCCACGGCGGCGGGTCCGCGCAGCGGCACGACCATTTCCGTGCGCAGGCGCGGCACGGGCGGGCGGACGGAAACCGTCTGGGTGCGCACCGCGGGCTGGTGAGCGCGGCGGCTTGCGCCCGCGCCATCCTCGAGGCTGGCGGTGAAGCGCACCGTGGCTTCACCCAGGTCGTCCTGCGCCCGCATGCGGAACCGCAGCGTGGCTTCGCCGTTTTCGTCCACGGTCAGGGACTGTTGCGGCGGGGTGTCCACAAAGGCCAGCCCGCCGGGGCCGGACTCCATGGCGATGCGCACGCGCGCGCCCGGCCCGCTGCCCTCCACGGTGTTGGCCACCACCAGCGCGCCGTCGAAAACGTCGCCCGGCGCGGCGGCCAGCGGCAGCAGGGGCTTGAGAATGAGCGTGCCGCGCACTTCCGTATGCGCCTCCGTCGCGCCCGCAAGGCCAAGGCCGCCCTGCGGGGCCGCGCTGCCCACGGCCATGATGCGTATGCGCCCGCTGGCGTATTCGGGCACCGTGAAGCGCAGTTCCGTTCCGCCCCTGTCCACGGCAACCACGTCCTGCCAGAAGGCGAAGGGCGGTTCGCCGCGCCGCTTGAAAGGGTTGAGGAAGCGGCCGCCGGGGCCGGACATGTCGCCGCCGAAGCCGGGAATGCGGCCCCGCAGGCTGGCGTGGTCGGGCATGAGCAGGTCGAAGGCCTGCATGGTGTCCACATCCAGGGCGCGGTCGGCCAGCAGGTCGTTGAGCGGATCGGGCGTGGCGAAGCCCGTGAGTTGCAGCACGCCTTCGTCCACGGCGAAGACCAGCGCCCGCCCCGGCACGCGGGAACTCAGGCGTACACTGACGGTCTCGCCCGGCAGCACGCGGGCCGGAGCCTTGATCTGAAGCCCCATGTCGCGCTGGTCCATGCCCGCCATGAAGGGGGCCACGGCCACGACGTGCGGCTTCATGTACACCATGTCCGAATCCAGGGCGCGGGCGAAGGACACGTTGACGTAGCCGCGCCCCTGGAAATCGGCGGGAATCCGGATTTCCTGCACGCTTTCGCCGGGTTGTGCCGTGAACCAGGCATGGGCCAGGACGGTTTCGCGTTCGATGGTGACGAGGCCCGTTCCCGCAAAGGGTGTGGAAAGGCGCATCCTGATGGTTTCGCCGGGGGCGTAGCGTTCCTTGTCGAGTTTCAGGCGCAGGTCGCCCTTGGCCAGGGACGAGGAGGACAGGCTGTCGGGCCGGGCCAGGCTGTTGCCCGCCACGGTATAGGGGATGACCGCCAGCACCGTGGCGTCGGCCCGCCGGACGGTGAGCAGGAAGTCCCCGGCGTCCCCGGTGGGCAGGGGCAGGACTATGCCTTGCGCGCCCACGTCCACGGTGCGGCGCGCCAGTTCCGTATCCACCGGCGTGGCGTCGTAGCGGTATTCGCCCCTGGCGTCCATGACCAGGCTGTTGACGTACCGCCGCGCGGAAAACACGACTTCGGTCTTTGGCAGCGGCACGGGCGCGAGGTCGTTGTCCACGGCCAGCAGCCGCAGCGAGGCCGCGGCCTGCTGCGGGATGTAGTGCAGGTTGTTGGCCTGGCCTTCGGGCTTGTAGCCCAGGGCCACTTCCAGGGGAGAGAACAGGGCGTCCAACTGGCGGGTCACCACGCGCCCGCCCGCAGGCTCGAAGCCTTCGATCTGCACCGCGCCGCGCATGGTGCCCGCCTGGAGCCTGCCCAGCGGCAGGGCGAATTCGGCCACGCCCCCGGCGTCGGTATACCCGGCGGGAAGGTCCATGGACTGGATCTCGCCCTCGAAGGGCGCGGCCTCGTGGAAGGTGTAGTCCTCATATCCGGGGAAGCGCAGCTTGCCGTTCTGGACGCGGAAGACGGCCTGCACGCGGTGGTTGGCCGCCGGTTCGCCATACAGGTTGTCCAGGCGGGCCCGGACCACGGCGGGGTCCGCCCCCGGGCCGGTGCGTATCCAGCCCCTGGGCTTCCTGGGCGTGAACTCGGCCGCCAGGGCCAGGGTGTCCGGCTGGAATTCCTCGACCCGCACGCGCGCGCTGCCCAGCACGGGGGCCGCGCCCGTGCCGCGTCCGGTCTTGCCGTCCGCCAGGCGGATGTCCAACTGGTACGCGCCCACGGCGGCGTCCGGGCTGCTGGTCCAGTCAAGGGCGTTCAGGCCGTCGGCCCCGGCGGTGAAGGCGCGGCGCATGACCTCCGCGCCGGTGGGGCTGACGAGCACCGCTTCCAGCGGCAGTTCGGGGGGCAGGGGACGCCAGTCGTGGCGGCGGACGATGCAGCCGAAGTGCAGGGTTTCGCCGGGCAGGTAGAGGCCGCGCTGGCTGAACACCGAAGCGCTGAGCCCGTCATCGGCCACGTGGCGGCCCGCCACGGGAAAATTGCTGTAGTCCACGTGCCGGGCGGCATCGTCCAGCGAAAGCCAGGCCATGTCCCGGCCGCCGTCCCCGGCGGGCGCCTCGGCCACCACGGCCACCGGGCGCTTTTCGCGGTCCAGGCCCGTGGCCGGGGGCAGGTCGGCGCGGCCCTGCGCGTCGGTCACGGCGCTGGAGACGGACAGGCCGTTGACGCCCAGCAGGCGCACCGCCGCACCCTCCACGGGTTCGCCCTTGGCCAGGTGCTGCACGAAGACCGTGCGCGCCCCGTCGCCGGCGGTTTTCACGGTCAGGCCCAGGTCCGTGATCAGCACCAGGCGCGCGGTTTCCTCCACCCTCTTGTCGCCGTCGAAGCCGGTAAGCGTGATGCGCATGAGTCCGCGGCGCGGCTCCTTGCCGTTCCCCAGCAGCGGGGCCACGTCCAGCACGGGGAACGCCGCCGCGCCGGGCGCGGGCTTGGGCACGTCCAGGCGACCCTGGAGCACGTCGCTCATGGCGTCGAAATTGCCCGAGTCGGCGTCGAAGCCGGAATACCTGGCCGCCAGGGCCATGAACGGATCGCGGACGCGTTCGGCCCGCCAGTCGATGCCGGTGAGGCCCGTGGCGTAGACATCCAGCTTTTTCTGACCGCTCAGGGTCAGCACGTTGCCGGGCTGCAAAAAGTCCACTTCCGCGCCCAGGGACGGCACGGTGAGGATGACCCGGCGCGCCTGCCCCAGTTCCGGCCCGCCCAGGGACGGCAGGCCCTTGTCCACGGCGGCCAGCAGGCCCCGGCCGGCTTCGGCGGTCAGGCGCAGCAGCACGCGGTCCGTGGGTTCGTCGGCGGGCTGGAGCAGTTCCGGCTTGAGGGGCGTGCCGTTTTTGACGTCTTCCGCGCCGATGGCGGGCATCCGGGTCCAGTCCGCGTCCTTTCCGGCCTCGGGCGTCAGCTTGCGGGGCAACTGGACCAGTTCGAGCCTGCGCAGCACCTCCGACGGCAGCACGCGCAGCGTGGTCTTGATTTCAAGGTGGTAGTTCTTGTTCAGCGTGTCGTCATAGGCGGGCCGGATGGCGATGCGGGTCACGTCCATGATGCGCGAACGGCCCGTCACGGAAAACATGGCCTCCACGTGCTGCGGCGTGCCGTCCTTTTTGCCCTGCACCATGCGTTTTCCGGCCTTTTCCGTAAACGTGGGCAGGCCGCGCACGGTGATGCGCGCCGCCGCGTTGTTTTCGGGCAGGGCCGTGACCGGCGCGCTGACCACCACTTCGTCCCGCCGCTCGTTCCAGATGAGGCGCGGCGTGCCGAGGGCGAGGCCGCTTTTGGAATCGGTGGGGCCGATGGCGATGCGCCCGTCCATGTCCTGCGTGGTGACGGGCCAGATGAAGTACAGGGGCACGGAAACGGCGTGCGCGCCCTTGGGCGAAGGGTCGACCCAGAAGGTCTCCTTGCCCGCGCGCGCCGCCTGGGGCTGCGTGGCGTAGGTTGCGTGGCGATTGAGGACGAAGCGGCCGGGCAGGGCCACCTTTTCCAGCGACACGGCATAGCGGGTATCCGGCGTCAGGCGGTCCCGGGGAAAGAATTCCATGGTGGCGTCGCCAACCCAGCGCCACACGCCCGCCACGTGCGGGGTCATGCGCACGCCTTCCACCACGCGTCCTTCCTCGCCGGCCGGGGGGGCCGCGCATTGCCTGGACCAGTCCGCGCCGTATTCCTTTTTGCACCGGGCTTCATCCACCTGGAAGGTGATGGAAAAACCATCGCGGCGCATCCAGTTGTCCGCCTGCGGCAGGCTGGGGACGGCCACCCTGTACGCCGGTGCGGCCAGGGCGGGGGAGGCGGCGCTGGTCAGGAGCAGAAGCAGGGAAATCAGAAGGAAACGTAGCGACGTTGCCGGCATGGAGGTCTCCGCGGGTGGTCTTGCGTGTGCGTGGGGAAAATATCGTGGCGATGGCGTCCCGGAACAGAGCGCGGGAGCAGATGCGCCGGGCTCTTGGGGTGTTTTTCCGCCCAGTATGCCCCTGGTGCGAGCCTGGGCGCAATGTACCTGCGTTGGCGTGGCTGGGGCGGGCATGTCGAAAGATATTCTTTCAAGGATGCCGCAAGGAACCTGCTTTGTCCATGGGGTGTTGCGGCGGACAGGGGTGCTCCACGCCGGAACCGCGCGAGTAGCCTGCCTGCCGCGAGGATGGGGAAACCCGTAAGCACGATGCGGGCCGTCCCCGGTTGCCAACGCCTTGTTACGACGCGGCGGGCGGCTCGATGGGGCAGGAAGACCGGTCCCCCCCCCCCCGAACATGCGGGGGGGCAGGTTTTCGCCATTGAAGGGAAGGGGGGAATCGCGGTGAGGAGGGAGGGGGGCGGAAGCTCTTGCGCGGAAATACGAGTTTTTTAGGACGGTTGTGCATGAAAAAAGGTTGCATCCATTGATGCAACCTTTTTTCAGTGGCGTCCCCAAGGGGATTTGAACCCCTGTCGACGGCGTGAAAGGCCGTTGTCCTGGGCCAGCTAGACGATGGGGACACCCTGTGCGCCATGCGGCGCGGAAGAGACGGATACTCCGAAGGCGCGGGGTGCGTCAAGCGAAAAAGATGGCGGCGCGGCAGGGGAATGCGGGAGCGGTGGCGAGGGGGCTCACTTCCCCCCGGTGAGCCTGTCGCGCCCGTCCCGCCCGTTCCGCCCGTTCCGTCCGTCGTGCCCGGCGTGCCCGTTGCGTTCCGGCCCGCCCTGCTTCGCGGCGGCATCCCCGATCTCGTGGAACATGCGGACGTAGCTGGCGTAGGCGCGGGCCACGGGCGATTCCGGGTCGAAGGCGCCCAGCAGTCCGCCCAGGTTGTCCGGCCGGGGCGGCACGCGGGGCGGCGGCGCGCCGCGCGCCACGCGCACCTCGTCCAGCGGGGTGCGGCGTTGCAGCAGGTGCACCTCCACCCGCTCGAAGTACGGGCCGTCGGACACGTCGTCCATGAAGGCGTTGACCCGCTCCAGGATTTCCGGCGTCAGGAAGGTCAGGTCCTGCATGGCCATGTTGTCCTCCGCCCCCACCAGCAGGATGCGCTTGCGGTGCCCCAGCGGGTAGGCCAGCACGGCGATGTCCACCCCCATGACCATGTCCCAGTTCTCCCACAGGCGGACGAGGCGCATCCGTTCGGGTGCGCCGCGCCGTTCCAGGAACCCGCGCAGGGCTTCGCCGATGGCCTTCACCGGGGCCTCCGGCGGGCGGGCGCGGCGGGATGGATGCGGACGTGGATGATCGTCATGCGGGCGGTGTAGCATGTCCGGCCCCGAAACGCACCGGGCGCGCGCCGGGTATTGGCGGCCGGGGGCGGGAGGGGGCGGCGCATCGTCATTTCCCGCCGCGGCGCGAACGCCATCTACGCCAATATCTGGGGAAAGCACTGAAACCGTCATGTGTTACGAAAACGTGACTCCGCCGTCACCTGATCTTCGCCCGCGTGTCCCATGAATACGCCAGCCGCCGGGGAGGGTGGCGCGTCCCGGCCGCCGGGGCGCGCGTTTCGCGCGTCTTCCTTCCATCCGCTTCCCGCACCTGGCCCGGCCAACGCCGCACGGTACATTCACCGGGCATCTTCCAAGGACGGGCGCATGTTCACCACCGTATCGTTCCGCACCAAGCTCATCGCGGGCTCGCTGGTCATGGTGCTGGCCGCCATGTCCGGCATGCTGGTCACCAGCCTGGTGGACACCCGGCGCGGCTACCTGGCGCAGGGGCGCGCATCGTTGCGCAACGTCTCGCAGATACTCATGGAATCCGCGAAGTTCCAGGACACGCTGAACCGCAACAAGATCGGTTCGGACCTCAGGTTGATGCAGGTGCAGTTCGGCCTGGCCGGGTTCCCCATTCCGGAAATATTCATGGAGGTGGAGGCCACCCTGCGCGACGCCGGCACCGGCCGGCAGGTGAAGGCCACCCTGCCCGGCTTCAAGCTGGGGTCCGCCTACCTGCACGAAAGCACCGACCTCGTGGACCGCATCCGTGACCTGGCCGGGGTGGGGGCCTCCGTGCTGCAACTGCACGAAGGGCGGCTGGTGCGCGTCAGCACCAGCGTGGCCGACCCGTCCGGCAGCGCCCGCTGGACCTTTCTGGGCAAGGATAATCCGGTGACGGCGGCGCTGCTGTCCGGCAACGGCTTCACCGGCATCCTCAAAGTGGGCGGCGAATGGAACCTGGCCGCCTACGCCCCGGTAAAGGGCATGGACGGCAGCGAGATACTGGGCGCGGTGGAAGTGGCCCGCCCCCTGCTGGCCCCGGAATTCACCGCCGCCGTGGTGCGTCACAACGTGGGCGGCAAGGGGCATTCCTTTGCCTTCGACGGCGGGGGCAGCATCCTCATCCATCATGATCCTTCCATGGTGGGGCGCAACATTTCCGACCTGCCGTGGGGCGCGGCCCTGAAGCCGGGCGCTTCCGCCGACAGCCCGTCCGGCACCGCCAGTCCGGACTCTTCCCGCGCCGTCATATATACGGACGACGGCGAGGAGTACGAAGCCTGCGCCGACCGCTACGGGCCATGGGACATCACCTTCGTCACCACCGTCAGCCGCGCCGACCTGATGGAAGGCGTCAGCGCCCGGCTGTGGTGCGGCGCGGGCATCGCCGCCGCCGTGGCCCTGCCCGTGGCCGCGCTGGTGATCTGGCTGATGGTGCGCCAGTTGATGGCGCCCATGCAGCGGCTGGCCACCCTGGCCCAGCAGGTGGCGCGCGGCAATTTCGACTACACCTTCCACTACGCGGCCGACGACACCATCGGGGCCACGGTGCGCGCCGTGCAGGCCATGGTGGGCGAACTGCGCATGCGTCTGGGGTTCAGCCAGGGGGTCCTGGACGGGGTGGTGGTGCCCTGCGTGGTGGTGGACCTTGCCAACAACATCACCCACGTCAATGCCGAAGCCCTGGCCGTGCTGCGGCGCGCGGGCGAACCTTCCGCGTGGCTGGGCAGGCAACTGGGCGAACTGGTGTACGGCGGCGCGGCCGACGCCGTCCGCCCGGTGCTGACCCGGCGCAGCATGGAGCGGCGCGACCGGGTGGCCGAGGACCTCATCCTCGACCCGCAGGCCGACGGGCGCGAGGTGGTGCTGCACATGGTGGCCACGCCCATCTACGACCTGGAGGGTGAGTTGATGGGCGCCATCTCGCTGTGGGTGGACCTGACCCACGAGCGCGCCCAGCACGCCCGGCTGGACGCCCAGAACGCAGTCATCGCCGCCACCGCGCGCGAGGCGGAGGACATCGCCCGCCGGGTGGCCTCGTCGGCCCACGAACTGGCCGAGCAGGTGGCCCACTCCAGCGACGGCGCCGCCCGCCAACTGGCCCGCGTGGACGAGGTGACCGCCGCCATGGACCGCATGAACCAGACCGTGGCCGAGGTGGGCCGCCGCGCCGCGCTGGCCGTGGACATGGCCGGTTCCACCATGCAGGTGGCCGAGGATGGCCGTGACGTGGTGCGCGCCTCCATGGAGGTGATGCACCGGGTGCACGACCAGGTGGAACGGTTGCAGGACAACGTGACGGAACTGGGGCGCGAGGCGGAATCCATCGGCCAGATCATGGGGGTCATCAGCGACATCGCCGACCAGACCAACCTGCTGGCCCTCAACGCCGCCATCGAGGCGGCCCGCGCCGGCGAGGCCGGGCGGGGCTTCGCCGTGGTGGCCGACGAGGTGCGCAAGCTGGCGGAAAAGACCATGAGCGCCACCGGCCAGGTGGGCGAGCGCATCCGGGCCATCCAGCGGGCCACGCGCGGCTTCGTGGACAGCACCGCTTCCGTGGCCGGGGCCGTGCGCGAAAGCGACGCGCTGGCCACCCGCTCCGGCGGGGCGCTGGACGACATCCTGGCCCGCATCGGCGATTCCGGCGGCGAAGTGCGGGCCATCGCGGCCATGGCCGAGGCCCAGACGCGCGGCGGCGAGGAAGTGGTGCGCGCCGTGGCGGAAGTGGACGCCATCGCCCGCGAGACCGCGCAGGGCATGGCCGAATCGGCCCATGCCGTGGGCGGGCTTTCGCGCCTGGCCGGGGAACTGCAACATGTCATGGACGGCATGACGTGCGATGACAATGGTGCAACCCACTGCGATGAAAAGGAATCATGAGCAACAGGTCATGAGCGCGGGGGGCGGGCGGGGTGTGCGGCGCCGGAATGGTGGCGCGACACAGGATTGTAACGGTTGTCACAACAGGCCGTAACCTGCGCTGGATACTTCTTGTAGCGCGTTGACGCTGAATCGCACACAACTACCCCCATACAGGGGACCGTCAGGGAGGCTTGCAATGAAGTCGTTCAAGAAAGTGGCGCTGGCCGCCGCGCTCGTGCTGTCGCTGGCCGGTGTGGCCGAAGCCCGCGACCAGATCCGCATCGTGGGTTCCAGCACCGTGTATCCCTTCTCCAGCGCCGTGGCCGAAGAATTCGGCGCCACCAACAAGCAGTTCAAGTCGCCCGTGGTCGAATCCACCGGTTCCGGCGGCGGCCACAAGCTGTTCTACGCGGGCGTCGGCCCCGACACCCCGGACATCACCAACTCATCCCGCCGCATGAAGGTCGAGGAGTTCGAGGCCAACGCCAAGAACGGCGTCACCGACATCACCGAAGCCAAGATAGGCTTCGACGGCATCGTCATCGCCCAGAACATCGGCAACGCCGACATGAACCTTTCCCTGAAGGACCTGGCCCTGGCCGTGCTGGAAGAAGTGCCCGTGGACGGCAAGCTGGCTCCCAACCCCTACAAGACCTGGAAGCAGCTGAACCCGGCCCTGCCCGACCGCAAGATCGTCATCTACGGCCCGCCCGCCACCTCCGGCACCCGCGACGCCTTCATCGAAATGGTGGTCGAAAAGTTTACCGGCAAGGACGAGACCTTCAAGGCCGTGCTGGGCAAGGACGCCGCCCAGTACAAGAAGATCCGCCAGGACGGCCCCTACGTGCCCGCCGGTGAAAACGACAATCTCATCGTGCAGAAGCTGACCAAGGACACCGAGGCCGTGGGTATCTTCGGCTACAGCTTCCTGGCCGAGAACAAGGACCGCATCAAGGGCTGCACCGTGGAAGGCAACGCTCCCACCTTCGAGGCCATCTCCTCGGCCAGGTACCCCATCTCCCGCGCGCTGTTCTTCTACGTGAAGGACGCGCACATCGGGAAGATTCCCGGCCTCAAGGAATACGTGGAACTGTTCATGTCCGAAAAGATGATCGGCGATTCCGGCTACCTGAAGACCATCGGCCTCATCCCGCTGCCCGCCGCCGAACGCGAGCAGGTGCGCAAGGACGTGACCGGCTTCAGGAAGCTGACCGCCGCCGACCTGAAGTAGCAACAGGCCGCACGCGCCGGGGAAGGAAACCGCCTTCCCCGGCCTTCACCATTTCCGGGGGGTGCGCGCCCCCCGGCCAACGGGATCGCACATGACCATGGGAAGCGCGTTGCAGATGGCCCTGATGGCCATATTGCCGCTTTCGGTGCTGGCGTACATGATCGCCCGGCGCAGGGCGGGGGCCGACAATGCCCGCGGCACGGAATTCCATTCGCCGCTCGTGTACTACGGGTGGTATTCGTGCCTGTGGGTGGCCCTGCCGTCCATGGGCCTGTTCGTGCTGGCGGGGCTGCTGCACCTGCTGCACATCGCCACCGTGCCCGGCCCGGTACTGGCGGGCGGGGGCGTGGCCCTGGCCGCGTTCGGCCTGGTCTGGTCGCAGCGGGCCATCGGGCGCGACTTCCGCGCCATCCACCGGGTGGAGGGCGCGGTGCGCTGGGCGCTCATCGGGGCCTCGTGCATTTCCATCCTCATCACCATCGGCATCGTGGTTTCGGTGGTGTTCGAGGCCATGCAGTTCTTCCGGCTGGTGAACCTGTGGGACTTCCTGACCGGCACCAAGTGGAGCCCGGAGACGGCCTTTCTCATTTCCACCGGCCGGGCCGACGGCAACGTGGCCACGCCGGAATTCGGATCGCTGCCGCTGTTCGCGGGCACCTTCTACATCACCGCCGTGGCCATGCTGGTGGCCGTGCCCATGGGGCTGTTCGCAGCGGTGTACATGGCGGAATACGCCAGCAAGCGGGTGCGGCGCATCGCCAAGCCCGCGCTGGAAATCCTGGCGGGCATCCCCACCGTGGTCTACGGGTTCTTCGCGGCCATCACGGTCAGCCCGCTCATCGTGCACCTGGCCGAGGCCGTGGGGCTGGAGGCGGAATACACCAACGCCCTGGCGCCGGGCCTGGTCATGGGGGTGATGATCATCCCGCTGGTCTCCTCGCTGTCGGACGACGTGATCAACGCCGTGCCCCAGGCCATGCGCGAAGGGTCGTACGCGCTGGGGGCCACTCCGTCGGAGACCATCCGCAAGGTGGTGCTGCCCGCAGCGCTGCCGGGCGTGGTTTCCGCCGTGCTGCTGGCCGTGTCGCGCGCGGTGGGCGAGACCATGATCGTGGTCATGGCCGCCGGGCTCATGCCCAACCTGACGTGGAACCCGCTGAAGAGCATGACCACCGTCACCGTGAGCATCGTGGATTCGCTCACCGGCGACCAGGCCTTCGACAGCCCGCAGACCCTTTCGGCCTTCGGGCTGGGCCTCGTGCTGCTGGTGCTCACGCTGGTGCTCAACGTGGTCTCGCTGGTGGTCATCCGCAAGTTCCGCGAACAGTACGAGTAGGGGGGCGGCATGGCATCATTGTTCGGCATCGACGAAAAGAAACTGCTGCGCAAACGGCGCGCGGCCGAAAAGCGCTTCCGCCTGTGCGCCATTTCCGCGCTGTTCCTGGCCGGGGCGTTCCTGGTGTTCTTCCTGTTCGACATCACCATGAAGGGCTACCCGGCCTTCCAGCAGGCGGAACTGCTGGTGACCGTGAACTACACGGCCGAGGCGCACGACAACCCCTACGCCGCCATGGACCCGGACACGGTGCAGGTGGTCTCGCGCAGCTTCACCCGGCTCATCCCGTCCATGATGGCCGAGAACAGCCGGCTCATCGGCACCTCGCAGGAACTGTGGGTGCTGGCCAGCGCGGACACCGACCAGTACATGAAGGGGAACCCCAACCGGCTGCGGCCCAGGCACCAGACGCTGGTGGACACCATGCGCCAAGAAGGCAAGGCGCGCCTGGCCTTCAACTGGGGGTTCTTCGAATCGGGCGACTCCAAGCTGCCGGAACTGGCGGGCATCCGCGCGGCGGCCATCGGTTCGCTGTACGTGCTGCTGATCACCCTGGCCATCAGCTTCCCCGTGGGGGTGATGTGCGCGGTGTATCTGGAGGAATTCGCGCCGGACAACCGGCTGACCCAGATCATCGAGGTGAACATCAACAACCTGGCGGCCATCCCGTCCATCCTGTACGGGCTGCTGGGGCTGGCCATCTTCATCAACTTCATGGGGGTGGCCCGCTCGTCGGCCCTGGTGGGCGGCCTCACCCTGTCGCTGATGACCCTGCCCGCCATCATCATCAGCACGCGGGCGGCCATCCGGTCCATTCCCCCGTCCATCCGCGAGGCGGCGCTGGCCCTTGGGGCCACGCCGTTGCAGGTGGTGTGGCACCACGTCCTGCCGCTGTCGCTGCCGGGCATCCTGACGGGCACCATCATCGGCCTGGCCCGCGCCATGGGCGAAACCGCGCCCCTGCTCATCGTGGGCATGATGGCCTACATCCCCGAGGCCCCGGAAAACTTCAGCAGCGCGGCCACGGTGCTGCCCGCCCAGATATTCACCTGGGCGTCGGATTCGCAGCGCGCGTTCTCGGAGCGCACCGCCGCGGGCATCATGGTGCTGCTGGTGCTGCTGCTGGGCATGAACGCCACGGCCATCTGGCTGCGCAACAAGTACGAGCGCAAGTGGTAGGAGGGCGGTGGACCGCGCCCGGCGCCAAGAATAGGCAAAGATGCACGAACGGCGGCCCCGCAGGGGGCCGCCGTTTTCATATCCGTGTGCGCGGGAAATCAGCCGTTGGTATAGACGGACAGCAGAAAGCCCACGCGGTCGGAATATTCGGCCATGTCGAGCGTCTTCACTTCCGCGTCGGCGGGGTCGATGATCGTCAGCTCCGAAAAGGCCACGCCCCCGGAGGGCGGCAGGAACGGCAACAGGGGATTGACGAAGGAATAGCGCGCGCCCACCACCAGCACCGCATGCCCGACGCCGGTTTGTTGGTTCGTTATGCCGAGCATCACCGGCTGGTTGTTGCCCAGCGTCTGGACGAGATGCATGGCTCCCGCCTCGGTGAGCGTGGTGTTCACGAAGCCCATGGAACGCAGCATGTCGGCCACGCTGCCCGCCTTGCCTGCGTCGTCGGTCTTGCTTTTGTACCGTGCGACGATGGTCTCCTGGTCGATGTATCTGCCGTCGCGCGACCCGATAAGACACTGGACGCATGCCGCCCAGCAGTATTCCTCGTCCTTCTGTTTTTCCGGCTTTGCTATCTGTGTACAGCTGATGGTGTAGTCGTTTGTTCCAATGCTCTGTGATTTATACATGAAGTTTGTCTGCGGTGTGACGGTAATGGCTTTGCCATTCACTTTGATCTTGCTGCTCAGATCGTATGCCGCCTGGAAAGCGTTGCGGATCTCCTTGCGCATGTCATGCTGCTTCGACAGGAGATCCACATTGTATGTCTTTCTGTAATATTCGACGGAGGTGATCCGTTGTTCCAGTTTCGGAACAGGGATGGGCCCCACCGTGGTCATTCCCGTGGTGACGCAGCCGCTCAAAAGGATGAGGAGGACGAGGGCAGGCAAAAATGGCGGCCTGTGCATGTCACTGGCCTTCTTGCCGGGTGGCGTCCTGCGCGGCGTGCCCCGCATGCTGCTGGGAGGCGGAGGTTGTTCCCGCAGGTTTCGGAGGATTGTAGGCGAAAGGTTTGCCGTACGTTCCGCATCCGGCGAGCGTCGCAAGCAGAAGACATGCTGCGAGACATTTCATTTTCATGACAAGGCCCTCCCGGTTTTTGATGGTTGATCAGGAGTTGTATTTTCCCCTTCTTGTTTCCTGTATTTGCATGAGCATTTTCTTGAGGATATCCTCGTAGATATCCTTCGTTGTGGTGAATTGGTCGTCCAACGCCCTGCGTGCCTGAGCGCACTGGGAGATTTCCTGGACGTGCATGTTGAAATACAAGTCTATATTCCGTTCAAGGGAGACGATGCCTTCGGATATCGGGTCGTGAGCGGACATTCTGGAAAAATACACCTTGGCCATGGCGCAGGCCGCATCATAGGGTTCCGTCATCGTGACGGAATTGTACGTCTTGGAGTGTTCCCTGCGGGTTTCCACGTCGTCGGGGCGCTGTCCGCATGCAATGCCAAGCTCAAGATCCTTGACCTGCGACATCAAATTCATCGTCGTTGTAATCGATTTGGAGAAATATCGTATTGTTTCTTCCTGCTTCTGCAGAAGTTCGAGCTGATAGCGTTCTTTTGATTCGCGTTCGCTCATGACCCACGGAAACAGAATACTGACCAGCATGGCGGTCATGAGGGGAGTATTCAGTATCAACAAGGTGGTAATGAATTTTTTGGATGAACAGCACGGATGTGAGTGTGCATCATGAGGATGTAATGGGCAGTTGCGTATGCTCATGGTTGTGCAGGGGGTGTTTCGATTTCTATTTCAAGGCGATTTGTCCGGAATGGACGCTAATTGTTTATGAAGTGCGCATTGCTATGCAGATTTTCAGATGAATAATATGTTTGAAATTTACTATAAATACAAATTGTTGCAGTGTATTTATGGCAAGATGTATCGTGCTGCATGCCTGTGTTGCAGGCATGAATGAGTCATGCGCGCACGACAGCCAATGCAGAACATATTCTCCAACGGGTGATGTTTGCGGTAGTATGCCTTGCTTCAATACTTTATTCAATATGTATTTTCATATATTCGTATGATCGTTTGCCATGGAACAGGCTCTGGGGGGCCAGAGTCATCCTGCTTTGGAAACGGCGTTGATCGGGATGGCGCGGGCCGCGCCCGGTATCGTCCGCCCCATGTGACGACGAACGGCGGCCCCGCAGGGGGCCGCCGTTTTCGCGCGCGAGGGGAGGGGGGCGGTTACAGCGCGGGGCCGCCCACCACGGCGTCGGGGAACAGGGGGGGGAAGAGGTCGGAAAGGGCAAAGGTGGGCAGGGCCACCCGCACGGGAGCCACATGGGTGGCTGCTTGGAGCAGCCCCGTCCGCAGCAGCAGACTGAGCACGCGGCGGCCCGTGCGCTGGCTTTTGCCAAGCACCATGGTGGCCATGCCGCGTTCCAGTTCGCCGGTTTCAAAGACCAGGGCCAGCAGGCGGGCCACCAGCGCCGCGTCCTCCGGCCGGAGGACGCCCGCCGCCTCGGGAATGCCCACAAGATGCCGATGTACCACGGTCTGGTAGCGCAGGGCGATGTTCCGGACGTCGAGGCTGGCGGCCATGAAGTTGATCTGGTCCAGACAGGTTTCGAGGACGAACGCGCAGAAGTCCGCCAGGTCAACCGGGCCGAAGCGGCCATCGCGTTGCGGGTCGGCGGCGTTCAGGTGGATGAAGTACCCTGCCCGGTCGCGGGAGATGCCGCGCGAGAAGGACCAGGCGCCACTCTCGTTGACTCCGGCCGCGCGCAGGTAGAGTTCGGTCAGCAGGCGCACCACGCGGCCGTTGCCGTCACGGAAGGGGTGAAGCCACGTCAGCCTGTGGTGGCTGGCGGCCGCCGCGATGAGTCTGTCCAGTCCGTGGTGGCGGTCTGGCGCGTATGCTTCGGCAAACTGGCGCATCAATCCGGGCAGGTCGCGGGCCAGCGGGCCGTGGATGCTGGCCCCGCCGTCCACGGACACCTCGCGGTCGCGCAGTTGGCCGGGCGCCACGGAAATGTCGGTAAACCGGCCCCCGGAATGCACATACTGGTGCGCCTCGGGCAGGTGGCTGAAAAATTCGCGGTGCATGTCCAGCAGGAAGGCCGTGGAGCAGATGTCGCGGGGCGTCTCCGCTAGTTGCCGCACCAGGGCCGACTCCGTTTCCACGTGGGCGAGGCCCAGTTCCTGCGCGTAACGGCGTTGATCGTCGGGCGAAAAGCGCCGCTGGTAGGCAGCCTCGATGGCGAAGATGGACGTCCTGCTGCCTTCGATCAGGTTGCTGTGGTAGCTGTTCAACAACCGGATGCGCGCCCTCAGGGTGGCGGCCGTCAGCGGATGCAGGCTGCCGTCCAGTTGGGCGGAGGCGCGCACCACCGCCAGCGCCTGATCGCGCAGTGCATCGAGGTGTTGCCCCTCGGGCAGGACGGGGGCCAGTCTGGCCGGTATGTTGTCCGGTTTCATATGCAGGATATATAGTGAGATACAGGGGAAAAGGCAATATGTTTGGCCGGTTCATTGGCCGGTTCGGGGCGTGGTTGCCCGAAGGGGGATTTGTCCGCTCACAGGCAGTCGGGAAGGAGACGGTTGCGCCTTTTGTTGACTTTGATTTTCAATTTCAATACACAGGTGGGGCCGCCGACGTGGCCCACCCCGCACCGATGACGCTCACCCCCCTGCGCCATGACCGCGAGGCAACCGGGTCGCAACCCCCGTCGGCGTCGCGTCCGTCCCGTGGCCGTCCCGCGTCCGCCAGCATCTGGCCGGATGCGGAGCCGGTCCGGCAGGGCGGCGTGCCCGGCACGTGCCTTCCCCCACATGGTGTCCGTCCAATACGCCTCGCTGCGGGGTTTGCCGGGTGCGCCGCGCCTCTCGGCGGGCCGGTGCCGCCCGTCCGGTCGAGCCAGTTCGAGCCAGTTCGGCCCAATCCGGCCCGGTCCGGACCAGCCGCCCGCCATTCCTTCATCCCATGGAGCCTTCATGATTCCTTCCCAGATCGCCCGCGCCCTTGCCACGCTGGTGGCCATTCGCCGTCCCGTGTTCCTGTGGGGCGCGCCGGGCGTGGGCAAGAGCCGGGTGGTGGCGCAGGTCGCCCACGGCCTCGGCATGGACCTGTGCGACATCCGCGCCGTGCTGCTGGATCCCGTGGACCTGCGCGGCCTGCCTTCCATCGACGCCGCCGGGCGCGCCCGGTGGTGCCCGCCTTCGTTCCTGCCCGACGGGGGCCGGGGCATCCTGTTCCTGGACGAACTGAACGCCGCGCCGCCGCTGGTGCAGGCCGCCTGCTACCAGCTGATCCTGGACCGCCAGCTTGGCGAATACCGCCTGCCCGACGGCTGGGCCGTGGTGGCGGCGGGCAACCGCGAGCAGGACCGGGCCGTAACCCACCGCATGCCCACCGCCCTGGCCAACCGCATGGTGCACCTGGACTTCGAGACCGACCTGGACGACTGGCTGGGCTGGGCGCAAGGCACGAACATCCGCCCGGAAGTGACGGCCTTCCTGCGCTTTCGCCCGCGCCTGCTGCACGACTTCGACCCCGCCGTGGCCGACCGGGCCTTCCCCTCGCCGCGCACCTGGGAATACGTGTCCGACATGCTGGCCGCCGGGCCGGACGAGGCCGTGGAATACGACCTGGTGCGCGGGGCCGTGGGCGAAGGGGCCGCCGCCGAATTCGCGGGGTTCCTGCGGGTGTGGCGCGACCTGCCCGAGCCGGACGCCGTGCTGGCAGCCCCGCAGGACGCCCCGGTGCCCGACGAGCCCGCCGCGGCCTACGCCATTTGCGAGGCCCTGGCCCGCCACGCCGCGCCCGACACCATGGAAGCGCTGGTCTGCTACGCCGACCGTCTGCCCGTGGAATTCGGCGTGCTGCTGATGCGCGATTCGGTGCGCGCCGACACCACGGTGGTGGAAACCCCGTCCTTTGCGCGGTGGGCCCAGGCCAACGCCCACGTGTTGCTGTGAGCGGGGCTGTGCACCCGGAATCCCCCCTTCCCCCGGCCGACGTTCCCCCCTCGCCGGAAACGCAGGCCCACGCCCGCATGCTGCGCGCCCGCGCCGCGCTGGTGCTGGACCATCCCTTCTTCGGCTCGCTGGCCCTGCGGCTGCACCTGAAGGCGGACCCGGCCTGCGACGGCCTGTGGACCGACGGCGTGACCCTGGGCTTCAACCCGCAACGGGTGGCCGCCCTGCCCGACGCCATGGTCGTGTTCATGCAGGCGCACGAGGTGTTGCACGTGGTCTGCGGCCACCACGTGCGCCGCCACGGGCGCGATGAGGGCCTCTGGAACCGCGCCTGCGATTACGCGGTGAACGGGATACTGCTGGACGCGGGCTTCACCCTGCCCGCCGGGTTTCTGGACGCGCCGGAACACCGGGGCCGCACGGCGGAAGACATCTACGCCGTGCTTTCACGCATGCAGGAAGAAGAGAAGGGCGGCGGCACCGGCGACAAGGCCCAGGGCGAGGCCGAGGCCAGCGGCGCGCGCTCCGGTGCGTCCGGCGACCAGCCGGAAGAGGCGTCGGCCACGCAGCGCCGCAGCGACCCGGAACAGACCCCGCCGGAACTGCCGGAAGGCGACGACGCCGACGGGCGCGGCGGCGACCGCACGGGCGAGGGCGAAGGCCGCGACAACGTGGAAACGTCCTTTTCCGGCGAGGTGCGCGACCATCCCGCCTTGCAGGGCGACGCGTCCGACGCCGCCCGCCGCCGGGCCGAGCGCGACCTGCGCATCGACCTCGGGCAGGCGGTGCAGGGGGCGCGCTTCATGGGCGATGTGCCCGCCGGGCTGGAACGGCTGGCCGGGCAGGCCCTGCATCCGCCGCTGGATTGGCGCACCCTGCTGCGCCGGTTCATCCGCCAGTGTACGGCCAACGATTATTCCTGGACGCCGCCCAACCGGCGCTACGTACACATGGGGCTGCACCTGCCCTCGTTGCGTTCGCAGGACCTGCCGGAACTGGTGCTGGTCATCGACAGTTCCGGCTCGGTGGACGACGCCGCGCTGGCCCGCTTCTGCGGCGAGGTGTCCGCCATATTGCAGGATTTCGACACCCGGCTCACGGTGATCTACTGCGACTGCGCCGTGCAGGACGTGCTGCACCTGACCCGCTGGGACCTGCCCCTGCGCCTGACCCCGCGCGGCGGGGGCGGCACCGACTACCGCCCGGCCTTCGCCCGCGTGGACGCCGACGGCCTGCGCCCGGCCTGCCTGATCTGCCTCACCGACCTTGAATGCAACCGCTTTCCCGCGCCGCCGCCGTACCCGGTGCTGTGGGCGTCCACCCGGCCCGTGAGGGCGGGCGGTGGCGACGACGCCCCGCCCTTCGGCGAGGTGCTGACCCTGCACCAAGGAGCCTGACCATGCGCATCGAATGGCGCATCGACAAACAGCGGGGCAACCTGCGCCCCGTGCTGCGCTACACCGTGTCCCTGGAACCCCACGAAAAGGCGCTGGCCGTGCCCCCGGTGCGGGTGCAGTCCACCATCCCGGAGCCGCCCGATTCGTGGCGGCCGCACTGCTACCCCGGCGAAAGCGAGCGCGCGGGCGAGGCCCCCAAGGGCATGTACGTGCTGGATGCCCCCTCGCACGCGGGCCGCGAGACGGAAACCACGCTGCGCCTGCCTTGGCGCGAGGACAACGAGTACCCCGAGGTGGAGGCGTCGTTCGCCCTGCTGCGCGACGCCTGCGAGGCGCAACTGACCCGCGCCCACGCCAGCGAGCCCATGAACCTGCGCGGCGAACTGCGCGCCACCGAATCCATGCGCCGCCACGTGGCCCCGGCCGTGGTGGCCGAGCGGTTGCTGCGTCTGGCCCGGTAGGGGCTGTTTCCAAATGGTCCTTTCGCCCGTTGGCTTCCGACCCGAAGGGCGCGAAGCGTGGCCGTTGGGCGAGCTTGCGAGCCCTACGGCCATCGTGCGCAACGCGGTCAAGCTTCGCCTGCCATATCGATCGAATACGATAAGAGTATGCGTTGCGGTCGCCATCCGTAAGGTTCGCAAGCTCACCTAACGGCTGCCGCACTCCCTCATGACAGGCTCGCTTTCCTTGCCAACGAACGAAAATCCTCATTTGGAAATAGCCCCTGAGTAGCGACGGCACCGCCCGGCCTCCCGGATGATTCATCTCTGCGTCCTTCACATGGCGGGCTTGCCATGCTCATGCCGCCCCATGCGTCCTTGCCGGCGCATGGGGCGGCGTCGCGCTGTATGCGCCGGAGCGGATACTTGCAAATCAACTTTTCTTGATGTATAAATATCAAGGCATCCGGAAACGGTTGCCCGGCGCGTGGCAAACCGCGCGCCATCCCTTGAAAAACCTTGCGCGGGAATCCCCATGTCGGCAGCACTCGACTACTTCAAGGCTCTTTCCGACGACACCCGGATGCGGCTCATGCACGTGCTGAACAAGCACGAACTGAACGTGAACGAACTGGTCTCCATCCTTGAGATGGGCCAGTCGCGGGTGTCGCGCCATCTCAAGATCCTGACCGGGGCGGGGCTGCTGGTCTCGCGCCGCGATGGGCTGTGGGTGTTCTACGCCGCCCCGGCAGAGGGCGAGGGCCGCGACTTTCTGGACGCGGTGGCCCCGTTCATCGCCGAGGACATGACCCTGCAGGGCGACATGGCCATGGCCGAGAAGATCATCGAGGAACGGGCGCTGAAGACCCGCCAGTTCTTCAACGCCATTGCCGAGGACTGGGACGAACTGAACCGCGAGGTGCTGGGCGGGTTCGACCTGGCGGGCGCCGTGGCGGACGCCATGCCCGCCGCCGCGCCGGGCGGCCCGGACGCCGCGCCGGGCTGTCGGGTGGCCGTGGACCTGGGCTGCGGCACGGGCACCGTGCTGGAGCGCATGCTGCCCCGCGCGCAGGAGGTCATCGGCGTGGACGGTTCGCCGCGCATGCTGGAAATGGCCCGTCGCCGCCTGGCCGACGCCGGGGGGCGCGTTTCGCTGCGCATCGGCGAACTGGACCACCTGCCCCTGCGCGACGGCGAGGCCGACTTCGCGTCCATCAACATGGTGCTGCACCACCTGTCGGAACCGGTGGCGGCCCTGCGCGAGATCGGCCGTACCCTGCGCACCGGCGGCCTGCTGTTCATCAGCGACTTCGACCGGCACGACAACGAACGCATGCGCACCGACTATGGCGACCGCTGGCTCGGCTTCGACCGGGCCGCGCTGACGGCCCGCCTTTCCGAGGCGGGCTTTGTCGTGCGCCGGGCGGACCTGCGAGAGGTGAGCAAGGGGTTGTCGCTGCACCTGATTCTTGCCGAGAAGGCATAGCCGGGTGCGCCTTGCGGCAACCACCGGCCGTTGAGCGGGAACCATACTCCCGCCGCTGCGCCGCCGGCCAGCGCCCGACCCACCGGCACAACAACCGAATCCTTCCCCACGGAGGCACAGATGACCGATGCCAAGCGGGCGCAAGCCCTGGACCTTTCCCTTGCCAACAAGGTGGCCGACATGGCCCTGGCCGACTTCGGCCACAAGGAAATGCAGCTTTCCGAGCGTGAAGTGCCGGGGCTGATGGAACTCATCCGCATGTACGGCGCCAGCAAGCCGCTGAAGGGCCTGCGCGTCACCGGCTCGCTGCACATGACCATCCAGACGGCCATGCTCATCAAGACGCTGTACGAGTTGGGCGCGGACATCCGCTGGGCCTCGTGCAACATCTTCTCCACCCAGGACCACGCGGCGGCGGCCATTGCCGATTCCGGCATGGCCAAGGTGTTCGCCTGGAAGGGCGAAACGCTGGAAGACTACTGGTGGTGCACCGAAATGGCGCTGACCTGGCCCGACGGCGGCGGCCCCGACCTGCTGGTTGACGACGGCGGCGACGCCACCCTGATGATCCACAAGGGCGTCGAGGTGGAAAACAACCCCGAACTGCTCAAGCAGGCCTACGACAACAAGGAGTTCCAGATCATCATGGACCGCCTTGCCCTGTCGTACCAGAAGGATTCCGGCCGCTGGCAGCGCGTGGCCGCCCGCGTGCGCGGAGTATCCGAAGAAACCACCACCGGGGTGCACCGCCTGTACCAGCTGGAACAGGAAGGCAAGCTGCTGTTCCCGGCCATCAACGTCAACGACTCGGTGACCAAGTCCAAGTTCGACAACCTGTACGGCTGCCGCGAATCATTGGCCGACGGCATCAAGCGCGCCACCGACGTGATGGTGGCGGGCAAGGTGGTGGTGGTGGCGGGCTACGGCGACGTGGGCAAGGGCTGCGCCCAGTCCATGCGCGGCTTCGGCGCGCGGGTGCTGGTGACCGAAATCGACCCCATCTGCGCCCTGCAGGCGGCCATGGAAGGCTACGAGGTGACCACCATGGAAAAGGCCGTGGAGGAAGGCGACATCTTCGTCACCGCCACCGGCAACTACAAGGTCATCACCGGCGCGCACATGGAGGCCATGAAGGACGAGGCCATCGTCTGCAACATTGGGCACTTCGACAACGAAATCGACATGCACTACCTGGAAACCACCCCCGGCTGCACCTGCCTGAACATCAAGCCGCAGGTGGACAAGTGGACCCTGACGTCGGGCCGCTCCATCATCGTGCTGGCCGAAGGGCGGCTGGTGAACCTGGGCTGCGCCACCGGCCACCCCAGCTTCGTCATGTCCAACAGCTTCACCAACCAGACCCTGGCCCAGATCGAGCTTGCCACCAACCCCGACCTGGAACGCAAGGTGTACATCCTGCCCAAGAAGCTGGACGAACAGGTGGCCCGCCTGCACCTGGCCCGTCTGGGCGTTACTCTGACCACCCTGACCCGGGAGCAGGCCGAGTACATCGGCGTGCCCTTGGATGGGCCGTACAAGCCGGATCACTACCGGTACTAGGGTAGAGAAGGGATAGAATGAATGTGAAACCGCCTCCGGGAAGGAATTCCCGGAGGCGGTTCTGCTTATGGCTTTAGCCAGTTGAGGGAGCGAAGCGACCGAAACAGAAAACCACCCGCTATGCGGGTGGAGTCAATCGGTTATACCAAAAAACACCTTTCCGGTTACGCTATAGGTGTTCAAGCCAGTCGC
>NZ_JBAIYT010000038.1:0-38049 GCF_036763125.1 Nitratidesulfovibrio sp. 1201_IL3209
GGCAGATCATCCACGCGTTACTCACCCGTGCGCCGCTTTACTCAGGCCGAAGCCCTTTCACGCACGACTTGCATGTGTTAGGCACGCCGCCAGCGTTCAATCTGAGCCAGAATCAAACTCTCCAGTTAAAAACTGAAGTCGCACGAACGCCCCGTACTTGGGACACCCGCACGATTGATTACTATCGTAAAGGCTGATTCCTTCCCGACTCGCTATTTACTTGTCAAAGAACCGTATCTTGGAACCTGTCGTGAACCCGGTCGGTTACGACTGCCGCCCCGCCGGGGCTTCCCGTCGCGGCGAGGAGCATGTATGCCCCAGCGCCCCGCCAGGTGTCAACCGCTTTTTTCGTTTTCCTCGTTTTTTCCCGAGGACCCCGTGGACCCCGTCGAAGGAATCCGGAAAGCGGCAACCTGCTGATCCGGCTGAAAGAGCGAACCGCGTCGGACGCTGTCCGTTGCGGCGAAGGGGGTATCTATGCGCTTCGCCACCCGGCGTCAACAGGTTTTTCGTCAGTCGGTTGATCATATCCCGGAGTTTCCCCGCAGGCCCGCGCCAGCCGTGGGTTTGTCCCACCAACAAAAATGCACCCCGTCCGAACGACGACGCCCCGGCAAGGCCGGGGCGTCTGGGGAATACGGGATGCGACGCTCCGCTACTGGGCGGCGTGCACGGTGATCTGGTCGCCGGGCTTCAACTGGGCGTCGCGGTCCAGGTTGTTCCAGCGCAGCAGGTCCTTGGGCGGCACGTTGAACTTGCGGGCGATGGCCCACATGGTGTCGCCTTCCTGAACCTTGTACACGATGGCCCGGCCCAGCGGCGCGGCGGCCTGCGCGGCTGCGGGCTTCGCGGACGTCCCCCTGGACGTGGACGCCACGGCCACCGGCGTTGCGGCCCGTTCCGCGTTGCCGCGCGACGCGCTGGCCACGATGGCCTTGTTGGCGGCTTCCGCTTCCTGCCGGGCGATGGCCGTGGCCTCGGCCCCGGCGTCGGGGATGTACAGCTTCTGCCCCACCTGCAGGGCGATGCCGGAAAGGCCGTTGGCCTTCTGCAAGGTTTCCACGCTGCTGCCCTGGGCCCTGGCGATGCCGTACAGGGTGTCGCCCTGCTTGACGATGTAGGTGGCGCGGCGCTCGGCGATGTCGCGGGTGCGGGCGGAGGACGGCTTATCCGGCTTCGCTGCGGACGCGGCCTTGGACGACGGCGGCCCGGCCTGCGCGGTGAAGCTCGACGCGTCGCCCCCGCCGGGAATCATCAGTTCCTGACCCACCCGCAACTTGCCGCCGGACTTGTTGACCCGTTTCAGCACCGAAACGGGCACCCCGCAGCGCTTGCCGATGCGGTCCAGCGTGTCGCCCTGGCGCACCTTGTACACCCGCCAGCCCGCGTAGCTGCGCTGTTGCGGCTTGGCCAGGAACGCGTTGGCCGCTTCCAGGTGCATGGCGTGCACGTAGACGGTGGTGTGGGAATCCGGCGGCGAGATGTAGCGCCGGAAGGCCGGGTTGTTGGCCGAAAAATCGTTCCAGTTCTGGCCCATGGCCTGGGCCAGGGCCATCAGGTCGGTGCCGGGCTTCACGCGCAACGGCTCCAGCTTCGGCGCGCAACTGTAGTCCGGGGCCTGGAAGCCCAGGGATTCCAGATTGCGCATGATCTTGGCGACGGCGATGAACCGGGGCACGTACTGGCGCGTCTCGTCCCTGAGCTGGGCCTTGCCGTCGAGCATGTGGTTCTTGACGCGCAGGTCGAAGAAATCTTCGGCCCCGGTGCCTTCCAGCGCCCGCGAGATCTTGCCCTCGCCCGCGTTGTACGCGGCCAGCGCCAGATGCCAGTCGCCGAAGTCGCCGTACAGCTTCTGCAGGTAGTCGGCCGCCGCGCGGGCGGACTTGTACGGGTCGCGCCGCTCGTCCATCCACCAGTTGTACGACAGGCCGTAGCGCATGCCGGTGTGGGGCATGAACTGCCACACCCCCGCCGCGCCCGCCGGGGACACCGCGTTGGGATTGAACCCGCTCTCGACGATGGCGAGATAGGCGACCTCTTCCGGGATGCCCTGCTGCCGGAACACCTCGCGGATGTGCGGCAGGTAGTTCTGCGAGCGCTTCAGGTAGCGTTCGAAGGTGCCGCGCGCGCGGTGGGTGAAATACTTGAAGTGCAATTCCACGTCGCGCCGGGCCTCGGGGGTGAGGTCCTTGTCCAGTTCGCCGGTGGAGTTGAGGGCCGCCCATTCCTGCGGGGTAAGGGGCACGCCGTCGTCGGCGGGCGGGATGGGCAGTTCCACCACCTCTTCGGGTTCGGCGGCGGGGGCGGCGGCGCTGGGCGGCACCGGGCAGGCTTCCACGGGCTGGACGGGGGGGATATTCTTCTTGGGCGCGCAGCCGGCGGCCAACAACGCCACCGCCGCCAGCACGAGCACGAGCCGGGCGGCACGGCGCGCGCGCAGGGCGGAGGACAGGAGTCTGGTTCGCTGCATGGATGTTCCGGATGTGTTGGGAGCGGCGGGAAGAGGGCCGCGAGAAGGAGCGTGTGTCGGGTCG
The DNA here is from genome assembly GCF_036763125.1 of Nitratidesulfovibrio sp. 1201_IL3209. NCBI lineage: Bacteria > Pseudomonadati > Thermodesulfobacteriota > Desulfovibrionia > Desulfovibrionales > Desulfovibrionaceae > Nitratidesulfovibrio > Nitratidesulfovibrio sp. 1201_IL3209. The sequence continues at coordinate 2,535 of NZ_JBAIYT010000038.1, forward strand.
TCCGCAGAACCGTCCGGCGGGTCGTCCGGCAGGTCGGCGGCGGGTGCCTGGCGGGGGGTCCAGCGTCGGCGGACACCATGGGAATGCCGGAAGGCGCGGGCCGGGCCATCGCCCAGGCCCCTTGCACGGAAGCACGTTCAAGGGTACCTGCGATGTGAACGGCTGCCCGACCCTACCTCATGCCGCCCATCGAACGCAACCCGTCTACCAGCGCCCGTCCGGGCGAAAGCGAAACATGCCCAAGAAGCACCCCCTTTGGGGCACCGTCGCGCGCGACGACGCGCCGCGCGATGCCCGTAACGACGATGCGCGGGACGACCGTTCCCGCTCCGGAAACCGCAACCGCAAGGATGGTCGTCCCGCAGGGCGTCCCGGCGGCCCCCATTCCGGCCGCGACGACGCGCCGCGCGGCCGGGGCGGCAGGCCCGGCAACACCGGAACCGGCCGGGATGACAGGCCGGGCGACCGCCAGGATTCCCGCCCCGGCGGACGCAGGGACAACCACCCCGAAGGACGTGGCGATACGCGGCGCGGCGACCGGCCAGACTCGCGGCCAGATTCGCGACAGGACCGGCGCGGCAGGCCCGACCGGCAGGAACGTTCCGACCGGCCCGGCCGTGCGCCGCACGGTGACCGACCCGCCGATGGGCGGCGCGAAGCCCGTCGGGACTTCACGCCCGACGCCCTCCAGCCCCCGGAGTCCCCGTGCTCCATCCTGCCCGGCGTGAAGCCGGTGCTGGAACTGCTGGAATCGGACCCCGGCCGCGTGGAGGCGGTGTTCATCCGCAAGGGCAAGCGCGGCCGCGAGGTGGACCGCATCGTGGAACTGTGCCGCGAGGCGCGGGTGCGCTTCACCTTTGCCGAGCCGCACGCCCTGGACCGGCTGTTCGCGTCCGGCCAGGCCATCGGACAGCCCATCGGGCAGGCGGCGACCGAACCGGACATGCCGGAACCCGCCGCCGACGACCTTTTCGCCGACGATGCTGATGACGACGACGCCTGGGACATCCTGGAAGGCGACGGGCCGGACGACGGCTCGGACGATGCGGAGGACGACGCCACCCCCTCGCGCGTCCCGCGCTCCTCCCGTCCTTCACATCCTTCCCACCCTTCACGCCCTTCACGCCCTTCGCATCAGGGGGTCATCGCCCGGGTGTTCGACGCCGGGTTCGCCGATCTGGGCGACATCCTGCGCGACGCGCCCGACGCGCCGCTGCCGCTCATCGTGGCGCTGGACCAGGTGCAGGACCCCGGCAACGTGGGCACCCTGGCCCGCACCCTGTACGCGCTGGGCGCGGCGGGGCTGGTGGTGGTGCGCCACGGCGGGGCCGCCCTTGGCGGGGCCGCCGCCCGCGCCGCCGCCGGTGCGCTGGAAAAGCTACCCGTGGCCAAGGTGACCAACCTGGCCCGCGCCCTGGATGAAGCCGACGAGGCGGGCTACACCGTCTATGCTGCCGGTGGGGCGGCAGGTGGGGCTGCGGATGGGGCCGCCGGGGGAGCCGGTGCGGACAGGGACGGCAAGCCCGGCAGCGGGCCGCGCAATCCGTTCACCGAACCGCTACGCACCCCGGCCGTGCTGGTGCTGGGCAACGAGGACACCGGCATCCGGCCCAACGTGGCCAAGCGCTGCCATTTCACCCTGGCCATTCCCATGGCCCGCGACTTCGATTCGCTGAACGTGGCGCAGGCCGGGGCCATCCTTGTGGGATGCTTCGCGGCACGTCGCCACAAAGGGTAGCCGGGCCAAGCCCCGCCGGACTTCCGGGGCCATCCCCCTTCCGGCCACCCCGGACAGCACCGTGACAACACAAAGGCCCCCGTCCTTCCACCAGGAAGGACGGGGGCTTTTCCGCGCCCGGCACCCGCCGCGCAAGGCGGCGGGAAACTACCTGATGTAGTTTGGAATATTCAGGAAAACATCTCGCGTGTAGGTGATCATCTTGTCCATGATCCACGGAAACGAGATGAGCAGCGCGAGAAAGATGGAGACGATCTTGGGAATGAACGACAGCGTCATTTCCTGGATCTGGGTGGCGGCCTGGATGATGCTGACCACCACGCCCACGGTCAGGCCCACGCCCAGCATGGGCAGGGAGATGAGCAGGGCGATTTCGATGGACTGGCGCGCGAAGGCGATGACCATTTCCGGCGTCATGTGATGTACCTCTTCAGACCGCGAAACTGTTGACCAGCGACCCCACCAGCAGCGCCCACCCGTCCACCATGACGAAGAGCAGCAGCTTGAAGGGCATGGAAACCATCATGGGCGGCAGCATCATCATGCCCATGGCCAGCAGGATGCTGGACACCACCATGTCCAGCACCAGGAACGGAATGTAGATCAGGAAGCCGATGGTGAACCCGGTCTTCAGTTCGCTGATGACGTAGGCGGCGGCCAGCATCACCGTGGGCACCTCTTCCTTGGTGCGCGGCTGTTCCATCTTGGTGATGGCGTAGAAGATGGACAGGTCCTTCTCGCGGGTGTGCTTGAACATGAACGAGCGCAGCGGGGCCTGGGCCTTGTCCAGCGCCTCGGTGAAGCCGATGCGCTCCTCGAGGTACGGTTGCAGGGCGGTGTCGTTGATCTGCTTGCCCACGGGCATCATGATCACCACCGTCATGAAAATGGCGAGGCTGGCCAGCACCTGCGAGGGCGGCAGCTGCTGCACCCCCAGCGCCTGGCGGATGAAGTGGAACACGATGATGATGCGGGTGAAGCTGGTCACGGTGAGCATGATGGCCGGGGCCAGCGAGAGCACCGTGAGCATGAACAGGATTTCGAGCAGCAGCGAGACCTTTTCCGGCTCGGTCTGGCCCGCGCCCAGGGTAAGCTGCATGGTGGGCATGACCAGATCCTGCGCCCCATGGGCCACGCCGCCGCACAGGAGCGACAGGAGAGACAGGGGCGCCAGCAGCGCGAGAATCCGGAACGGCGCGCGAATGGCGGCGGATTGGCGGGCTGCGCCGGGCAGGGCGGCTGCGGGGCGGGGCGCTTCCGTCAGGCGGGTGACGCCCCGTCCGGCCGATGCGCGGGAAGAAATGACGGTGGCGGCATCAGCCGCCGGAAGGTGCGCGCCCCTTGCCGAGCGCACGCCCCAGCACCGCGGAGAAGCCGCCGGAGCCGCGCCCGCCGGGCTGGCCGGGCTGGCCGGACATGTCCGGGGCGCTTCCGGAATCGGAGGGTGCGTCGTCGCTGCCGTGCTCATGGTCAAGGTCCTGCTCCGTGAGTAGCGTTATCTGCTGGTCGGTGACGCCCAGCAGCAAACGCTTGTTCAAGAAGCGTACCACCATGAGGCCCTTGCGCGGCCCGACGGGCAGCTGCGCCTCCAGGCGCAGGTCGTCACGCGAGAAACCGCCCGCGCCCGGCACGGCGCGGAACAGCCCGCCGTGGCGGCGCACGGCCCACAGGGCCAGCCACAGCAGGCCCACCAGCAGGAACAGCACGCCCACGGCCTGGATGTACCCGCTCCACGAAAAGGCGGGCACGCTGGCGGCCGCAAGGCCGTCGGACGCGCCCATGGCGGCGCCTGTGGTGGCCCCAATGGTGGCATTGACGTGCGCGATGGTGGCGTTGACGGCGTCGGCGGCCCGGCCCGCCATCTGGCCTGCCGCGTGGGGCAGGGTCTGGGCCGCGTCGCCCAGGGTGGCGTTGGCCGAAATGGCGGCGCGCACCGCGCCCTCCGCCTGCGCGGCGGCTTCGGCTGCGGAACCAACGGCACCGGCAGAACCGGCGGCGGCCACTGCGGGCTCGGTGGCGTTAAGCAAGCTGCTTCACCCGTTCGATGGGGCTGATGATGTCCGTCAGGCGCACGCCGAATTTCTCGTTGATGACCACGGCCTCGCCGCGCGCCACCAGCTTGCCGTTGACGTACACTTCCAGCGGTTCGCCGGCCAGCTTGTTCAGTTCGATGACCGAGCCCTGGCCCAGTTGGAGCAGTTCGTTGATCAGCAGGCGGGTGCGGCCCAGTTCCGCCGAGACGTCCAGCGGAATGTCCAGGATGAAGTCCAGTTCGCGGCGCCCGCTGTCGGGCCGGGGCGACTTGGCCTCTTCCGTCAAATCCTTGAACTTGGCCTCGCGCGCGGCCTGGGCGAAGAAGCCCTGCTCCTTTTCCTTCTTCAGCTGGGTCTGCTCTTCGCTGGCCAGGGCCTTGGCCCATTCCTCGGCCAGACGGGCGTCGTCGTCGCCCCCGCCCGCTCCGGCGGGCGCGGACGCGGGCGCGGGCGCGTCATCCCCGCCGTCCTCGTCCTCCAGCGCGGCAGCCCACTGGGCCGCCAGCAGATCCTGATCGACATCCTTGCCGTCACTCATGGGTATTCCTCTTGCGCGACAAACGCTTACTGGATGACCATTTCGGTAATGTACACCCGCAGCACCTTGGGGCCGCCCAGAATCTGGTTCAGGCGGTCGGCCACCTCGTTCTTGAGCTGCAACTTGCTTTCGATGGGGGCGAGGTCGGCGTACGACTTGCTGGACAACAGCAGGATGACCGCGTCGCGCACCTTGGCCGACTGCCCTTCCAGTTCCTTGACCGTGGCGTCGGAGCCCACCTCCACCTCCATGGTCAGCTTGAGGTAGCGGCGGCCCGTGGGGTCGGCCAGGTTCACCAGGAATGTTGGCAGCTTGGCCACCTTGGCGTTGCGCGCCGGGGCTTCGCCGCCCTTGGCTTCGGCCTTGGACTCGGCCGCCTCGGAGGCGCCCTCCGCCGGCTGCGCGGCGGGCCGCATGACGAACCACCAGTACGCCCCGCCGCCCGCGCCAGCCAGCACGAACAGCAACAGGACGAGGATGATCCACTTCAGCTTGCCGGACTTCTTCTTGGGGGGTGCGGCTTCTTCCGCCACTGCGCTCGCTCCTTGGGCAACTGGACGTTGCGGCGCGCGGACTGGCCGCCCACCGGGCCGCGCACGGCGGCCGCTACTGATATCCGCCGAGCCTCGGCGTGGTCTTCACCAGAATTTCCACCCGACGGTTGCGGTCGGGGTCTTCGGAACCCGCCGCTTCGGCCTGACTGGCCTGATCGCCGGGGTCGCCCGATGCGCCCGCTGCGCCCGATGGGTCCGCTGGACCCGATGGACCCGTCACGCCGGACGCCGGGGGCTGCCCCGCCAGGGACGGCCGGTCCGGACCATAGCCCGCGACGGAAAACCGGGCCGGGTCAAGTTTTCTTTGCACGAAATATTCCAAAACCGTCAGGGCACGCCGTCCGGCCAGTTCGTATCCGGCCGCGTCGCCCCCCGTACCGCCATCCGCGCCGTCCCCGGCCCCGGAAGCCTGCCCGGATGCGGGCGCGCCCTCGCTGCGCGGGTCGCTGTGCCCGGCAATGGCCACGTCGGCGGTGACGTATTCCAGCACTTCGGCCAGCATGCCCAGCAGGGGCCGGGAGGTTTCGCGCAGTTGCCACTGGCCGGGGGCGAACAGCAGGTCGTCGGTCAGGGCCAGCACCACGCCATCGGGATGTTCCAGTATCCGCAGGTTCTTGTCCAGTGTACTTCGGTCCATGCCGGGGGGCAACTCGGCGCCGGGGAACAGCAGTTCCTTGATCTCGCGCTGGTGGGCGTACACCTGCGCGGGCTGCGCCAGCAACGGCTCCAGCAGGCGGATGCGCTCCGGCACCGTGCCGGTGACGCCCGCGCCCTGCTCGCCCGTTTCGCCGAAATGGGAACTGATGCGCGACAGGGTCACCCGGTTCATGGACGACATGGACAGCATCAGCACGAAAAAGGCCAGCAACAGGGTGACCAGGTCGGAATAGGTCAGCAGCCACAACTGGCGGGACTTGCTCTCGTCGCTCGCGCGGCGCGGGCGGGACGTGCCCGGCGAGGCATGGGGGCGCGCAGGCGGCGGCCCCAGGGAAGGAGGGGTGCCGGACATTTCAGCGCCCTCCCTCGCCCTGCCCCGCGCCGGGGGTGGGGCCGGAACCGGTTCCGGGCGTGGCGGACGCGTCCCCCGCGCCCCCCCCGCCAGTCCCGCCAGTCCCGCCAGTCCCGCCAATCCCGCCGGGCGCAGCATCGCCGCCGGGCATGACGAAGTCGAACCGGAACCCCTTGTACTGGAAGGTTTCGCGCACGGGCGCACCGTCCTTCAGGGATTCCATGCGCCGGGCCCATTCGGCGTTGCGCCGGTCGAGCACGATGTCCACCCGGCGGTTGGCGCGCCGTCCGTCCGGAGTCAGGTTGTCGAAGCGGGGGCGCGTGTCGCCGTGGGCTTCCATGAGCATGCTGCCGCGCGGCACGCCGAGGTCCGCCAGCTTGCGGTACACCGCCGTGGCCCGGCCCAGCGAGAGCCGCCACGGCGAGGGCAGCGCCCGTTCGTCCCTCCGCAGCCGGAACAGGATGCCCTCTTCGTCGCGCGCGGGAGAGGCATGCCCGGCGATGAGCACCGGGTGCTCCACCCCGCGCAGCACCGGGGCCACACGGGCCAGCAGGGCCGCGCCGCGCTCGGTCAGTTCGGCCGAACCGGTGCGGAAGAGCACCTCGCCGTTGATGGAGAATATCTGGATGTAGCCGTTTTCCTGGTAGTTGATGTCGTGCTCGGCGTCTTCCCAGAGCATTTCGCGCAGGGGGGTCAGGTCGCGGCCGCGCGGGGGCGCGTCGCCCACCGGGGCCACGCCCGGCACGGGGCGGCCGTCGGCCGCGTCGCGCAGGCTGGCCACGCCCTGTTCCTGCCCGAAGCTGCCCGCCACCGAGCCCACGGCCATGACCCGGCGGCGCTCGTCGATGACCGAAATGGCCACCAGCATCACGAAGAAGCTCAGCAGCAGGGTCATCAGGTCGGAATACGTGATGAGCCACGGCGGCTGGGTGATGCCTGCGGGCTGCGGTTTCCGCCTGACGCGCGCCATGGTCCGTGCTCCGTGGTGGGGGATGGGGTCGGCCTAGTTGGTCCTGCGTTCCTTGGGCGGCTGGTAACAGGTCAGCTTTTCCAGGATGATGCGCGGGTTCTCGCCCCTGGCGATGGCCAGGATGCCTTCCAGCTGCATCTCCATCAGCTGCACCTCTTCCTTGCTGCGGTGGCGCAACTTGCCCGCCAGCGGCAGGAACACCAGGTTGGCCAGCACCACCCCGTAGAAGGTGGTGATGAGCGCCACGGCCATGGCCGGGCCGATGGCCGAGGGGTCGTTCATGGCGCGCAGCATCTGCACCAGGCCGATGAGCGTGCCCACCAGCCCCAGCGCCGGGGCGTAGGAGGCCAACGCGTTGAAGATGTCCACCCCCATGGAGTGGCGCGTCTCCAGCGCGGCGATCTCGCTTTCCATGATCTCGCGGATGGCGTCGGGCTCCAGCCCGTCGATGGTCAGTTGCAGGCCCTTGCGCAGGAAGGGGTCGTCCAGGCCGCGCACGGCGGGCTCCAGCGAGAGCAACCCCTCGCGCCGGGCGCGGTGGGCGAATTCCATGAACTGGTCGATGACCAGGTCGGCGCGGTGCAGCTTGGTGGAGAACGCCTTGCGGGTGATGGACAGCACGCGCAGGGCCACGGGCAGCGGGTAGTGCACCAGCGCGGCCCCCAGGGTGCCGCCCAGCACGATGAGCAGGGCGGCCGAATCCACGAAGAACAGCGGATTGCCGCCCATGGCCAGCGCCGTGCCGATGAGCCCGAACGAGATGAGGATGCCGAGTACGGTTGCCAGATCCATGCGGGTGCCCTTGCTCCGTGCGTCCCCTGTGTATGCCGGGTGGTCCGGCGGCCTGTGCGGCCTTGGCCTACACCCGCTCCGGACGCGGGCCGAAAATGTCCGTGCCCACCCGCACGATGGTGGCCCCTTCGGCCACGGCCACTTCCACGTCGTGCGACATGCCCATGGAAAGATGCGGCAGGGGCAACCCCACGTGGACGGCCAGCCCGTCGCGCAACTCGCGCAGCCGGGCGAAAAACGGGCGCGAGGCTTCGCCGTCGTCGAATATGGGCGGCATGCACATCAGCCCCAGCAGGCGCAGGCGCGGCAGGGCCAGCACGGCGTCCGCCAGGGCGGGCAGGCCGTCCGGGTCCACGCCCGACTTCTGCGCCTCGTCGCCGATGTTCACCTGAAGCAGAATGTCCTGTACCGGCGGGGCGCCCCCGGCGCCCTGCGCGGGCATGGCGGCCAGGCGCTGATCCAGCTTGCGGGCCAGAGTTTCCGAGTCCACGGTGTGCAGCAGCGCAAAGCGCCCCACCACATCCTTGGCCTTGTTGCTTTGCAGGTGGCCGATGAAATGCCAGCGCGGGGCCGCATCCGGACCCATGCCGGTCATATCGGCAACTTCGGCCTGTTTCCGTAGTGCTTCCTGCACATAATTCTCGCCAAAATCACGCTGGCCCGCGGCGACCAGCGCGGCCACCGTCGCGGCGGGATGGTACTTGGACACCGCGACCAGGGTCACCCCGGCCGGGTCACGCCCGGCGGCGCGGGCGGCGCCGTCCACGCGGGCGCGCACGGCGGCCCAGCGGTCCAGCAGGGCATGCGCGGCCTCGGGCGGCAGGAAGGCGGGAACGGCGATATCAGGCATGGCGATCATCCCAATCCATGGAACTACAGAAAGACTGGACGGAAAACACCAGCGCCGCCCGCCGCACCCGGCCCGCACCGAAAGAGGGCGGGCAGGCGGCGGACGGACGGCGCAACGGCAACCGGAACCGGCGGATGCGGGGCGGTCAGGCGATCATGCGCCGCCTATTCGTCGGTCAGGCCCAGCGAACGCAGAAAGCCCACGTCCTCGGTCCAACCTTCGCGCACCTTGACCCACAGTTCAAGGTGCACCTTCTTTTCCAGCAGTTCCTGGATGTCAGCGCGGGCCTTGGTGCCGATGTCCTTGATGGTGGCCCCGGCCTTGCCGATGACCATGGACTTGTGCGACGGGCGGCCCACGTAGATCACCGCGTGGATGGTGACAAGGTCACGCCCTTCCTCCTCGTCCCACTTCTCGATCTCCACGGCCACGGAGTAGGGCAGTTCCTGGCGCAGGGCCAGGAACAGCTTTTCGCGCACGATTTCCGCCGCCATGAAGCGCACCGGCAGGGTGGACAGCTGGTCCTCGGGGTACATGGCCGGGGCCACGGGCAGCTTGGACTTCACCAGCTTGACCAGTTCGGGCAGGCCGTCGCGCGTCAGGGCCGAGACGGGGAACACCTCCGCCCTGGGCCAGATCTTCTGCAGGTCGATGAGCAGGGGCAGCATCTTGGACTTGTCGCGGAACAGGTCCACCTTGTTCACGGCCACGATGACCGGGCGCTCGTCGGACGCCACGGCGTCCATCAGCGGCTTGACGTCGCGTTCCAGGAAATCGGGCTTCTTGATGTACAGGTCCGCGTCCAGCATGACCAGGATCACGTCGGCGCTGTGCATGGACTGCCACGCCGTCTGCAACAGCATCTTGTTCATGCGGCCGCGCTGCTGGTGGATGCCGGGGGTATCCATGAAGATGACCTGCGCGTCCAGCTCGGACAGGATGCCCACGATCTGGTTGCGGGTGGTCTGGGCGCGCGGGGTGACGATGGCCACCTTGTGCCCCAGCGCCGCGTTGAGCAGCGTGGACTTGCCCGCGTTGGGCGGCCCCAGCAGGGCAACCCAGCCGCAGCGGTGTTCGGACTTGGACATTATATGGACTCCTTGCGGAAAAAGGTCGTGTTCTCCGCCGCATGTTCCACAGCGCGGGCCGTGCGTCAAGGAACGGCGCGAACATACGGCGGACGCGCGGGGTACGGCGGCCGGTTGCTGCCGGTCGTGGCCGGTGTGGCCAGCCGCCGGGGCCGGTCGCGCCGGTTGCTGCCGGTCGCGCCAGTCGCCACGGTCGGGGCCGGACAGAATGTGACAAAGGAATGGAGGATGCGGGCGCCGCCCGCGTTCAGTGGGTAACGGGCCTGCTCCGGGTTTTTCGCCCGGCATGGCGGAACAGGCCCCATACGCGGCGGGACGCGGCCCGTCAAGCGGGGCGGGGTGCGAAGACAGCCGGAAGAACCGTGCCGAACGGAGACGGACGAGCGGGCCGGGGCCGACTCTCCATGGGCGGGGGGGGGACGCCGCCGGGCCGGACTCCGGGGCGGCCCGCGAAAGGTCTTCAGGTGGGAATTTCGGAGGAATCCCGACGCGCCGACACCTCACAATACTGCCCGCCGTGGGAAGCAGCCCCCCAAAAAGCCGGAAAAACTGCCCCATGCCCCCTGAACACCCCCGTCACCTGTTGACGTTCCGGATACCATCTGTATTACTGACCGCACGACGGAACGTGCATCAGCCACTTGGCGCGTACGTTCCGGCAAGCCTTCGGCAAGCGCCGCGACGGCCCGCCATCGGCCCCGCGATGCCCATGCCGCCGCGCTTCCCGCAAGGAATCGCCTGTCCAGCGCGCCCGCGCCCGCTCGCGCCCCACGGAGAACGCCATGCCCCGCAAGGTCAAATCGGTCCGCGTGCCGGAAGAACTCTCGGCCATCGACCTGTCCGGCATCATTGCCGAATGCGAAAAGTACCTGCGCGACCTGGAATCGGTCGCCATGCTCAACCAGCAGGGCGAACGCGAGGCGGCGGAAGCGCTGCTGCGCGCCCGCCAGGCCGACCTTGGCCGCCGCGTGGGCATGAAGGTGTGGGAGGCCCGCAAGCAGGCCGCGCTGGAACGGCTGCAAAAGGGACAGAACGCGCAGGCCGGGGAAACCGCCTGATCCCGCCGCGCACGATGTTCCGTCCGCCCACCCGGCTCCGCGCCGGGGCCGCACGATGAACAGGCAGGCCGCAACCCGTCCCGGTTATCCCCCCACCACCGCCACCTCGCCCCCGATGTCCACCCCCGCCATGCCCACCAGGGCGCGGTGGGGGTGCATTTCCACGCCCGCCGCGCGGGCCTCGTGGAACAGTTCGGCGTAGGCCGGGTCGATGTAGTCCGCCGGGCCGAAGCAATGCCCGTCGGGCCGCTGGATGAGGTAGAACCCGGCGGCGCGCTCGCCGCGCGCCACGATGTCCATCATCTCGCGCAGGTGCTTGGCCCCGCGCTCGGTGGCGGCGTCGGGAAAGGCGGCCACGTCGTCCTCCACCAGGGTCACGTTCTTGCACTCCACCCACAGGGTGGGCAGGCCGGGGCCGTCCAGCCGGGCGTCCAGCCTGCTTTCGCCGCGCTTGGCCTCGCGGCGCAGGGTGGTGTACCCCGCCGCCCACGGCAGCCGCCCGGCGTGGAAGGCCGCTTCCAGCAGGCGGTTGGGGACGGAGGTGTTCACCCCCACCCAGAAGCCGCGCGGCCCGTTGCCGCCGCAGCGCACCAGTTCCTGGGTGTATTTCAGCTTGCGGTCCGGGTTGGGCGCCGGGGACGCCAGCACCGCCGCGCCGGGGCGCATCAGTCCCAGCATGGACCCGGAATTGTTGCTGTGCACCCACAAGGGCTCGCCATCCAGTTCCAGTTCCACGCTGAACCGCTTCACCCGCCGCACGAGGCGGCCCACGACGCAGCCGGGCGGAAACGGCAGCAGCGGCGCGCCGTAGCCCGCCGTGCCCATGCCCGGCAGCCCTTCGCCAGCCTTGCCGGTACCCTTGCCGCCCCCGCCTGCTGTCCCGCCCGTGAACCCGCCGTCACTCCCCGCGCCATGGGGCGCGGCCGGTCCCCCGGCCCGCGCCTGCGTGGCGTCCCCTTTTCCGCGTCGCGTTCCGTCCCCTGACATCGTCTTTCCTTACGGCAGGTTGGCGCATACTGCGCACCGTGCGGCACGGCACGGGCCACTCCGCGCGCATCCTGCCGGTATGTTTTGATGTTTCCGCAATTTACAGCCGCCCCGTAAGCTGGTAACCAGCCGCCGAGAGCAGACGCGCCCCCCGCATCACCCGGCACGCAGGCGGCCGCGCACACCATACCACGCGAACAGGACGCACCGTAATGAGAATCTCCGACCGTCTCACCCGCATCAAGCCCTCGGCCACCCTGGCCGTCAACGCCAAGGCGCTGGAACTCAAGGCCAAGGGCGTGCAGGTGGTCAGCCTTGCCGTGGGCGAGCCCGACTTTCCCACCCCGGAACACGTGCGCGAGGCGGCCAAGACCGCCATCGACGAAGGTTTCACCCGCTACACCCAGGTGCCGGGCATTCCCGAACTGCGCCAGGCGGTGTGCGGCTACTTCGCGCGGTTCTACGGGGTGGAGGCCCCCATGGAAGCCACGGTGGTCACCAACGGCGGCAAGCAGGCACTGTACAACCTCTTCCAGTGCCTGCTCAACCCCGGCGACGAAGTGCTGGTGCCCGCCCCCTACTGGGTGAGCTACCCGGCGCTGGTGGAACTGGCGGGCGGCGTGACCGTGCCGGTGGCCTCCCCGGCGGAGCGCGGCTTCAAGGTCACGCCGGAGGAACTCGACCGCGCCGTCACCCCCAGGACCCGCGCGCTGCTGCTGAATTCGCCCTCCAACCCCACGGGGGCCTGCTATTCCCGCGCGGAAACCGACGCCATCATGGAATGGGCCATTGCGCGCGACCTGTTCGTGATCTCGGACGAAATCTACGACCGGCTGGTGTACGAACCGGCCGAGGCCGTCAGCGTGTGCGACTGGTGGGAACGCCACCCCGAGAACGTGGCCGTGGTCAACGGCCTGGCCAAGACCTTCGCCATGACCGGCTGGCGCGTGGGCTACGCCCTGGCCCACCCCGACCTGATCAAGGCCATGATCAAGATCCAGGGCCAGTCCACCTCGAACATCTGCTCCGTGGCCCAGAAGGCGGCGCTGGCCGCCCTCACCGGCCCCTACGACGCGGCGGAGAAGATGAAGAAAGCCTTCCGCCGCCGCCGCGACCTGGCCCACGGGATGGTTTCGTCGTGGCCGGGCGTGGTCTGCCCCAGGCCCGACGGCGCGTTCTACCTGTTCGCGGACATGAGCGCCCTGTTCACCCCGGCCCTGCCCGACTCGGCCAGCCTGTGCACCTACATCATGGAGCAGGCCAACGTGGCGCTGGTGCCGGGCGCGGCCTTCGGCGACGACGCCTGCCTGCGCTTCTCGTACGCGGTGTCCGACGACACGCTGATGATCGCGCTGGACAAGGTCGCCAAGGTCCTCTTCGGATAGCTTCCCGCGTTGCGCACCGGCCTCGCCCTTCGCCGGAAAGTACGATATGACGGCGGCATGTCCCGCGCGGTTCGCCCACGCGACCGGCCGGGGCATGCCGCCGCTTCGCCCGCCGCGTCCCCCGCGTCCCTAGTCCCGCCCGCGCGGCGGCGTGGCATCCGCGAATGTTCGCCTCACGCATCGCGCGGCCCCGCCGCGCATCACCGGCACGCACGCATGGGCCTTTTCCCCGGCCCGCAAGGAGCATGACCATGCCCCAGCCCCACCGTCTCGACTGGACCAACGCTTGGCCCGCCGCGCCGCTGGGCCGCCTGGCCCCCGACACCGCCGCCGCGCACGACCTGCACAAGGGCGAGATGGCCCACCGCCTGAAGGCGGAACTGGCCGCCGGGCACCTGCCGTTTATCGACATGCCCTACCGCGACGCGCTGGAATCGGGCCTTGCCGCGCTTCAGCCCACCCTGTCCCGCTACCGCCACATGGTGCTGCTGGGCATCGGCGGCTCGGCGCTGGGCGCGCGGGCGCTCCAGAAGGCGTTCTTTCCCCGGCAGGACCGGCCCGGCCACGACGGCCCGTGGCTGTGGATAGCCGACAACGTGGACGCCGACACGCTGGAGGCGTGGTTCGCCAGCCTGCCGCCGGAACAGACCATCGTGGTCGCCGTCAGCAAGTCGGGCGGCACCATCGAAACGCTGGCCCAGTACTTCCTGGCCAAGGAATGGCTGCGCGAAACGCTGGGCAACGCCTGGCGCGAGCACATGCTGGTGGTCACCGACGAGAACGCGGGCTTCCTGCGGCAAGAGGCGCAGACGGCGAATCTCGCCTCGCTGCCCGTGCCCGACCATCTGGGCGGCCGCTATTCCGTGCTGTCCGCCGTGGGGCTGGTGCCCGCCGCGTTCATGGGGCTGGACTGGCGTGCCTTGCTGGACGGCGCGCAGGCCGCCGGGGCGGACCTGGTGGCCGACCCGGCCCACGCCCTGCCTGGCCACCCCGCGTGGCGACTGGCCCTGTGGAACATGGCCCTGGCCGACGCGGCCTATTCGCAGCTCATCTTCTTCTGCTACGTGCCGCTGTGGGCGCCGTTCGGCCCGTGGTTCGCCCAGTTGTGGGCCGAAAGCCTGGGCAAGGAAGGCAAGGGCACCATGCCCCTGCCCGCCGTGGGCGTCACCGACCAGCATTCCCTGCAACAGATGTTTCTGGACGGCCCGCGCGACAAGGGCTGCCTGTTCCTGACCTGCCCCGGCCTGCCGCAGGGCCGCTCCTTCCCGGCCAGCCTGCCGGACAAGTGGGCCTTCCTGAAGGGCCGCCGCTTCGGCGAACTGCTGGACGCCGAGGGCCTGGGCACCCGCATGGCCCTGACCCAGCAGGGGGTGCCCCTTGTGGAACTGCGCATGGGCCACACCGGCGAGGCCGCCGCGGGCCGCCTGATGGGCCTGCTGGAACTGGCCACCCTGTTCACCGGCTGGCTCATGAACATCAACCCGCTGGACCAGCCCGCCGTGGAGCTTGGCAAGCGCCTTGCCAACGCCCGGCTGGGCGCGCCCGGCTACCCGGCGGAAGAGGCGGACCTTGCCGCCTTCCTCGGCCGGGCCGGACAGTCGCAGGAGTTCTAGCCGGTGCCGCGCCGTTTCGAATTGCCGGGGGGGCTGCCCTTCGGCTTCGCCCGCTTCCTGTCGTGGGTGTCGCTGGTGCTCATCCTGGCCACCAGCATCGTGATGTCCGTGATCATCACCGATTCGGCGCGCAACACCATGTTCCGCAAGCAGCAGGAATTCGCCTCGCTGCTGGCGGAAAACCTGAACCACCAGATATACCGCCGCTTCACCCTGCCCACGCTGGTGGGCTTCGGGCGCATCGCCCTGCGCCAGCCGGTGCAGTACGAACGGCTGGACCAGCTGGTGCAGTCGGTAATCCACGGGTTGCAGGTCTCGCGGGTGCGCATCTACGACCACGGCAAGATCGTGTCCTATTCCACCGACCGTGCGGACCTCGGCCGCACAGACCTGGCCGGGCCGGAAATCACCGTGGCCCTGCGCGACGAGGACCCCAGCTACACCATCGACGCGGACATCTCGTTCTGGCAGGCCCTGTTCACCCCCCGGCTGGAGCCGGGCAGCTTCATCCTGCGCACCACCTACCCCCTGCGCGTGGAAAACCGCCTGGGCCGCATCGACGATGACGACGACAGCCCCATCATGGGCGTGCTGGAGATGACCCAGGACATCACCAACGACACCCGGGCCATCATCGCCTTCCAGTGGCTGATCATCGGCACGGCCAGCCTGTCGTCGCTGGTGCTGTTCGGCATGCTGCTGGTGTTCATCCGCCGGGCCGAGCGGGTCATGGCCGAACGCATGCAGGAAAAGCAGCGCCTGGAGCGCGAACTGCACCAGCACGAAAAGCTGGCGGGCATGGGCCGGGTGGTGGCCAGCATCGCCCACGAGATCCGCAACCCGCTGGGCATCATCCGCTCCAGCGCGGAACTGCTGCTGAAACGCCCCAGCAGTTCCGACCCGGTCACCGCGCGCATCCTTGAAGCCATCTACGACGAGGCCAAGCGGCTCAGCCAGACGGTCAACGACTTCCTGGACTACGCCCGCCCCCGCCAGCCCCGGCAGGACCCGGTGGAGACCGACACCGTGCTCGACCGCGTGCTGGGCTTTCTGGAGGGCGAACTGGCCCGCCGCGAGGTCGCCGTGGCCCGCGAGACGGAGCCGGGCATCGCCGTTTCCGGCGACGGGGACCTGCTGTACCGCGCGTTCTACAACATCATGGTCAACGCGTTGCAGGCCATGGACGGCCCCGGCTCGGTCACCGTCACCGCCCGCCGCGACGGCGACGAGGCCGAGTTCGCCTTCCGCGACAGCGGCCCCGGCTTCGACCCGGCCAACCGCGAACGGCTGCTGGACCCGTTCTTCACCACCAAGGATGACGGCACCGGCCTTGGCCTGCCCATCGTGAACTCCATCATCACCAGCCACGGCGGCAGCCTGCGCATCGACAACGCGCCCGAGGGCGGGGCCGTAGTGTACGTGCGCCTGCCCCTGCGCAGCGAATAGTCCCCGATCTGGGGCAAACGCCTTCTCACGGGTTGCGCGCGCGGCCATCCGGCCCTATTTTCTGTCCCTTGGGCCTACCCCGGCACCGCCGCGCCGCGCGCCCGGCACCACGACACCGCAACCGGAATCGCCATGAACGACAAGACGCATCTGCTCGTGCTCGACGACGAGAAGAACTACCTGCTCGTGCTCGAAGCCCTGTTGTCCGACGCGGGCTACACCGTCACCGCGCTCAACGACCCGGAGACCGGCCTTGCCTTTCTGGAAGAGTCGGAAGTCGACGTCATCGTCACCGACATGAAGATGCCGAAGATCACCGGGCGCGAAGTGCTGGAACAGGTCAAGAAGAACTGGCCGCACATCCCCGTGCTGATCATGACCGCCTTCGGCTCCATCGAAAGCGCCGTGGAGGTCATGAAGTACGGCGCGTTCGACTACATCACCAAGCCCTTCTCCAACGACGAACTGCTGCTGTCCGTGCACAACGCAGCCGAGCTTGCGCGCATGCACCGCCAGTACCGCGTGCTGCGCGAAAACCTGGAAGAACGCTACGGCATGCACCAGATCATCGGCAAAAGCAGGGCCATCCGCGAAACCCTGGCCATGGTCGACCGGGCCGCGCCCAGCCGTTCCACGGTGCTCATCTCCGGCGAATCGGGCACCGGCAAGGAACTGGTGGCGCGGGCCATCCACTTTTCCTCGCCCCGCAACAAGGGGCCGTTCGTCTCGGTCAACTGCATGGCCCTGAACCCCGGCGTGCTGGAAAGCGAACTGTTCGGCCACGAGAAGGGATCGTTCACCGGCGCCGTGGCCATGCGCCGGGGCCGCTTCGAGCAGGCGGGCGGCGGCACCCTGTTCCTGGACGAAATCGGCGAGCTGACCCCCGAGCTTCAGGTCAAGCTGCTGCGCGTGTTGCAGGAACGCCGCTTCGAACGCGTGGGCGGCACCGAAGAGGTGGAGGTGGACATCCGCGTGGTGGCCGCCACCAACAAGAACCTTCAGGAAGAGGTGGAAAAGGGCAACTTCCGCGAAGACCTGTTCTACCGCCTCAACGTGGTGCACATCGCCCTGCCGCCCCTGCGCGAACGCCGCGAGGACATCCCCCTGCTGGTGGCCCACTTCGTGGACAAGCTGGCCCGCGAGAACGGCGTCACCCCCAAGACCTTCACCCCGGAAGCGCTGGACTACATGACCGGCTACGAATGGCCCGGCAACATCCGCCAGTTGCAGAACGTGGTGGAACGCTGCCTCGTGCTCGTCTCCGGCGACACCATCCGCGTGGACGACCTGCCCCCGGAACTGCGCGACGAAGAGGCGCAACTGAAAAGCGCCGTGGACCTGCTGCCCGTGCAACTCGACCTGGCCGACACCCTGGAACGCATCGAGGCCGCCCTCATCCGCCGCGCCCTGGTCCGCGCCGACTTCGTGCAGGTGAAGGCGGCGGAACTGCTCGCCATCTCCAAGAGCCTGCTGCAATACAAGTTGAAGAAATACAATATCACGGGGCATTAGATTAGGAAAGATGAAACGGGGGAAGGGACCCTTTGAAAAGGGTCTCCTTCCCCCGGACCCCCATCCCCCCAAACTTTTTATTTGGGTGGGATATATCCCCAACTGCCGAGCCCCCGTGCGTTTCCCCTACCTTGACGGGTGGTCACCGTCGCCGCATAGTCGGTAAGGACGACAAACCGCACCACGGAGGTGCCCCATGGAAAAGCAGAAGATATCCCTGAGTACCCGGCTGCTCTGCGCGGACGCGGCGGGCGTCGTCGAGGCGCTGGCCGAAGGGCTGAAGGAGCGCTGCCTGAAAGTCCAGAAGGGCGACGAGACCATGGTGCTCAGCCCGCCGGAAGCCGTGGACGTCGACGTGGAAGCCAAGATCCGCGACGGGCGGGGCAAGTTTTCGCTCGAAATATCCTGGCGCATCCCCGACGATGAAACCGTGGCCGCCTGCGACGAGGTGGCCAACCTGCCCGGCCGCGACCACATTGCCCCCCTCGGCTGTGCCGATGTGGAGGACGTGTCCGACATCGACCTGGATGTGGCCCTGAAAAAGGCCGACAAGCCGGAAAAGGCAAAGGGTCACAAGGCCGAGAAATCCGAAAAGGACGGAAAGGCCAAGCCGGACAAGAAAAAGGACAAGCCCGAAAAGGGCGGCAAGGACACGTCCGGCCGCAAGGACAGGAAGAAGGACAAGAACGAAGGGACCGAAGACTAGTTCCCCGCCGCTTCGCCAACGCACAAGGGCAGGCCCATGGCCTGCCCTTTTTCATGGCTCCGTCCCCGCCATCCTCACCGGCCGGGCCACGTTGACAACCCCGCCCCCCTGCCCTACGTCGGGGCAAGGCCCCCCGTGGTGCCGCGCATTCCGCCCCCGTTCGCAACCCGCCCCCGGCCCGCCGGGCGCATCCCCAGCCCATGCCCCACGCCCCAGACTTTCCGGAATCACCAGACTTCCCGGAATCACCCGACATTCCGGGACAGGACCATACCCCCGCCGCCCCGCGTCCCCCCTTCGACTTCGACGCGGACAACCCCGTGCGCGACTACATCACCGCGCTGCTGGCCTCGCCCTTCGGACGGCAGGTCACCCATCACCGCGCCCTGCCCGCGCGCGAGGGCGCCCACGCCCCCAACCGCCGCCCGTGGCCCAAGGCCATCCGCGACATCCTGGCCCGCAACGGGATCGACGACCTGTACACCCATCAGGCCCGCGCCACCGACCTGATCCGCGCCGGGCGGCATGTCGTCGTCGCCACGCCCACGGCCAGCGGCAAGACCCATGTCTACAACCTGCCGGTGCTGGAGCGCTTTCTGTCCGACCCGGACGCCCGCGCCCTGTACCTGTTTCCGCTGAAGGCGCTGGCCCAGGACCAGCTTTCCACCTTCAACGGCCTTACCGCCGCCTGGCCCGCCGACGCCCGCCCCCGGGCCGCCATCTACGACGGCGACACCACCGACCACTTCCGCCGCAAGATCCGCCAGAACCCGCCCACCGTGCTGCTGACCAACCCGGAAATGCTGCACCTGGCCATCCTGCCGCATCACCAGCAGTGGACCAGCCTGCTGGCCTCGCTGGCCTTCATCGTGGTGGACGAGGTGCACACCTATCGCGGCGTGCTGGGCGCGCACATGGCCCAAGTGTTCCGCCGCCTGCTGCGCGTGTGCGCCCGCTATGGCGCGCACCCCACCTTCGTGTTCTGCTCCGCCACCGTGGGCAACCCCGGCGAACTGGCCGCCAACCTGACCGGGTTGGGCGGGGGTTTTGAAAGCAAAAATCTTGTGGGGGAAGGGACCCTTTGCGGCAGCCGTTGGGCGAGCGCGAAGCGTGAGCCTTACGGATGGCGTCCGCAAAGCGTGAAAAGGGTCTCCTTCCCCCACACCCCCATCCCCCCAAACTTTTCGATAGGGGGGAGCGAATCAACAAACCTCGGAGCCGATGCGGGCGAAGCACGCAACGGCTCCGCAAAAGGGGTCAAGGGGGCGCGGCCCCCTTGCGGGGGTGCAGGGGGCAGCGCCCCCTGCACAAACTCCGGCGCATCTTCCATCCAAGTCATCACCGAGAGTGGCGCACCGCAGGGCCTGCGGCACTTCGTGTTCGTGAACCCGGACGACAGCCCGTCCACGGCGGCCATCCAGTTGCTGCGCTCGGCCCTGGCGCGGGGCTTGCGCACCATTGTCTATTGCCAGTCGCGGCGCATGACCGAGCTCATCAGCATGTGGGCGGCGGAGAAGGCCGGCCCCTACCGCAACCGCATCAGCGCCTACCGCGCCGGGTTTCTGCCCGAGGAGCGGCGCGACATCGAGGCGCGCATGGCCGGGGGCTACCTGCTGGCGGTCATTTCCACCAGCGCGCTGGAACTGGGGATAGACATCGGCGGGCTGGACCTGTGCATCCTGGTGGGCTACCCCGGCACGGTCATGTCCACCCTGCAACGCGGCGGCCGGGTGGGCCGCGCGCAACAGGAATCGGCTGTCATCCTGGTGGCCGGAGAGGACGCGCTGGACCAGTATTTCGTGCGGCACCCCGACGAGTTCTTCAACCGGCCCGCCGAGCACGCGGTAGTCAACCCGGACAACCCGGTCATCGCCAAGCGGCACATCGAATGTGCGGCGGCGGAGCTTCCCCTTCCTGCTGACGAGCCGTGGCTGGCCGCGCCGGGTGCGGCCGCCGCGCTGGCGGAACTGGAATCCGAAGGGCTGGTGCTGCGCAGCGCCGACGGCTCCACGCTGCTGGCCGCGCGCAAGCGGCCGCACCGCCACGTGGACCTGCGCGGCAGCGGCAACACCTTCACCATCGAGGACGGCGACGGCGCCATCATCGGCAGCGTGGACGGTCACCGCGCCTACCGCGAAACCCACCCCGGCGCGGTGTACCTGCACCGGGGCCGCAGTTGGGTGGTCACCCGGCTGGACCCCGGTGCGCAGAAGGTGGTGGCGGAGCAGGCCCGCGTGTCGTGGTTCACCCGGGTGCGCGGCAACAAGACCACGGAAATTCTGGATATCCACGACCATTGCGTGGCCTGCGGCACCCGCGTGTTTCTGGGCAAGCTGCGGGTGACGGAGACCATCACCGGCTACGAGAAGCGCAGCGTGTCCGGCCAGCGGCTGCTGTCCGTGGTGCCGCTGGATGCGCCGCCCTTCGTCTTCGAAACCGAGGGGTTGTGGTTCGAGATTCCCGACGCCGCGCGCATCGCCACCGAGAACGAACTGCTGCACTTCATGGGGGCCATCCACGCGCTGGAGCACGCCGCCATCGGCATCCTGCCGCTGCTGGTCATGACCGACCGCAACGACCTGGGCGGCATCTCCACTCCCATGCACCCGCAGGTGGGCCGCCCCGCCGTGTTCATCTACGACGGCCTGCCGGGCGGAGCCGGACTGACCCGCGCCGCCTTTGCCGACGCCGACGCGCTGTTCCGCGCCACCCGCGCCGCCATCGCCGAATGCCCGTGCGAAACCGGCTGCCCCTCGTGCGTGCATTCGCCCAAGTGCGGCTCCGGCAACCGGCCCATCGACAAGGCGGGCGCGCTGTTCCTGCTGGACCGCATGGCCTGCGGCGCGCCGGAATCCGACCCGGTGCAGCCGGGGCTGGAGCAGGGGGGGATGACGGATAGGGGGATTTTTATCGGAAGAGAGGGGGAGGATGAAAAGAACCGGGGCGCTGCCCCGGACCCCGTTGGGGGATTATATATCCCCCAAACCCCCTCTCTGCGTCCGGGCGATGACGCCCGAAGCGGGCGTCATCGCCCGGACGGGACAACACTCCACTATTTCCAGTATATGGAAGAAGGGATGGCGTACCGTCGCGCAACACCCGCGCGACATGCCGAAACCGGGCCGCCCGCAACCGGCAATCCCCCCACGGAACACGCCCCCAAGGAGCACGTCATGACCCCGGACAATACCTCGAACATCCGCAACGCAGGGCCGCTCTTCGCGTCAACGCCGGGCGGAAAGATTCTCACCCCCGTGGGCCGCTACATGGTGCTGGACGTGGAAACCCGCCGCGCGGCGGCGGAGGTGGGCGGCTGGCACCGGGCCGACCGCATGGGTGTGAGCGTGGCCGTGCTGTACGACGCCGCCGACGACTCCTACACCCCCTACGAGCAGGACCGGGTGCCCGAAATGCTGGACCGCCTGCGCGCGGCCGACCTAGTGGTGGGCTTCAACATCTCGCGCTTCGACTACGCGGTGCTCTCGCCCTTCGCCCCCTACGACCTGCACACCCTGCCCACCCTGGACATGCTGGCCAAGGTCAAGGACCGCCTGTCCTACCGCATCTCGCTGGACAACCTGGCCCAGGCGACCTTCGGTACTCCCAAGTCCGCCGATGGCCTGCAAGCCCTGCAATGGTGGAAGGAACAACGCCTCGACCTTATCGCCGCATACTGCCGCAAGGACGTGGAGATCACCCGCGCCCTGTTCCTGCACGGCCGCGAAAAAGGCTACCTGCTGTTCACCAACAAGGACGGAAAGGCGGTGCGGGTGCCGGTGGAGTGGTAGTCTAATGGTAGTCGGGGGGCAGGCCGCATGGCCCGTTCCGGGGAGTCGCGCGGGCAATCGGAAAGCGCGAGGCGCCGCGGAAAAGATGATGCAGAGGGGGACGACGGCGGGACGACCACGCCGCCCCTACGCCGCGAAGCGCTCCGGCAGCGGCGGAATGTCCGCGTACCCCAGCACCACGTGCCAGTAGGTCCACGAGCGCGGGTCGAACACCCCGGCCGGGGCGTGGCGCAGGGCATGACGGAAGGCCGCCTCGTCGAAGCTGCGGCGCACCGTCACCACGTCTTCCAGCGTGCCGTAGGTCATGACGTGGCACAGGAACAGCACGCGGTTGGCCAGCGTGGCTTCCGGCGGCTGAAACCACACCACCCGCGCGGCCACGGCCAACAGCGCCGCGTGCTCGTCGGCACTCCACGCTTCCGGCTGCGGCAGGCTCATGCGGCGGCCTCCTTTACCCCGACGGACACGGGCAGCGCGCCGAGTTCTTCAGGCCGCACGCCCGCCACGGCGGCGCGCAACCGGGCGCGGACATCCTCGCGAACCTCCTCGCCCAAATCATCAAAGAACGTCAGCGCCTTCAACGTCAGCAACGGGCTGTACGGCGGCCCGTACAGGGCCACGGCCGCGCACAGCACCCGCGCCAACGGCTCGCCCGCCTCCAGGATGGCGTCCATGTCCACGTAGTCTTTCCATGACGGGCGCGCCACAACCACCTTGGCCTTGGCCGCGCCCACGTCCAGCAGCGAGGCCACGGCAATGCCCGCGCCATCGGCTTCGTCGGGGTCGGCCACCCGGTTCAGGGCAAGCCCGCCGAAAAACGACACCTGCACCGGCCCGCCCCGGTCCACGCTGCACGTCAGCGTATTGGGCGCCATCTGCTGCACCACCGCGCCATGCAGGTACGGAATCGCCGCATACAACGCCTCCGGGTCGAACGGCCGGTTGGAAAAGAAATCGAAATCCACCGAGGTCCGGTGCCCCAGCCGCAGGGCCAGCGCAGTGCCCCCGTACAGCACGAAATCGTCCGGCGTGCCCTTGAGTTCGGCCCACAGGGTCTTCTGGCTTTCGGGCAGGATGTCGAGATTCGGGGCAAAACGTTCCGGCATGGCAGGCTCCTGTCGTTGC
Organism: Nitratidesulfovibrio sp. 1201_IL3209; assembly: GCF_036763125.1. Lineage (NCBI taxonomy): Bacteria > Pseudomonadati > Thermodesulfobacteriota > Desulfovibrionia > Desulfovibrionales > Desulfovibrionaceae > Nitratidesulfovibrio > Nitratidesulfovibrio sp. 1201_IL3209. Next base: position 25,727 of record NZ_JBAIYT010000038.1, read on the forward strand.
CATGGCATACCAGTTTCACGCGCCCCTGTCAGGGGTGCCGCCGCTCCTCGTGCCCGGACCCCGCGCCGCGTGAGCGCCCACCCCATATACGCATCCCCCCTTCCCACGCCCGCGCCCCCATGCTAGAATAGAAATTCCCGGTGTCCCGTGCATCGTCCAGAGCAGACCAACCGGGGCAAGGCAACGCGGCAAGTCATACTTGTCCGCCGGTTGCCCCTGCCCTCATGACAGATGACGGCCCGCCCGCGACCACAAGCACACTCCCGCCCCAAAGGCTGCCCGCCAACCGCCCAACAGGAGGCATGCATGCTCCCCGCCGCGTACCAGACCTTTCTGAAGGAACTTCTGGAGTTCATCCCCCGCCGCAACGTGTTCACCGACCCCCTGCGCACCCTGGCTTACGGCACCGACGCCAGCTTCTACCGGCTCATCCCGAAAATCGTGGTAGACACCCACAACGAGGACGAGGTGGTGGGCGTCATCAAACTGGCCAACAGGCACCGCCTGCCCATGACCTTCCGCGCGGCGGGCACCAGCCTTTCCGGCCAGGCCGTGACCGATTCCATCCTGGTGCGCCTGGGCGACGGCTGGCGCAAGTACGCCATCTTCGACAACGCCACCAAGATCCGCCTGCAACCCGGCATCATCGGCAGCCACGCCAACCGGCTGCTGGCCGAGTTCGGCAAGAAGATCGGGCCGGACCCGGCCTCCATCGACACCTGCAAGATCGGCGGCATCGTGGCCAACAACGCCAGCGGCATGTGCTGCGGCGTGGCCGAGAACAGCTACAAGACGCTCAGCCACATGCGCATCGTGTTCCACGACGGCACCGTGCTGGACACCTCCGACACCAAGAGCCGCGCCGCGTTCCAGCGCAATCATCCGGAAATCGTCAACGGCGTGGCCGCGTTGCGGGCGCAGATCATGGGCAAGCCGGACCTTGCCGACCTGATCACCCGCAAGTTCAAGATCAAGAACACCACCGGCTACAGCCTGAACGCGCTGGTGGACTTCGCCGACCCGTTCGACATCATCCAGCACCTGATGGTGGGTTCGGAAGGCACCCTCGGCTTCATCAGCGAGGTGACCTACCACACCGTCACCGAGCATGCCCACAAGGCCTCGGCGCTGATCATCTTCCCCACCATCCGCGACGCGTGCGAGGCGACGATCATCCTGCGTCAGCAGCCCGTGTCCGCCGTGGAAATGATGGACCGCGCCTCGCTGCGCTCCGTCGAGGACAAGCCCGGCATGCCGGAAGGGCTGCAAGGGCTCCCCGATGACGCCGCCGCCCTGCTGGTGGAAACCCGCGCGGGCGACAAGGCCACCATGGACGACCAGATCGCCCGCATCACCGCGTCCATCGAGGCCATCCCCAAGATCCGCCCGGTGGCCTTCACCGACGTGCCCGCCGAATTCGGCATCCTGTGGAACGTGCGCAAGGGCCTGTTCCCGGCCGTGGGCGCGGTGCGCAAGGTGGGCACCACGGTCATCATCGAGGACGTGGCCTTCCCCATCGCCTCGCTGGCCGACGCCACCCTGGAACTGCAAACCCTGTTCGCCAAACACGGCTACGACGAGGCCATCATCTTCGGCCACGCCCTGGAAGGGAACCTGCACTTCGTGTTCACGCAGGACTTCAACACCCAGGCCGAGGTGGACCGCTACCGCGCCTTCATGGACGACGTGACCGCCATGGTGGTGGGGACCTACTCCGGATCGCTCAAGGCGGAGCACGGCACCGGCCGCAACATGGCCCCGTTCGTGGAACTGGAATGGGGGCGCGACGCCTTCCTGCTGATGCGCGAACTGAAGACCCTGTTCGACCCGCACGGGCTGCTCAACCCCGGCGTGATCATCAACCCCGACGCGGAAGCGCACGTCCGCAACCTGAAGCCGCTGCCCGCCGCGCACCCCATCATCGACAAGTGTATCGAGTGCGGCTTCTGCGAACCCATCTGCCCGTCCAAGGACGTGACCTTCACCCCGCGCCAGCGCATCGTGGGCTGGCGCGAAATCTCGCGCATGAAGGCGGGGGACGAGAAAAGCAGTCTCCTCAAACAATTGTTCTCGGGCTACGACTACCTGGGCGACAACACCTGCGCCACCGACGGCCTGTGCGCCACGCGCTGCCCGGTGGGCATCAACACCGGCGCGTTCATCAAGGAACTGCGCGCCGACAAGGTGGGGCCGCGCGCGCAAAAGGCGGCGGACTGGGTGGCCCGCCACTACGCCGGGGTGTGCCGCACCGTGTCCGTGGCGCTCACCGGGGTGGACCTGCTGCACCGCGTGCTGGGCACCGACGTCATGGACAAGGGCGCGAAATTCCTGCGCGTGGTCTCGCTGAAAAAGGCCCCGCTGTGGACGCGGGCCATGCCCACCGGCGCATCCGCCCCGGCCCACGCCCCGCGCGGTCCGGTGTCCGACCGCAAGGTGGTGTACTTCCCCAGTTGCATCGCCCGCTCCATGGGTCCGGCCCGCGACGACGAGCAGCGCGACCCGCTGCCCGCCAAGACCATCGGCCTGCTGCTCAAGGCGGGCTACCATGTGCTGTTCCCGGAAAAGCTGGGCGAGCTGTGCTGCGGCCAACCCTTCGAGAGCAAGGGCTTCAAGGCCCAGGCCGACATGAAGGCCAAGGAACTGTCCGAAGCCCTGCTGAAGGTCAGCGACAACGGGGCCATCCCCGTGCTGTGCGACACCAGCCCCTGCCTGTACCGCATGAAGGAAACCCTGGATAAGCGCCTGAAGCTGTACGAGCCCATCGAGTTCGCACTGGACCACCTGACGCAGGCGCTGGACTTCCGCAAGGCGGAACGCACCATCGCCATCCACTCCACCTGCACGGCGGTGAAGCTGGGCCTGCCCGGCAAGTTCAAGCAACTGGCCGAACTGTGCGCCGAACAGGTCATCGTGCCGGAAGACGTGTTCTGCTGCGGCTTCGCGGGAGACCGGGGCTTCAGCTTCCCGGAACTGAACGCGGGCGCGCTGAAGGAACTGCGGCGGCAGGTGGAAATCTGCGAGGAAGGCTACTCCACCAGCCGCACCTGCGAGATCGGCCTGTCGCTGCACGGCAAGATCCCGTACCGCAACATCCTGTATCTTGTGGATGAGGTGACCACGCCCAAGCACGCGTAGGGGCGGGTGAGGCGCCCGCGAGGGCATGAAACGAACGACCGGGAGTAGCCGCAGGGCCGCTCCCGGTCTTGTCATGCGCCCCCTGCCAAAACGCCCCTCCCGCAAATGCCGTGCAAGGGGCTTCCACAGCGCACGAGAAGGGGTCCAGGGGGCTTAGCCCCCTGGCCGCCGGAGGCGTCCAGAACCCTAACGGCCCGCTGCGCGAACGAAACGCGCCCGGCACCGCGCCTACCACAGGTAGGGTTCGGCCTCGCGCCACTGGAAGATGAACGGATCGCCCGGCGGCGGGATGAGCCGGACCGCGTCCGCCGTGAACACCCAGCCGGAATTCAGCGACCCCGCGAATACGTCGCGCGGGGCAAGGCGGGCCAGCTTGGCGGGCAGTTTTTCGCGGGTCAGGTGGCCGTACACCTCCACCCATTGGCCGTCGCCCAGTCCGGCCAGGATGTCCCGCGACGCCGGGACGGGCCGGGTGGGGGCCGTGCCCGGTTCCGGGGCGGGGCGGGCGTCCGCGTGCGGCTTCCCGGCGGGCTCCCGCACGCCGGGCCGCACCGCGAAACCGCCCGCTGTCGCGTCGGCCAGGCAGCAGTACAGACTCACCCGGAACACGGCCACCGCACCCTGGGCGTCCAGCGCGGGGTGGCGGGTCACCGCGCCCCGGAACACGTAACGCCCGGCCAATTCCTCCGGCCTGTCGCGCTGCTCCAGCAGGAACAGTTCCGCCAGGTTGATGCGCACGTACTCTGTGCCCCCATAGGTGGCGCGGGGGCCAAGCTCGTCGTCTCCACCAGCCGGGGCCGGCGCGTCGTCGAACGGGCCGGGCCTGCCGGAGGCTTCAAACGCGTCGGGCGGACCGGCAAAGGCGTCCGGATCGTCATACGGGGCATCGGGCCGGACATCGGGACCGCTCCCGGCGTCGGCGGGCGGCAGGCCGCCCGCCACCTCGCCGCCAAGCCGTCCCGTCACCATGCCGTCCTGCGGAGGCGTGGCATCCACGCCCCACCAGTCCACCGTGGCCGTCAGGCTCACGCACAGCAGCAGCCCCAGCAACAGCGCCCGGCGCAACGGCACGGGGCGCGGCCCCGGCCGGGACCCGGACGAGCCAGACGAGCCTGACGAGGCTCCGGCCACGCCGCGCAGCAGCACCGCCGCGCCCAGCACGGCCAGCACCGCGCCCGTGAGCAGGGTCAGCCACAGAAAGCGCGGGTTCAGGAGCATGGAGTAGTTGCCCGACCAGCCCAGCCAGGCGATGACCAGGGCCATGCCCCACAGCAGCGCGGCATCGGCAAGGACGGCGGCCGGGGGCCGGTGGAACGTGGCGCGGACAGGACGAATGGGGCTCATTCCAGCACCCCCAGCCCGGCCAGCAGCATGCACGCCGCCCACACGCAGAGGGTGGGCAGCGCCACCAGCCGCAGCACCAGCCCGCGCCGGAACGCCGCGCCGTACATGGCCATCAGCTTCAGGTCCAGCATGGGGCCCAGCGCCACGAAGGCCAGCCGGGCCGAGGCGGGAAAGCCCACGAACGAGGCGGCCACGAAGGCGTCGGCCTCGGAGCACACGCTGAGCAGCACGGCCAGCCCCATCAGGGCCGGAATGGCCAGGGCCGGGGTGTCCATGAACAGGAACAGCGCTTCGGGCGGGGTGAAGGTGCGGAACGCGGCGGCGGCCAGCGCGCCGGGCAGCAGCCAGGCGCAGGCGTCCAGCAGGTCGGCGGTCATGTGCCGGACCACCCCGTGCAGTTGCGCCGCGCGGGACACGGTGACGGAGGAAGCGGCGAAAGCGGGGGGCGCGGCAGCAAGGGCCGGTACGACCGGCCCGGACCCCGCGTGCCCGCCCAATCCGGCGGGCGACGCGGCCAGGGCGTCCTCCACCTCGCGGAAATGCGGCAGCGGCGACGCTGCAACAAGGTGCGGGAGGGGGCGGTCTTCGTCATGGGCATGTCCGCAGCCGCACCCGCAGGTTTCCTGCGTGTCCGGCGCGCTGGGGCGCAATGCCCCGTCCACGGCCATGCGGCGCACGGAAATGCCCACCGCCACCGCCGTGGCGGCCACCACCGCCGCGCGCAGCCCGGTCATCAGCGCATCGCCGCGAAAGGCCACCCAGGTGGAAACCATGACCACCGGGTTCACCACCGGCGCGGCCAGCATGTAGGCCACGGCGGCGGGCACCGGCACCCCCTTGGACAGCATGCGCCGCACCACGGGCACCACCCCGCATTCGCAGGTGGGCAACACCGTGCCCAGCGCCACCCCGAAGGCCAGCGCCCCCGGCAGGGACCTGGGCGCCCGCCGCTCCACCCAGGCGCGCGGCACGAACACCTCCATGCAGGCGGACACCAGCGAGCCCAGCACCAGGAAGGGCAAGGCTTCGAGAAACACGGCAAGCGCGGTCTGGGCGAGATGGATGAGGCGTGCGTCCATGGGATGGGGGGGATAGTGGGGATGGCGGGGATGGCGGAATGGTGTGGATGGAGCGGTGACGGAAAAATGGCGGGCGGCGAAACCGGCGCGGCGGCCATGCATGCCGCCACGTCCGCATACTCCGCGCGGGGCGGGAATGCAACCGGGTTGCATCCGTTGCCCCCCCTCCGCGCGGGACAGGCGGCCCCCTCCCCCGCTTGCGCCCTGCGGCGCACCACGGCGGGCACCCCGGATTTCCGGCACATTCGCATGTCCATTCCACCCCGGACATGCTATGCAAAACGGCGGGCAGCGCCTGCTCCCCTCCCATCCTCCCCTGTCCTCCTGCTGTGCTACATTTCAATTAGGTATAAATACTACTCATTATTTATTTCACATAAACATCACAAAAATACATGGCACCACCCCGCTTCGCTTGTGCGCAAAGTGCATTTTTTCGCATTCCCGTTTTCCTTTGCCCGGTTTTTTCACGGCTGGTAGGGACGGCCTACCGACACGCCGCCATCCCGCATCCGGCTGTCCCGGCTGGCAGGCCCAGGCAGAACCACCGGATGCGCACCACGGGCCCCGCCGAAGGCACGCACCCTCCTTCGCCGGGAGCATCACCGGATTCCATTCCCCACCTGTGCGGACATGCCGAACAGGCGCGGACGGAAACGGATGCGGCGTCCCGCCACAGGCAGCGCGGCAGCGCCGCGCCCGGCAGGCACGACACGCAACACGGGCCGCGCGCCCGAGGAGAACGCACATGTCGCTGAGCTACAAGGAAATGCAGCAGGTCCTGATGGACGAACTGCGCCTGTACCACTACCCCATCGCCGTCAAATTCTTCTTCGACGAGGCGGAACTGGAAACCTTCAAGGAAAAGGCCGAGTTCTACCTGCCCGTGAAGCCCATGACCTTCTGTCAGTGGGAAATCGCCGCGCGCATGAAGGGCCAGACCGTGCTGTCCGGTCCCGAAGGCCTGGGCTGTTCCAACGCCCTGGTCTCCTTCGGCTGGAAGGAAATCGACGACAACGAAATCAAGAGCCACGCCAAGTACGTGCGCGACCTGGCCCAGGCCGAGCGCTTCGTGCGCTCCAAGCCGCGCCTGCCCCAGGGGCTGAAGGCCATCGCCGTGGGCCCGCTGGGCGACGCCGTGGTCGATCCCTCGGTCATCCACTTCTACTGTGACAACATGCAGGCCTACCACCTGGCCGTGGACTACATGGCCGCCACCGACCAGCACCCGCTGAAGACCAACGTGACCATGAACTCCTCGGCCTGCGGCGGCACCGTGTACTCGTACCTGGAAAAGACCGCCAACATGCTGCCCGCCTGCTCCGGCAGCTACAACGCGGGCAAGACCGAGCGCGGCGAAATCAACTTCGTGATCCCCGGCGAGCACATGGGCCTTACCGTGGAACGCCTGCTGGAACGCAAGCGCAACCTCGGCAGCAGCGCCATCACCCGCCCCGGCGACAACTTCCCCGGCGCGGACGTCTGCAAGAACTGTCCGCTGATCATCTTCAAGAAAGAAAAGTAGGCACGACGGGGACCGCCGCCATGTCGCCCCCCGTGGGCGGCGGCCCCCGTTCCCATTTCGGAAGCGCACCGAAACACCATCCAAGGAGAGAGACCGTGTCCAAGCACACCAAACACCTGCTGCTGCTCGCGGCCGTCGTTGCCGTCAGCCTTCTGTGGTTCGAGCCCGCCTGGGCCGACAGACTGTCCGACGCCATCGACGGCGCCGTCCAGGCCGGCAAGGTCAAGGCCGACGCCCCCGCCGGGTTCCTCGGCATTCCCGGCGCCCCCCACGTCAGCCCCATCCTGTCCTTTGCCTGGGCCGTGTGGGTGGGCTGGATCTTCTCCACCGTGGGCGCGTTCGGCGGCGTCATGGCCGGTGTCGGCCACATGTCGGTGTTCGGCCTTGGCGGCTACGTCAAGACCCTGGGCAAGGACCTGCCCCTGAACAAGGTGGCCACCGACTCCATCCGCGCCTCCAACCAGTGGCTGGTGGGCTTCTCGGCCCTCATCTCCTCGTTCAACTACTACAAGATGGGCCGCCTGGTGCTGCCGCTGGCCCTGGCCCTTGGCGCGGGCTCGCTGCTGGGCGCGTGGGGCTCGGCCACGTTCTTCGCGGGCAAGGTGTCGTTCTCGCAGTACCAGGGCTACTTCGGCCTGTTCGTGCTGGTGCTGGGCGTGTACCTGTTCTGGGAAACCTCTCCCGCCGGCCAGGCTTCCAAGAAGAAGGCCAAGGAAGCCGCCAGGGCCTTCGAAGAAGCGGTGAAGAAGATCAAGAGCGGCGAGCAGGTGGATGAAAAGACCATCGGCGTGCACGTCATCTCCACCAGCCTGACCAAGTGCGTGTTCACCTTCTCGGGCGTGGAATTCTCGTTCAACCCCATCCTGCCCGTGGTGGGCGGCATCGTCATCTCCGCCATCGCCGCGTTCCTCGGCGTGGGCGGCGGCTTCCTGCTGGTGCCCTTCCTGACCAGCATTTCGCAGCTGCCCATGTACCTGGCCGCCGGCACCTCGGCCCTCGCGGTGCTCATCTCCATGGTCACCTCCATCGCCACCCTGGTCAGCAAGGGCACCCCGCTCGACTGGACCATGATCGGCACCGAACTGGTGGGCATCTTCCTGGGCTCCATCATCGGCCCCCGCACCTCCAAGTACTTCTCCGACATGTGGCTGAAGCGCCTGTTCATCGTGCTGGCCCTGTACGTCGGCATCGACTACGTGCTGCGCGGCTTCTTCAACTACCGCATCTTCGGCTAGCCGAGGCTGCCCCGCGACACGCCGGGGGGCGGGGCCTGCGCCCCGCCCCCTTCACTTTTCTTCCGAACAGAGGCAACCTGCACCCATCATGGATACCCTGCACGCCGCCCTTGCCTGGCTGGACCCCCTGTTCATCGCGCCCTACCGCCTGCCGGGCAACGCCCTGGCGGGCTTCGGGCTGGGCACGGCCGTGCTGGCCCTGTGGTGCATCGCGTTCGGCAGCGCGCTGTCGCTGTGCGCCACGCGCATCAACCGCCGCCGCCTGGCGGAGTTGCGCCACGGCATGGAACATCATCACAAGCTGTCGGAAGCGGCCCTGCGCGCGGGCGACAAGGAAAGCTACAAGGCGGTCAACAGCCAGGCCCACGAGGCCTTCGGCCACTATTTCTCGCTGGGCGGGGCCATGTTCTGCGTGTCCATCATCCCCCTGCCCTTCGCCCTGGCCTGGATGGACATGCGCTTTGCCGGGGCCACGCCGGAACTGCCGTGGGACGCCCCGCTCGTCGGGCAGCAGCCCTCCATCCTGTTCTGGTTCCTGCTCCTGTACATTCCGCTGCGCATCATCTATGCCAACGTCATGTCCAGAATAGGGTGGTTCACCCGCTTGCAGGCCTGGGCCGCCACGCCGCCCGCCGGCAGCATTCCCCGCGACGAACCCGCGCACGGTTCCGCCCCAGGCCCCGCCCCCGCCCCCGGCCCCGGTGGCCCCGGCGGTCCCGACTGTCGGGACGGCCGGAGCGGCCGGGGCGGCTAGGACCGCCTTTCCCTTCCGGAGCCACACGGTGCGCACCCGCTTTCTCGCCATAGCCGCCCTCCTCATGGCCATCGCCGCCGCCATCCAGCTGTGGTGGGACGCGGAACCCGTGACCCGGGTGGACATGACCCGCCGGGCCGAGGTGAAGGCCCCCGAGGCGGTGCCCGCCATCACCTACGCCTACCTGCCGCAGTATTCCCACTCCACCTCGTACCTGCGCCACCGCGCCCTGGTGGAATACCTCCAGAAGGCCACCGGCCTCGCCATCCGTCAGGTGTTCCCCGACACCTTCGAGGCGCACCGCCGCATGGTGGAACGCGGCGAGATCGACATCTCGTTCTCCAACCCCATGACCTACGTGCTGCTGGCGCAAAGCGGCGCGCGGGCCTTCGCGGGCATCGTCGAACCCTCGGGCCGGGCCACCTTCCGGGGGCAGATCATCGCCCGGGCCGACAACGCGGCCATCAGGAGCGAGCGGGATTGCCGGGGCAAGCGCTGGATCGCCGTGGACCCCTATTCCGCAGGCGGGTACCTGTTCGTGCTGGGCCACTTCCACGACAAGGGGCTGTCCGAAAGCGACTTCGCCGAAATCGCCTTTGCCCCCGGCCCCGGCGGCAAGCAGGAAAAGGCCGTGCTCGGCGTGTACGCGGGCCGCTACGACATCGCCTCCATCCGCGAAGGCACCCTGGGCATCCTGGAAGGCAAGGTGGACCTTTCCGCCCTGAAGGTGGTGGCCAACACCCGCGAATACCCCAGCTGGGTCTACGCCGCGCGCAAGGGGCTGGACCCGGACATCGTGCGGCGCATCGCCGCCGCCATGTTCGCCCTTTCGGAAAACGACCCCGAGCACGAACGCATCCTGGCCGCGGCGGGCATGCGCGGCATCATTCCCACCACCGACAGCGACTACGACCCCTGCCGCGAACTGTTCGCCAAGCTGCGGCTGGACCCGTCCAAGGTAGGCGCCGAATGAACCCGCTGCGCCGCCTGAACTTCCGCCGCAAGCTCAACCTCGGCATCACGCTCATCGTGCTGTTCGTGGCCGCGCTGCTGTCGGTGTTCGTCACGCGCATCGCGGCCAACGCGCTCATCGAGGAAAGCAAGCGGCGCGGCGCGGTGCTGGCCACCAACCTGGCCCTGCGCGCGGCCGACCCCATGCTGTCCACCGACTTCCTGCGCCTCAGGAATCTGGTGGACGAAGTGCTGAACGTGGACAGCGACATCGTCTACGCCTTCATCGTGGACGACCGCGACCAGGTGCTGGCCCACACCTTCGGCCGCACCTTCCCGCTGGACCTGCTGGAAACCAACAGGGCCGAGGACGGCCACCTTGCCGTGCGCCTGCTGGACACCGGGCGCGAGCGCATCTACGACTTCGCCGCGCCGGTGATGGTGGGCGGGCGCGAGTTCGGCGCTATCCGCATCGGCCTTTCGCGCACCAAGGTGCTGGACGTGGTCAACGGCATGATCCTGGCCATCAGCGGGCTTTCGGTGGTGGCGCTGCTGGTGGCCGTGGTCATCAGCGCCCACTTCGCCAAGCGCATCACCGCCCGCATCGGCGCGCTGAAGGTGCACGCCGAGGAAATCGTGCGCGGCAACCTGCACCTGCCCGCCACCACCTCCGTCCGCCGCAACTGCTGGGAACAGCGGCTGTGCGGCCGCACCGACTGCCCCGCCTACGGCGACACCGAACGCCGCTGCTGGTACGTCAAGGGCACCGCCTGCGCCGGGTGCGACGGCCGGGCCTACCCCGCCAAGCTCGCCCAGTGCCGCCAGTGCGAGGTGTACGAGACCTTCGCCGGCGACGAGATAGAGGAACTGGCCGACACCTTCGACGTCATGGCCCACGCCCTGCGCGCCCACATCGCCGAACTGCGCGAGACCGAGCGCGACCTGACCCGCCAGCAGGGCATCATGCGCACCATCCTGGAAGTCACCCCCGACCGGATGGCCCTGCTGGACGAACACCTGCGCTATCTTTCCGTGAACAAGGCGTTTGCCGACTGGCTGGGCCTGCCCCCGTCCGGGATCATCGGCAAGAACGACTTCGAGCTGTTCCCGCGCGACACGGCCGAGATGCGCGTGGCCGAGAACCGCGCCGTCCTCACCACCGGCATGCCCGTGTACCGCGAGGCGCAGGACCGCCGCGACGTCCTGAGCGGGGGCGGGAACGGGAACGGGGCCGGAAGCGACGCCGCCGCGGACTTCGGCCACGGCCGCGACGAATGGTTCCACCTGGTCAAGGTGCCCGTGTTCGACGAGGGCGGCCGCATCATCGGCGTGCTGTCCACCGCGCGCGACATCACCGCCATCCGCAGCTACCAGGACCAGCTCATCCAGTCGCAGAAGATGGAATCCGTGGGCAAGCTGGCCGGGGGCGTGGCGCACGAGATCAACACCCCCCTCGGCATCATCCTGGGCTACGCGCAGCTGCTGCAAGAGGATGTGCCCGCCGAAAGCCAGATGCACCAGGACCTGCAGATCATCGAGAAGCAGGCCAAGTTCTGCCGCAAGATCGTCTCCGACCTGCTGGGCTTCTCGCGCCAGACCCAGAGCCAGAAGAAGGAGATGTGCTTCAACAACTCCATCATGGAAGTGGTCTCGCTGGTGCGCCACACCTTCTCGCTGGAGAACGTGACCATCCTCGCCGACCTCGACGACCGGCTGCCCGTCATCTACGGCGCGCCCGAAAAACTGAAGCAGGTGTGGATGAACCTCTTGCACAACGCCTCGGGCGCCATGCCCGGCGGCGGGCTGATCAAGGTGCGCACCCGGCTGGACATCGCGAACATGACCGTCACCGCCTGGTTCGCCGATACCGGCATCGGCATCCCCGAACCCAACCTGCAACAGATCTTCGACCCGTTCTTTTCCACCAAGCCCGTGGGCAAGGGCACCGGCCTCGGCCTGTCCGTGTCCTTCGGCATCATCGAAGACCACGAAGGGTTCATCGAAGCCCACAGCCCCCTGCCGCCCGGCTTCATCGACGAAGACATGCCCCAAGGGGCCGTGCGCGGCCCCGGCGCGGTGTTCCGCGTGGTCCTGCCCCTGGAACCCCAAGGCGCCGCCGACCTGCCCGACATCGACCCCAGGGAAAAGGTGCAGCCGGAGGCAGATAAAGAATACGCAAAGGCAGAAAGCAGAACCGGGGGGGGGGGGGGGGGGGGGGGGGGGGGGGGGGGGGGGGGGGGGGGGGGGGGGGGGGGGGGGGGGGGGGGGGGGGGGGGGGGGGGGGGGGGGGGGGGGGGGGG
>NZ_JBAIYT010000039.1:0-37313 GCF_036763125.1 Nitratidesulfovibrio sp. 1201_IL3209
CAAGGGGTAGCCAAAGAGACAAAGGTACTGGCTTGAACGCAGTGAAAGCAGCGTCCTTTAGGCGCAGGCCGGTAAGATGCCCTTATAGGGCAGAGCAAACCACCCGCTATGCGGGTGGTTTTGATTTCCGGCCGCCTTCCGCGCCCGGCCATGCCCGCCCCCCGTACAGGACGTTGGCTTTCGCCGCCCGCGCTGGTATCGTGCCCCGCACGGCCGCCCGCCCCCTGCGTTCCTCACCGGCGGGCCACCGACAGAACGAACAACCCGCCTTCGCGCATACCGGACATGAGCAACCTCACCCCCCGTGAAATCGTTTCGGAACTGGACAAGTACATCGTGGGCCAGAACGCCGCCAAGCGCATGGTGGCGGTGGCCATGCGCAACCGCTGGCGCCGCCAGCAGCTGGACCCGGCCCTGCGCGACGAGATAGCCCCCAAGAACATCATCATGATGGGCCCCACCGGCGTCGGCAAGACCGAAATCGCCCGGCGGCTGGCCAGGCTTTCCGCCTCGCCGTTCATCAAGGTGGAGGCCACCAAGTTCACAGAGGTGGGCTACGTGGGCCGCGACGTGGAATCCATGGTGCGCGACCTGATGGAAATCGGCATCGCGCTGGTGCGCGCCGAGGAGAACGAGAAGGTGCGCGTGAAGGCCGAGGCCCGCGCCGAAGAACGCCTGCTGGACCTCTTGCTGCCGGGCGGCGCGCCCCAGTCCGCTCCCCACGGGCAGTCCGGGCAGGGCATGGGCGGCCTGACCTTCGACCTGTCCGGCGGCCAAGCCATTCCCCAGCCTCCGGCACGGGGCGACGCGTCCTGCACCACGGGCACGGGCACCGGCCCGGCTTCGGACAGCCGGTCCTCCACGCGCGAAAAGCTGCGCACCCTGTGGCACGGCGGCCATCTGGACGAGCGCGAGGTGGACATGGAGGTGGAGGAATCCGGCGGGCCGCAGGTGGGCGTGCTGTCCATGCCGGGGCTGGAGGACGTGGGCTCGCAGGTGCGCGACATGTTCAGCAAGGTCTTTCCCTCGCGCCGCAAGCGCCGCCGCATGAAGGTGCGCGACGCCTTCAACCTGCTGACGCAGGAAGAGGCAGACCGGCTCATCGACCACGACCGCGTGTCCGACCTAGCCCGCGAGCGCGTGGAGCAGACCGGCATCATCTTCATCGACGAGATCGACAAGATCGCCAGCGGCGCCGCCCAGAAAAGCTCCGACGTCTCGCGCGAGGGCGTGCAGCGCGACCTGCTGCCCATCGTGGAAGGCAGCGTGGTCAACACCAAGTACGGCATGGTGCGCACCGACCACATCCTGTTCATCGCGGCCGGGGCGTTCCATTTCAGCAAGCCCTCGGACCTGATTCCGGAATTGCAGGGGCGCTTCCCCCTGCGGGCGGAACTGTCCGCGCTGGGAAAGGACGACTTCCTGCGCATCCTCACCGAGCCGCACAACGCGCTCACCCGGCAGTACACCGCCCTGCTGGAAACAGAGGGCGTGCACATCGAATTCACCGACGACGCCCTGCGCGAAATCGCCGCCTTCGCGGAGGAAACCAACGCCCAGACCGAGAACATCGGCGCGCGGCGGCTGTACACCATTCTCGAGAAAATCCTGGCCGACCTTTCGTTCGAGGCGCCCGACCGCTCCGGCGACCGGGTGACCGTGAACAGCGACTACGTGCGCGCGCACTTGGCCGACGTGCGCGCCAACAAGGATCTGAGCCGCTACATCCTGTAGCAGGAACCCCCAGCCGCTACCTCGCCGTAGCGCACCGCCCGCAGAGAGTGCCATGAGCCAGACCGAACAGGCCGCGTCCTGCTGCGCAGACCCCGTCGCCTACGCCAAGCTCCAGTCCAAGGTGCTCATCGAGTGCCTGCCCTACATGCGCCAGTTCCACGGGCAGACCGTGGTCATCAAGTACGGCGGCCACGCCATGAAGGACGAAGCGCTGAAACGCGCCTTCGCCCTGAACATCGCCCTGCTCAAGCAGGTGGGCATCAATCCGGTGGTGGTGCACGGCGGCGGGCCGCAGATCGGCCGCATGCTGGAACAACTGCACATCCAGTCGCAGTTCCGCGAAGGGCTGCGCGTCACCGACGACGCCACCATGGACGTGGTGGAAATGGTGCTGGTGGGCAAGGTCAACAAGGAGATCGTGAACCTGCTGAACCTCAGCGGGGTGAAGGCCGTGGGCCTGTCCGGCAAGGACGGCCAACTCATCCGCGCCCGCAGGATGGAGATGGTGGTCAACAGCGCCAGCCACGCGCCGGAGATCATCGACCTCGGCAAGGTGGGCGAGGTGATGGGGGTGGAAACCGCCCTGCTGCGCTCGCTGGAACGCGACAACTTCGTGCCGGTCATCGCGCCCGTGGGCGTGGACGAGTACGGCGAGACCTACAACATCAACGCCGACGCCGTCGCCGGGGCCGTGGCCGGGGCGCTGCGCGCCAGGCGCCTGCTGCTGCTCACCGACGTGGCGGGCATCCTGGACAAGCAGAAGGAACTGATCCGCTCGCTGACCACCCGCGAGGCCGTGGAACTGTTCACCGACGGCACGCTCACCGGCGGCATGATCCCCAAGGTGAAGTGCTGCCTGGAAGCGCTGGAGGAAGGCGTGGAAAAGGCCATGATCGTGGATGGCCGGGTGGAGAACTGCATCCTGCTGGAACTGTTCACCGACAAGGGCATCAGCACCGAAATCGTGGGCGAGCGCGGCACGCGCGCCGCCGTCAGCTGCGGCTGCCGCCGGTAGGGGCTGTTTCTAAAGGCAGCCGACCGCCATCTGAAATCGCCACGCATGAACGGCCGGAAGGTGCCCCTTCCGGCCGTTTCCGTTGCGCCTGCCCGATCCCGGCGCGGTACCCCCCTTCCCCCGGCGCGGTCCCGCGCGGCCCGTTCCCGTTCCGCGCCCTCTCCCCTCACGCCTCTGCAATGTCCGGTTGGCAGCACCACACGCACGGTTGGCAGGCGGAAAGCCCGCTTTGCACCTTTCTCCATCTTCCGTTCAACGCAACATGCCGTAGTTCCATGCTGTTTTAAAACAGAACAAGTGTGGAACATCTCTTGCTGATTCGCCTTTACTATCGAGCGCGAGTGGTCGCTCATACTTCACCGGAGGTACGGCATGGAACGGATAAGCAGAAGATCGGCATTGAAGACCATGGGGTTTCTGGGGTGCGCGACGGGCTGCCTTGCCGGCGGCCTGATGGCGGGCGCGGCGCCGTTCTCCGGGCCGGAAACGGCCATGGCCGCCACGGGCGCCGCAGGCGCCACAGCCGGACGGTTTGCCCAGAAGGACGCCCCCTTCTCGTGGAAGCCGCACGTGCTGGACGCCAAGGTCTGCGCGCCGGTGGCCTATGACGGCTACTGGCACCAGGGCTACGGCTGCGGCTACGGGGTCTTCTACGCCATCGTGGGCATGATGGGCGAACAGCACGGCGCCCCGTACGACCAGTTCCCCTTCACGATGCTGGAGGTGGGCAAGAGCGGCATTTCCGACTGGGGCACCATCTGCGGCGCGCTGCTGGGCGCGGCCAGCGCCTTCGCGCTGTTCTGGGGCCGCAAGGACCGTGACCCCATGGTGGCGGAACTGTTCCGCTGGTACGAGCAGACCGCCTTCCCCGTGTACGATCCGGGCACGGGCGCCAAGGGAGTGCCGGGGGCGCTGCCCACCAGCGTGAGCACTTCGCCCCTGTGTCACGTGTCCGTGGGCCGGTGGTGCCAGGCATCGGGCTTTGCGGAAAAGAGCAAGGAACGCGGCGAGCGTTGCGCCCGCATCACCGCCGACGTGGCCGTCAAGGCCATCGCCATCATGAACGCCAAGCAGGCGGGCGCCTTTGCCGTGGCCCACGGCGACCCGGCCTCGGTCACCTACTGTGGCGAATGCCACAACCCCGGCAAGGAGTCGCCCCTGCTCAAGGGCAAGATGGACTGTACCCCCTGCCATTCCGGCAGCCCGCACACGGCGGACAAGTTCAAGAACCACCCCTGATCACCACTGCTCACCACTAACCACGCCGGACTACGCCGGCCCCACCCTGCCCCCCTCGCCACGGCGCCGCGCCCCCGCCGGATTCCTCTCCGGTGGACGGCGCGGCGCATCATTGGCTGCCGGGGTGGCGCACAGTGGCGGCAGGGCGCGAAGTTTGACGAAGCCAGCGGGCGAAAAAACAGCCCCTAGCAGGCGGAAAGGTCCATACCCGGCACGTAGTCCGCGCCTTCCACGTCCTTCACGATGGCCTGCCCGACGATCACCCGCCTGCGCTCTACATCATAGGTCAGTGTGAGGCCGCCGTGCAGTTGCCAACCCTTGTTCAAAATGTCGGTGACGCGGTGGCAGAAGGCTATTTCGTCAGGGCCGGTCAGGTAGCGGTAGACTTTCATGGCACGTTCCTTGGCGGACGGTTGAAGAACGGACCGGATTGCCCGGTCTGTTAGTTGAGGGCGGCTGCGGAAGGTTGCGGGCGGGAATGGACGGGCGGCGGTCGCACCCATCCGGCAAGAATGCGATGCAAACCGGAACGGCGGCCGGCGTCAGCGGGTCAGATGCGCGGCCAGTTTCCGCGGCCCGTATTCCGCGAACAGGGCGCGCAGGGTGCCGTTGCTCCGCATGCGCGCCAGCGAGGCGTTGACCTTGGGCAAAAACTCGCGCAGCGAGGCATGCAGCATCACCGTGATGGGCGCCGGGTCGGTAAACACGTAGGCCACGCGAACGTCGCCCTCGGACCACCCGGCCTCGTGCATCCAGTAGGCGGCCTCGTAGTCGTCCACGATCATGGCGTCGATGCGCCCGGCCCGCAGTTTTTGCAAGTTCTGAGGCAGGGTGTAGGCGTCCTCGCGGCGCAGCAGCCCCGTCTCGAAGGCCTCGTCGAAGCCGTCGTGGTAGACGTACCCGCCGATGGTGCCCACGCGCAGCCCGGCGAAATCGCGCACGGAACGGAACACGCCCTTGGCCCCGGCGGACATCAGCACCACCTCGGTGGACATCATGAACGGCTCGGAATGCACGGCCACGTCGGAAAGCAGCTCTTCCCACATGGGGGAAACGCACGGCACCACGTTGATCTCGCCCCGGCGGAAGGCCATCTGGCGGCGTGGCTTGGGCATGAAGCCGAACTCCACCCCCAGCCCCAGGTCTTCTGCCACCTGGCGCAGCACCATGGGGCAGATGCCCTCGGCGGAACCGTCCGGCCCGGCCATGATGCGCGGAGCCCACTCGTCGGAAACGGCCACCAGCGTCTGCGGGGACGGACCACCCGCCAACGCCGGACGGACCGCAAGCGCCAGGACCGCCGCGCACGCCGCCATGGCGCACACGGCACGCATGACGGGCCGGATCAGGTCGGTTGTGCGAACGCTCATGCCCCGGCGCATAGTCCATCCCGTACGCGTTGGCAAGTGACACATCCGTATCAGGCGTACTGCCTGCGCCATTCGTCCAGGAACAGCAACGACGTTTCCAGCGGGGTCAGTTGCCCGCTGCGCTGGCGCAAGGCCGTGATCACGTCGGCGAAGGCGGCGTCGGCGGGCAGGCCCAGCCGGTCCAGCAGCGCGGCAAGGTCGCGGCGCATGTCATCAGGCAGGTCGGCGGGCAGCCCGGCGTCGGCCACGCGCGGGGCGGGCCAGCCGGAGCGGCGTTGCGCGATGAACTCCAGCAGCGTGCGCATGCGGTGCTGGTAGGTGTGCTCGGCCAGCACCCGGGCGCGGGCGCGGGCCGCCATGACCTGCCGCTCCTCGGGATGAGCCAGGTAGTGGGCGATGGCCGCGTTCAGCCCGTCCATGGAATCGAAGGTGGCCAGTTCATCCTCGGCGAACAGTTCGTCCATCAGGGTGCGCCGGTCCACCAGTTGGAAGGCCCCGATGCTGGCCAGTTCGAAGGTGCGGGGATTCACGAAGTCGCCGCCGCTGACCAGGGTGCGGGACTGGATGCTGGAATGCAGGTTCAGGTTGATGCGGCTGGCGTTGTAGATCTTCACCGAATCCTCGGCGGACACCCGCGCCCCGCCCTGCTGCACGTGGCGCGCCAGCAGGGGTTCGCCGTCCCATTCCGTGCCCCATATCTTGAAGTCCAGATGCACCAACTGCCGGAAGGCCACGCGCCGGTTGGGATACCCCGCGCCCAGGAAGGCCACGTCGGCCCCGTAGCGGCGCTGGTCCACCGGCGAAAGTTCAAGTGGTTTGTGAAAGGACGGCAGCGCGGCCATGGGCAGGTACAGCGCGTCGCGCACGCCGATGGCCGCCAGTTCGTCCAGCAGGGGATCGCGCTGGATTACGGCGAACACGTCGTAGAACGGTGCGAAGGCCCGCCAGTAGGTGAACACCCGATGGTCTTCCACGAACCACATGGCCGTGGCCACGTTGTCGCGCCGCAGACGCTTGAGGGCCTGGTGGTTCAGCGGAGCCTGCGCCAGGCACAGCACCAGGTCCGGCCCAAAGGTTTCCACCTTGGCCAGCACCGCCTGCGAGACCACTTGAAGAAATGAGTTCTCCAAGTACTCCAGCCGGTCCGCCGTGACCTTCAATTCCTTCAGCGCCGTGAACGCGCCGAGGAACGACGGCGCCTCGAAGGTTTCCACCGCGTGGCCCAGGTCGCGCAGGGCATCCACGCAGTAGCGCCCGATGGGCAGCGAGCCGCCATACATGGGCAGCACCACCAGCACGCGCAGGCGGGGCATGCCGGAGGCGGAGGGGCTGGCGCCGGGCGCTGGCGAGTCTGAAGAGGCCGGAGACTCTAAAGACGCCGGGGATTCCACGGTGTGGGAGGCCGGAGCGGTGTCGATAGGCTGGGTCATGCGTGAACCTCGTGCCGGTGAACCGGCGGGGCGTGGAGACGGAAACCTTCGTGGTCCGGGGCAGGTCTTACCCCGCAAACCTTAACGTTGAACATCAACATTCAGCCTGTGCCACCGTTCATGCACCACGCGGCGGCTCGTCGGCAAAGGGGTCGAACGCGGCGAACGCCGCGCCCTCCGGGCCGGGCAGCATCCAGTCCGCCTCGTGGTACAGCAGGCGGGCCAGTTCGTGGTCGGCCAGTTCCTCGCCCGTGAACAGGCCAAGGTACTCGCCCACCAGCGCCCGCAGCTCCACGCGGCGCGGCGCGGACGGGTCCGCGCCGAACACGGTGAGCCAGGTGGAGCCCACGTCGTCGAGGGAGGAGACCATGCCCAGCATGTCCGGGGGGTGGCGGTCGCCGGGGCGTCCGGCCAGAAAGGACAGGAATTCGCGCGAGCGGAAGGCGTCCAGGCACTGCACCCCGATGGGACACGGCCGCGCTTCCAGGCAGGGCAGGCAGTCCAGGGTGGCCTGCCATACCCGATGGCCGGGGCCGTAGGGGCCGGTTTCGTGGCACCACGCCGAGGACAGGAAAAAGCCCTGCACCGGCACGCCCAGGTGCGCGGCCAGGTGCATGGTGCCGGTATCGGGCGTGAGCAGCGTGTCCAGGCCGGTGAGCGCGTCGGCCAGGTCCGCCCAGCCGGTGCGGCCCACGAGGTCGGCGTAGTTTCCGGCCACGGACGCGGGCAGATGGTCCAGCACCTTGCGCAGCAGCGGCCGTTCCGCTCTGGTCCCGAAAAAGGTCACGCGCGGGCCGCCCATCCCCTCGAACACGGCGCGCAGGCAGGCGGCCAGCACGTCCGGCGGCAGCGAACGGCGCGACATGCGCCCGGCCAGCACCACCCCGATGCCCCGCCCGCCGCGCTGGGCGATGGGGTTCACCCGCGCCGGGGCAATGGGCCGGGGGGCCAGCGCCGCCCAGAAGTCCACCAGATTTACCGGCGACAGGCGGCGGTGCGCCACCCAGCGAAAGGCCATGCGCATCCAGCGGTCGCGCAGGGGCTGGCCGTTCAGGGTGCGGTACCCGCGCACCGTATCGGGCGGGAACAGCGCGGCAAGAGCCGTGTTCAGCCCGGAGTTGTTCAGGTTGTAGACCGTGTCGAAGCGTTCCGTCGCCAAGGCGGCGAAGGCGCGGGCGTTGTGCGCCAGCACGTCGGCTTGCCCCCCTCCGTGCGTTGTCCCGCCGTGGGCGCGCACCGCGTGCACGGTGACGCCGGGATGGACCAGCCGGGCCAGTTCCGCCAGCGAGGCGTCCACCGCCAGATGGACCTCGGGGGACGGATGGATTCCGGGGGCTGGGGGAACTGGGCGGATTCCGGCTTCCGGGGCCGGACCGGCCCCGCCGGAAAGTGCGGCGGCCTGCCCTTCACCCGCGCGCTCCCCCGCGCGCTCCCCCTGCCCGTCGTCATCCAGCAGGGACAGTATCAGACGCTTGGTCTGCACGAGGTCGCCGAAACGGGCCAGTTGGATGACGAGGTGTTTGGCCATGCGAATGCCTGCCGGGTGAAGGGATGGCGCAAGGGGTTGGCGTCGTTACGGGATTTGGTCCGTCTTGGGCAGACTAGCCCAAGTGCGGCGCGGCGGCAAGGCGGGCCGGTTTTACTTTGCCCGCCCCTCGTGTATACGACCCCAATGCGTTACTATCCCCTGCTGCTCGACCTGCACGGCCGCGCCTGCCTGGTGGTGGGCGCGGGGGGCGTGGGACGCCGCAAGCTGGCCTCGCTGCTGGACTGCGACCCGGCCCGCGTGCTGGTGCTGGACGCCAACCCCGAGGCCCCGTCCGACCCGGACCTGGCCCCCCTGCTGGCCCACCCGGCCGTGCGCTTCGCGGCGCGTCCCTTCGTCCCGGCCGACGTGGAGGGCTGCGCCCTGGTCTTCGCGGCCACGGGCAGCCGCGCCGTCAACGCCGCCGTGGCCGATGCCTGCCGCCAGCGCAACGTGCCCTGCAACGTGGCCGACGCCCCGGACGAGGGGGCGTTCATCGTGCCCGCCCACTTCGCCTGCGGCGACCTGACGGTGGCCCTGTCCACCGGCGGGCACAGCCCCGCCCTGGCCCGGCGCATCCGCATGGACCTGCAACAGTGGTTCGGCGCGCGGTACGACGGCATCACCGTGCTGCTGGGCCGCCTGCGGCCGCTCGTCCTTGCGCTTGGGCACGAGACAGGGCAGAATACGGCGCTGTTCCGCGCCATCGTGGAATCGCCGCTCATCGACGCACTGGCCGCGCGCGACCGCGCCGGGGCCGAACGCATCCTGACCGAACTGCTGCCCGCGGAGCTGCATCCGCGCATCGTGGAGTTGCTGCATGAGCTCGCTTGAGCTGCTTTCCATCGCCATCATCATGCTCTACGTGCTCGGCACGGTGTGCATCGCCGTGGGCCTGCTGGCCCGGCGCGACAGGCTGAAGCGCCTTTCGCACTGGCTGACCCTGGCCGGTTTCGCCCTGCACACCGTCATGCTCGGCCTGTCCATGCAGGGGCAGACCTGGCAGATTCTGGAAAAAGCCTACTATTTCCGCATGCTCTCGTGGAGCCTGCTGCTGATCTACTTCTTTGTCTGGTGGCGGCTGCGGCTGGAATTCCTGGGGCTTACCGCCTCTCCGGTGGCCCTGGTGTTCTACGTCTCGTCGTTCATGCTGGCCGACGTGCAGAGCAAGCTGCCGCCCGCCATGTCCGGCCTGTTCTTCGGGCTGCACATCGGCACGCTGTTCCTCAGCTTCAGCCTGATGACCATGGCCTGCGGGGCCGGGGTGCTGTTCCTGTACATGGACCGCAAGCTGAAGCACAAGACGCGCCTTTCCGGCTTCGACCGCGACCTGCCTGCGCTCTCCGCCTTCGACAAGGTGAACCATCTTGCGGTGATGGCGGGCTTTCCGCTGTTCACGCTGGGCATGGTCTCCGGCTTCGTGTGGGCGCGCATCGCCTGGGGCAAGGTGCTGTCGTGGGATCCCAAGGAAATCATCTCGCTGGTGGTGTGGTGCATGTTCGCCGTGCTGTTCCACCAGCGGTTGGCGCTGGGCTGGCGGGGCCGCAAGACCGCCGTCATGGCCATCTGGATCTTCGCGGTCTGCGTGTTCTCGCTGCTGGGGGTCAACTTCCTGATGACCACGCACCACAGCTTCAACCCGCAGTAACGGCCGCGCCACGCAGGAACCATGACCCGCAACCCGGAGCAGACGCCGCGCGCCACGCACCCGGCGGACCACAAGATGCACCCCGCGAAGCACAGAGTTCACATGGACCAGGAAATCTATCTCATCGGCCTCAACCACCGCACCGCCAGCGTCGAAGTGCGCGAACGGTTCGCCCTCACCGACTGTACCGTCCTTGAACAAGGGGTGGTGCCCACCGGCGACGACATTTCCGAAGTGGTCATCCTGTCCACCTGCAACCGGGTGGAAATCATGGCCGTGGGCAACGGCCCCGTGCCCGCGCGCGTGCTGGACTGCTGGGCCGCCGCGCGCGGCCAGAAGCGCGGCGACCTGGAGCCCTTCGTCTACGTGCACAAGGGCATCGACGCGGTGCGCCACCTGTTCAGCGTGGCCTCCAGCCTCGACTCCATGGTGGTGGGCGAACCGCAAATCCTCGGCCAGCTCAAGGACGCCTACCGCAAGGCCGTGGGCCGCAACGCCACCCGCGTGGTGCTGAACCGCCTGCTGCACAAGGCATTTTCCGTGGCCAAGCGGGTGCGCACCGAAACCGCCGTGGCCTCCAGCGCCGTGTCCATCAGCTACGCGGCGGTGGAACTGGCCAAGCGCATCTTCGGCGAGATGTCGCAGTACAAGGCCATGCTCATCGGCGCGGGCGAAATGGCGGAACTGGCGGCCACCCACCTGCTGAACTCCGGCATCCGCGAGATCATGGTGGCCAACCGCACCTTCGAGCGCGGCCTGCAACTGGCCAGGCAGTTCAAGGGCGAGGCGGTGCTGTTCCAGGACCTGTCCGTGCGGCTGGCCGAGGCGGACATCATCATCAGTTCCACCGGCGCGCACGAGCCGATCATCCGGGCACGGGACATCAAGGACGTGCTGAAGCGCCGCAAGAACCGGCCCATGTTCTTCATCGACATCGCCGTGCCGCGCGACATCGACCCCGACGTCAACAACCTGGACAACGTCTACCTGTACGACATCGACGACCTGAAAGAGGTGGTCGAGGAAAACATGGCCCAGCGCCGCGAAGAGGCGGCCAAGGCCCGCGCCATCGTGGAGGAGGAGGCCGAAACCTTCGCCAGGTGGCTGAAATCGCTCGACCTGCAACCCACCATCGTGGACCTGCTGCGGCGCAGCGAGCGCATTGCCCAGGACGAACTGGCCCGCACCCTGAAACGCATCGGCCCGGTGGACGACGTCACCCGCGAGGCGTTGCAGGCCATGCTGTGCGCCATCGTCAAGAAGGTGAACCACGAGCCCATCACCTTCCTGAAACGCCGCTTCAACGAAGAGGAAGCGGGCACCCGGTACATCGACATCACCCGCCGCATGTTCAACCTGGACTGCGACGACGTGCCCGAAGACGCCCACAGCGACCGCAAGCACCACGCATAAGAGACCCCATGCGCACCTACCGCATCGACGACCTGACCTCCGCCGACATCGCCGCCGTGCGCGCGCGGCTGCACGACATGGACCTTGGCGCGGGCATGGACGGCCTGTACTGGCTGCCCGTGCCGCAACACATGCTCAACCCCGTGCAGGTGGCCCACGCCGAAAGCTGCGGCCCGTTCTGCCTGGCCCTGGAAGCCGACGAAGACGCCCTGCGCATGGAACTGCTGGTGCGGGCGCGCGGCATGCTGCGCTGCGAGTGCATCGCCTACGCCTCGCCCGAACTGCGGGCGCACATGATCGACTACCTGGACGGCCTGCTGGCGGACCTTGGCATAGCGGTATAGCCGCCGCGCGGCATGACCGCCGTGCGGTCGCGCCCTGCCCGTCCGGTGCGCAACGTGCCCCATCCGCGCGCTGCACCAGCGCCGTGGCCGTTCCTTTCCCCATCCCCGTCCGCGCGCCGGTCCCGGTCCGCACGCACGCCATGCCCGCATTCCCCGACCCGCACCGTGCCCCGACGCCCCCAAGGCTGCCCGAACGGCTGCCCCTGCGCTTGCAGGATCTGCCGCCGCGCGCGGCGCGGTTCTGCCTGCGCGTGGCGGACTTCCTGACGGGGGAGTTCCGGCGTTTCGCGGCGTCGGGCGGGGAACCATCCCCCGCTTCTCCCCCCGGTGACGCCACAGTCTCCGGACCGGATACCCCGAGCGGCACGACGCTGCTGGTGGGCGTCTCCGGCGGGGCCGACTCGCTGGCCCTGCTGCTGGCCTTGCGCTGGCTGGCGCCCCGGCTGGGGCTGCGCCTGCGCGCCGCCGTGCTGGACCACGGGTTGCGTCCGGAATCGGCGGCGGAGGGCCGCGCCGTGGCCGCGCTGTGCCGCCGTCTGGGCGTACCCTGCCGCGTGGAGCGGGCCGACGTGGACGCGCTGGCGGCGTGCGAGCGATGCGGCCTGGAAGACGCCGGGCGGCGCGCCCGCTACGCCTTCTTCGAGGCGGAGCGGCAACGCACCGGCGCGGACTGGATCTGCACCGCCCACCAGGCCGACGACCTGTGCGAGGACATGCTGCTGCGCCTGGTGCGCGGCACCGGCTGGCCCGGTCTGGGGGGCATGTCCGCCATGGACCCGGCGCGACACATCCTGCGTCCGCTGCTGACCACGGAACGCCGCGACATCGACGCCTTTCTGGCGGACCTTGGCGTGCAGCCCGTGCGCGACCCCTCCAACGCCGACCCGGCTTACCGCCGCAACCGGCTGCGCCATCAGGTGCTGCCCTTGCTGCGCGCGGAAAACCCGGCCCTGGGCGATGCGCTGCGCTCGCTGTGGGAACTGGCCCGCTGCGATGCGGACTACTGGACGCGCCGACTCGACGGGCTGGAACCAGAAACGACACCAGAAACGCCACCTGAAGATTCGCCCCCCACGGCGGGCACCGCCCCGCCCCAATGCATCGTCCTGCCCGCCCGCACCCTGCGCGGCCTGCACCGCGCGGCGCGCCTGCGCCTGTATAAGCGCATGCTGGACAGGCTTGGTCCCGGCCAGCCGCTGGCCTCCGGCCTGATGGCCCTGGATGCGGCGTGGCGCGCCGGGCATGGCGGGGCCTGCGTGCAGTTTCCGGGCGGCAAGACGGCGCGGGTGGTGCCCTTGGTGGTGCCCTTGTCCGCCACGGGCGGCAATGGCGAGGACGGGGCCGGAGGCATCGAATTCCGCGCGCCCGCCAGCCCCGTGTCCGCGCGGGAACCGGAATAACCCCCGGACCATCCTGCCTCGCCATTCCGCCTTTTTCACAAGGACCGCGAGCGGTCTTCCACCGTCCCTTCCCTCCCCCCGTGCAATACCCCCGCATTTCGCGCAGTTCTCACGAGCTTGCGGGGTCTTCGATTGACAGGGGGCTGCCTTCGCGGTATGCCCTCGTGAAAATTATTACAAGGAGGTTCGGGGTGAATATCCTCATCTTCGGTCCCAACGGTAGCGGCAAGGGCACCCAGGGGGCGCTCGTCAAGAAGAAGTACGATCTTGCCCACATCGAATCGGGCGCCATCTTCCGCCAGCACATCGGCGGCGGCACCGAGCTCGGCAAGAAGGCCAAGGAATACATCGACCGCGGCGACCTGGTGCCCGACGACATCACCATCCCCATGGTGCTGGAAACCCTGAAGGGCGCCGGTCCCAACGGCTGGCTGCTCGACGGCTTCCCGCGCAACATGGTACAGGCCCAGAAGCTGTGGGACGCCCTGCAGGCCGAAGGTCTGAAGCTGGATTACGTCATCGAAATCCTGCTGCCCCGCGAAGTGGCCAAGAACCGCATCATGGGCCGCCGCCTCTGCAAGAACGACAACAACCACCCGAACAACATCTTCATCGACGCCATCAAGCCCAACGGCGACGTGTGCCGGGTGTGTGGCGGCAGCCTGTCCGCCCGTGCCGACGACCAGGACGAAGGCGCCATCGGCAAGCGCCACGACATCTACTACAACACCGAGGACGGCACCCTGGCCGCCGCCTACTTCTACAAGGGGCTCGCCGCCAAGGGCGTGACCAAGTACATCGAGCTCGACGGCGAAGGCTCCATCGACTCCATCAAGGAAACCCTGCTGGCCCAGCTGGCCTAGGCGGGATTCCTCCCAGTCCGGACGCACAGCGCCCCGGCCGCATGGCCGGGGCGCTTTTCGTTGCAGCAGTGGCCGCCATCGCGCACGCAAACGCGAAAAGCCCGCCGGACGAATCCGGCGGGCCGACGCGCAAACGGTAAAGGCGGGACTACTCGACGGAGCCCACGGCCTTGGTCAGGCGGGAAATCTTGCGGGCCGCCTTTTTCCAGTGGATGACGCCCTTGCCGGCGGCCTTGTCGAGCACCGACATGGCCTTGGTCAGGGCTTCGGCGGCGGTGTCCTTGTCCTTCTGCAGGACGGCGGCGCGCACGGCCTTCACCACGTTCTTGATTCTGGTCTTGGCGGCGCGGTTGCGCGCGGCGCGCTTCAGGCTCTGCTTGTGCCGCTTGATGGCAGACTTGTGGTTAGCCAAGGTAACTCCTCCGAATGGCTTCGCAATATATGTTCAATTGAATTCTGGGCTGGAACACGGGGAACCAGTCAATACCCGCATGGCAGGGGCTTGTCAAGCCCGCGCCGCCGCATTCCGCGCCGATATCGCGCAATCCCGCAGGATTTCGCCACCCGGCACGGCACCGTCACCGGAGACCGGGGCGGCTGCCCCCAATCTCCTGCCTCATGTCCCCTGCCCCCGTTCAGGGGCAAGCTACATCTGCAACGCGCCGAAGTCGGCCAGGCGGCCCAGCCGCAGCACCAGCGCCTTCAGCAGGTTCAGCCTGTTGGCGCGCAGGGGGGCGTCGTCGCACATGACCATCACCCCGTCGAAGAAGGCGTCCACCGCCGGGCGCAGTTCGCCCAGCAGACCGAACAGGCTGGCGAAGTCGTCCGCCGCCCACAGGGCGTCGAAGCGGGGGGCCACCTCTTCCAGCCGGGCGGCCAGGGCCTTTTCCGCGTCCTCGGCCAGCAGGGCATGGCTGTACGCGCCGTCGAGCACCGCGCCCCCTTCCTGCCCCTGCTTGCGGATGATGTTGGCCGCGCGCTTGAAGGTCAGCACCGCCCCGCCGAAGTCCTCGCGGCGGCTGAAATCGGCCAGCGCGGCAAGGCGCGCCCCGGCGGCGCGCACGTCGATGCCCGCGCCCTCGGGCGTATCGGCGGCCAGGGCCGCCTCCACCAGCAGCGTTTCGTACCCGGCAGCCATGAAGTGGTTCTTGAGCCGGGCCATGAAGAACTCTTCCAGCTTCGCCAGCGCGTCCGCCGGGGCCAGCTTCCAGGCGCGCTCGCCGTACAGCGCCAGCGCCGTGCGGAACAGTTCGCGCACGTCGATGCGCAGGCCGTGTTCCAGCACGATGCGGGCGATGCCCAGGGCGCAGCGGCGCAGGGCGTACGGGTCGGCCGCGCCGGTGGGGATCATGCCCAGGCCGAAGCACCCGGCCAGGGTGTCCGCCTTGTCGGCGATGGACAGCAGCGCACCGGCCAGGGTGGCGGGCACCGGGCTGTCCGGCCCGGCGGGCAGGTACTGCTCGGCCAGGGCGGCGGCCACGGTTTCCGGCTCGCCCATGCGGCGGGCGTAGATGGACCCCATGATGCCCTGCAACGTGTCGAACTCGCCCACCATCTCGGACACCAGGTCGGCCTTGGACAGGCGCCCGGCGCGGGCGCAGGCCGCCTCGTCGGCGGTGCCGGTCGCCTTGGCCAGCCAGGCGCACAGTTTTTCGAGACGGCGGGTCTTGTCGCCCATGGAGCCCAGCGGCCCCAGGAAGATCACGTTGTCCAGTTCGGCCAGCCACCCGTCGAAGCTGGAGGCGAGGTCGGTCTTCCAGAAAAAGCGACCGTCTTCCAGGCGGGCGCGCAGCACGCGCTCCCAGCCTTTCTTGACCAGCGCGGCGTCCTGCGGGGAGAGGTTCAGCACGGTGAGGAAGTGCGGCAGCAGCGCGCCGTCCGGCCCTTCCACGCCGAAGCTCTTCTGGTGGCTTTCCATGCTGGTCAGCAACACTTCGCGCGGCAGTTCCAGAAACGAGGGGTCGATGTCGCCCATGAGCGGCACCGGGTGCTCCACCAGGCCCTGCACTTCGTCCAGCAGGCTTTCCTTCCACAGGATGCGCCCGCCCGCCGCCTCGGCGGCGGCGTTGCCGCCCGCAAGGATCATGGCGCGGCGTTCGGCCGGGTCGGGCGTGACCCCGCCCTTCTCGGTGACCACGTTCAGATAGTCGTCGGCAGCCTTGACCACCAGCGGACCGGCCCCATGGATGCGATGGCCCCAGGTGACCCCGCCGGAGATCACGCCGCCCACCTCGAAGGGCACCACCCCGTCGTCGAACAGGGCCAGCAGCCAGCGCAGCGGGCGGCCGAAGGTGAAGTCGCCGCTGCCCCAGCGCATGCGCTTGGGGAACGGCAGCGCGGCCACGATGGCCGGACAGGCGGCGGCGATGAGGTCCGCCGACTTGGCCCCGCCGGTGCGCTTACGCACGGCGATGTACTCGCCCTTGTCCGTGGTCAGGGTGAAGATGTCGGCCATGTCCACGCCCTGGGTGCGGGCGAAGCCCTCGGCCGCCTTGGTGGGCTTGCCGTCCGTGTCGTAGGCCACGCGCACGGGCGGGCCGGGCACCACCTCTTCCGCCTCGCGCTGCACGGGGTTGATGCCCTCGATGAGCACGGCGGCGCGGCGGGGGGTGGTCAGCACCCGGATGGACTCATGCTCCACCCCGTCGTCGTCCAGCGCACGGGCGAAGCGCTCGGCCAGTTCCCGCTCCAGGCCGGGCAGGAAGCGGGAAGGAAATTCCTCGAAACCGATCTCAAGCACGAATTGCGACATGCTCACGTCCCTCTTCTTAGCTGGCGGCCAGCATGGGATAGCCGAGTTCCTCGCGCTGGGCGGCGTACAGCCGCGCCACGGCGGAGGCCAGGGCGCGCACGCGGCCGATGTAGCCGGTGCGTTCGGTGATGGAGATGGCCCCACGCGCGTCAAGCAGGTTGAAGGTGTGCGAGCACTTCAGGCAATAGTCGTAGGCGGGCCACAGCAGCCCTTCGTCGCACAGCCGCCTGCATTCGGCTTCGCAGGCGTTGAAGAAATCCAGCAGCATCTTCGGGTTGCTGGCCTCGAAGTTGTACTTCGACTGTTCCACCTCGTTCTGGTGGTAGATGTTCCCGTAGGTCACCCGGTCGTTCCACGACAGGTCGTAGACCGATTCCTTGCCTTGCAGGTACATGCACAGCCGTTCGAGCCCGTAGGTGATTTCCACGCTGGTGGGGGCAAGGTCGATGCCGCCCACCTGCTGGAAGTAGGTGAACTGGGTCACTTCCATGCCGTTCAGCCACACTTCCCAGCCCAGGCCCCAGGCGCCCAGGGTGGGCGATTCCCAGTCGTCCTCCACGAAGCGGATGTCGTGGGCGGCCGGGTCGATGCCCAGCGCGCGCAGGCTGTCCAGATAGATGTCCTGCACGTTGTCGGGCGAGGGCTTCAGGATGACCTGAAACTGGAAGTAGTGCTGGAGCCGGTTGGGGTTTTCGCCGTAGCGGCCGTCGGTGGGGCGGCGCGAGGGCTCCACGTAGGCCACGTTCCACGGTTCCGGCCCGATGACGCGCAGGAAGGTCGAGGGGTTGAAGGTACCGGCCCCGCATTCCACGTCGATGGGCTGCATGATCACGCAGCCCCGCTTGGCCCAGAAATTCTGCAAGGTGAGGATGACGTCCTGAAAATGCATGCTGTACCCCTGATTGTCCTGGCTTGGCCTGTCGTTCCCTGGCGGGCCGGGCCGCCGGTTCCGAATGGCGGCCCCGCGCTACAGGCGGCGGAACCGCCCGTTGTCCCACGCAAGGCCGATGTGAAACTGTATGAAGCCGTCCACCGCGCGGGTGCACTGCCGCCGCATGGCGGCCCTGCCCCGTGCGCCGGACATGCCGGTCGTGTCTGTCCTGTCGGACGGACCCGGCGCCGCCGGTACGGTCTGCGCGGCGGGGGCCACGGGCGGCGCGGGCGGAACCATGTAGTCGCTGTCCATGTCCTCGCTGCCGAGCACCGGGCCGAACGGATCGCTTTCGAACACCGCGCTGCCGTTCCATAGGGGACGGCGCTGCCGGTCCGACGGCGTTGCGGACGCGGGCGTGAAGCCGCCGCCCTGCTCCGGCCGTTCCGGCTGCGCCGGTTCGGCCTGCGTCGCGGCATCCTCCGCCAGCGCGCTGTCCGGCAGGCGGCACAGGCAATCGTCCAGCGAACCGTGTCCGCCGTCACCAAAGGCAAGGCCCGACAGGCTGCCCGGAAAACGCCCGTCCAGAAAGCATGAAGATGCCCCGCCCGCGAAACCGTTGCGCGTGGAATCGGCGCGGGGGCTCAGGTCCGGCGTCGCTCCGTCCTGCCCCGGCGCTGGCGGCAGCGCGCCCGGCCACAGAAGCGGCGAATTCTCCTGCACAAAGCGCAACACGTCAAGCGCTTCGCGCTCCACCCGCACGCGCGGCCCAGGCAGGGGCGCGCAGGCGTCGCACTGGGCCGCGCCCTCCTGCACCAGAAAGGCCGCGCCGGGGGCGTGGGTCAGGTCCGCACCGCAGGTGGCGCAACTGTCCATGCGCGGGGCGTAGCCCTGCTCCGCCGCCAGGCGCAGCCGGAACAACACGGGCAGCATGTCGGGCACGGGGCCGCCGCCTTCCAGCAGGTCCAGCACGTCCTCGACCAACTGGTGCGTGGCCGCCGCGCCTTCCGGGCCGCAGCCCAGGGCTTCGAGAAATTTCAAGCAGTTCACCGCCGCGCCGAAGCGCGGCCAGTCGCGGCGCAGCCGGTCCGGCCCGCGCAGCAGGGTGCCCTCCTGAATGGACAGGTACTGCCCGCCGCGCGTGGACTTGACCCGCAACAGCGCACGGTTGAACAGGTCGAGGCAGCCGCAGAACCGCTTGCGGCTGCGGCAGCCGCCGAAGGCGAAGGCGGTGAGCAGGCCGCGCGTCGGAGACAGGAAGCGGACCCAAAGGTCCGCCTCCCTGAACCGTCCGGTGCGGACGATCAGCACCTGTTCCGAAAACTCCATGCTGTCCTGCCCAGAGGGGCGTGGTTGCCACGGCGTGACGGCGGCGATGCGGCCTGCCCCCCGGTCCACGGATCCGAGCCGTGGCCGGAACCGGGGCCGCTACTGCGCCTGCGGCGGAAACACCAGCGTGCGCACCTGGCCCGGTTCGCCGGCCGCAGGCTGTTCCTGCCCGTTGTAGCGGATGCGCACGCCGCCCGCGTTGCCGAGCTTGAGCGTGAGGCGCTTGGAAAAGGTCAACGCGAAGGTCTGCCCCTTGTGCAGCGAGAACTGCCGCACGTCGGAATCGTCGGCGCTGGAATGCACCCAGCAGTCGGCAAGGGCGATGACCACGATGCGGTGCGTGCCGCCCGCCAGCACGGAGCCCTCGGTGTCGGCCCCGCCCGTGGCGGCGGCCTCGCTGTCGAACACGCCGTCCTGCGGGGCACCGGCGGCGGCCTGCGCCGGAGCGGGGCTGGCGGACGACGCGGCGGCCGGGGCCGTGGCGTTGCGTGCGGGCTGCGTTGCGGGAACGGTAGCGTTGGCCGCCGGAAGCGTGCCGTTTGCGGCGGGGACGGTGGCATTGGCCGCCGGGGCTCCGTCGGGAGCGGGAGCCGCGTCCTGCGCCGGGCCGGGCTGGACATCGGCGGACTGGGCATCGGCGGGCTGCGGCTGCGAAACCGGCGGCACGGCAGGCTGCGCGGGCTGGGCCACCTTGGGCATGTCCGCCTCGCGCGCGGCCTGCTGGCGGTAGTACCAGCCGCCGCCCAGGGCGGCCAGCAGAACCAGCACGGCCAGCGCCAGCACCACGGGCGCCAGTCCCCTGCGCCCGCGCGCCTGGGGCTGCACCGCCACGGTTTCCGGCAGCGGGTCTTCGGGCACCTCGTAGGGATAGGCCTCGTCCACGGCGCGCATGACCAGGTCGTTGTCCACGCCCAGCAGGGACGCATAGGACTTGATGAACCCCCGCGCGTACACCGCGTGCGGCAACTCGTCCTGCTCCCCTTCCTCTATGGCGCGCAGGACGCGGGCGGAAACCTTGATCCGGATCGCCACGTCGTCGATATCGAGGCCTTTCGCCTCGCGCGCCTCGCGCAGGGCGATGCCGAGTTCCTTGAGTGCCATCTCCTCTCCTTGTCTGGGACAACCGGCGGCAACGCGTCCCGGCCGGGCCGCACGCACCGGCCGGGAGCATTGCGGGGGCTAGATGCGAATGTCGATGACGGCCTTGTCGCGCAACTGCTTGGTGTATTCCGTGAAGCGTTCCTGCAGCTTGGGCTCGCGCAGCAGGTTCTCGATCTCGGGGGTGGCTTCCTCCACCGACTGGGAACGGCCGGCCGAAACCTCCACCAGCTTGAGCATCGCCTTGCGCCCTTCCACCAGCATGACCTTGCTCACCTCGCCCGCCTTCAGGCCGTCAAGGGCCTCCTTCCAGGCCGGGGCGAGGTCGGTCCACTTCAGGGTGCCGATGTCGCCGCCGGCACCGGGGTTGGGGCCGATGGACTCGGTGGCGGCCAGCTGTTCGAAGGTCGTCTGGCCGGTGCGCACCTTGTCGGCCAGCCCTTCGGCATCGGCGGTGGGGGCGAAGATGACCAGGCCCAGGCGCACGGTGCGGTCGGTGACGAACTGCGACTTGTGCGTCTCGTAGTATTTCTTGACCTCTTCCTGGGTGATCACGATCTTGCGGGCGATCATCAGGGTGAGCAGGCGGTGGCGCAGGATGCCCTTGCGCACGCGGTCGCGCATGACGTCCATGGACAGGCCCTGCTGCACCAGCTGGCGCTCGAATTCCTGCTGCGAAAGCTGGCTGCGCTGCACGAACTTGCGCAGTTCGTTGTCCACTTCGCTGTCCTGCACGGTGATCTTCCAGCGTTCCGCCTCCTGGTTCATCAGGATGTCGGTGATCATGGAGTCGAGCACCTGCAGGTGCACCTTGCGCACCGCCTCCTGGTGGGCGGGATTGTTGCGGTCGAGGCCGAGGCGCATCAGATCGGGGGTGGACTGGGCCTGCACGTCGAAGAACGTTATCATTTCGCCGTTGACCACGGCTGCGATCTTGTTGATCTGTTCGGCCCGGGGAGCCACGACCGCCACGGCGGCAAGGCAGACAAAAAGGACGGGGGCGGCAAGGCAGAGGGTGCGGAGCAGCGGACGCAAGGGGCACTCCTGTTTGGTGGTTGGGGGACCGGCCCGGAATCGGCGCCGGGAAGTGTTGCCTACCTGAAGGCCGGTGTTCCCCGGTTCGAGAATCCACGTGGGTCGCGTGGCGCCGGGGCGTGCGGGGTTCGCCGGGCTGGTATGGCCTCGGCAAACCCGGCATGTAATACCTTTTTCCCGTTTATGCAATCAGCCGCAACACTACGTATTATTTCGTCTTTGTCGTACGTTGCCTGCCGTTTGCCGGGGCCGTGCGCGCGTCCCTGCCGTCCTCGGGGGCGGCGGTCGGCGCGTCCATCCGGGCTCCGGCGGCCGTGCCATCGCCGGGCTCGGCCTCGTCCAGACTGTCCATGGGGTTGTCCGTGGGGCTGTCCACGGGGCCGTCCATGGGCTGCATGCCCTGCCCCGGCATGTCCGGCGCAGACATGTCAGGCCCCGACCTGCCCGGTGCGCCCAGGCCCCCCGGCGAGCCCGGCGGGCCAGCCGCGCCGGTGGCGTTGCCGCCGTCGGCGGATGCTCCGTCCCTTGCGGCGCCGCGCGCCTCGGGCAGCAGGTGCGCGGACACCCTGATCCGCGCGGTGCGCAGTTCCGCATCTATCCAGCGGGCGTACGCCTCGTCCATCTTGCGTTCCAGCAGCACCCGTTCCACCAGCGGATAGGCGTGGGAAAGCTCCAACTGCTTCTCGGGTATCTCGCCCACCAGCAGGAACGACTGGTAGCCCCACTCCCCCTGCTTCACGGCGGATGCCTGCCGGGGCGCAAGCCCGGCCAATTCCTTGCTCCACAGGGCGGGCAGGCGGTCGCGGCGCATCTTCACCTCGCGCACGGTCACCGTGGGCTGGGCGGCCTCCACGTCGGCGGGCCGGGCTCCGTTCAGGGACAGGGCACGGGCCTTGTCCACGGCGGCCTTGTCCGGCCCGGCCACCACCAGGAACTGCACCCGGCGCGGCAGGCGGTAGTCCTGCCGGTGCGCGGCATAGTAGCCCTCCACCTCTTCCAGCGGGATGCTGATGGCGGGGCGCAGGATCTGGCGCATGAACTTCTGCATGGCGATGCGCGCCCGCAGGCGCGAACGCCACAACTCCAGGTCGATGTATTCCTCGACCAGCGATTTTTCGAATTCCCCCGCCGGGTAGTCGGCGCGCACCTCGGCCTCGGCCTCGGCCACTTCGGCGTCGGTGACCACGATGTTCTCGCGCGCCAGCGCCTGCGCCACCAGTTCCTGCACGATGAGGTCGGACAGCACCGTGCCGTACTGGGCCTGCAACTGCTCCACCGAGGGGGCGTGGCCGGACCAGCTCATGCTGCTCATGTCGTGCACCGCCTCCAGCGTGCGCAGCATGATGGGCCGGTCGTTGACCGTGGCCACCACGCCCTCGGGCAGGGGGTCCTGGCCGCAGCCGGACAGCAGCAGCGCCAGCAGCAGCGGCAGGACGGCCCATGCCGCCCCGCCGGGACGCTGGGCGGAACCGGGGGAGCGGTAGCGGCGGAAAGGCGACATGGCCATGAGGGGGAATACTCTCCAGTTGCGGTGCATGCGTCGGGGACCCGGCGCCTGGTCAGGCGGCCGTCCGGTCTCCGGTGGCGCCGGTGGATGGGGACGGCGCCAACGCGGCCAGTTCGGTGCGCACCGCGTCCAGCCGCGCGCCCAGATCGCCCTGGGCCTCAGCCGCGGAACCGGGCACGGCCTCCAGGCGCACTTCCAGCGTGGCCGGGGGCACCAGCCGTGCCCTGCCCTGCCGGGCCGCCACCCAGGCCACCAGCCGTTCCGGCGCGATGGCGGTCTGGCGCTCGTCCCAGGCCAGGCGCAGACGTTCGGGGTGGATGTCGGCCCGCACCACCTGCAACGAGGCCAGGAAGCGCTTCAGCACCAGCACGGCCAGGAAGTTGCGCAACTCCGGCGGGCAGGGGCCGAAGCGGTCGCGCAGTTCCATTTCCACGTCCTGCAACGTGGCGGCGTCCGGCGCGGACGACAGGGCCTTGTAGAACTTCAGCCGTTCGCGGGCGTCGCCAATGTACGTTTCGGGGATGTGCGCGGCAAGCCCGATGTTCAGTTCCGGCTCCACCGCCTCGCGCGGGGGATCGCCCTTCAGGCGGGCCACTTCCTCTTCCAGCATTTCCAGATACAGGTCGAGGCCCAGGCGGGTCATGTGGCCGGACTGCACCTCGCCCAGAATGTTTCCGGCGCCGCGCAACCGCAGGTCTTCCATGGCCACCTGGAATCCCGCGCCCAGGTAGTCCAGTTCGAGGATGATGCGCATGCGCTGGCGGGCCTGCTCGGGCAACCGTTCGGCGTCGGACACCACGAACACGGCGTAGGCCTGCCGGTCGGACCGGCCCACCCGGCCGCGCAACTGGTACAACTGCCCCAGCCCGAACATCTGGGCCTGGTCCACGATGAGCGTGTTGGCGCGCGGAAAATCCAGGCCCGATTCCACGATGGCCGTGCATACCAGGACATCGAGTTCGCCGTGCCAGAACTTGTGCATGGTGTCTTCCAACTCGCGCTCGCCCATCTGGCCGTGGGCCATGCCCACGCGGGCCTCGGGCGCCAGCCCGCGCACGAACTCCGCCACCCGTTCCAGCCCCTGCACCCGGTTGTGCACCCAGAACACCTGCCCCTGGCGGGCGATTTCGCGCTCCAGGATCTGGCGCAGGGCGTTCTGGTCGCGCTCGATGAGCGCGGTGGCCACGGGCTTGCGTTCCGGCGGCGCGGTCTCGATGACCGACAGTTCGCGGATGCCCGACATGGACAGTTGCAGGGTGCGCGGAATGGGCGTGGCGGTCAGGGTCAGGGCGTCCACGTTCTTGCGGAATTTCTTCAGCTTTTCCTTGTGGCGCACGCCGAAGCGCTGTTCCTCGTCCAGCACCAGCAGGCCCAGGTTGGGCAGTTGCACGTCGTCGGACAGCAGGCGGTGGGTGCCGATGAGGATGTCGATCTGCCCGCGCGCGGCGGCGGTGAGCACTTCCTTCTGCTTCTGGCGCGGCACGAAGCGGCTCAGCATGCCCACGTTGACCGGGAACCCGGCCAGTCGGCTGCGGAAGGTCTGGTAGTGCTGTTCGGCCAGTACCGTGGTGGGGCACAGCAGGGCCACCTGGCGGCCTTCGGCGGCGGCGCGGAAGGCGGCGCGCAGGGCCACCTCGGTCTTGCCGAAGCCCACGTCGCCGCACACCAGCCGGTCCATGGGCTCCGGCTTTTCCATGTCGTCCAGCACGTCCTGGATGGCCCGGGCCTGGTCGGGGGTCTCCTCGAAGCCGAACGACGCCTCGAACTCGCGGTACAGCTCGCCCAGCGGGCCGTAGCGGTAGCCTTTGGCCACCTTGCGGTAGGCGTACATCTCGACGAGGTCGGCGGCGATCTTCTCGATGGCCTTGCGGGCCTTGTCCTTGCTGGCCCGCCAGCCGGAGCCGCCCAGCTTGTCCAGCGCGGGCGCGGAATCGTCGGCGCCCCCGCTTCCCTTGAACCGCTGGATGAGCGAAAGCCGGTCGACGGGAAGGTACAGCCTGTCCTCGCCCGCGTATTCCAGCAGCAGGAAATCGTTGGCCACCCCGCCAAGGTCCATGCGGTGCAGCCCGCCAAAGCGCCCCACGCCGTAGTCGCGGTGCACCAGCAGGTCGCCGGGCGCAAGATCGTCGTAGCGGTCCAGCCCCAGGAAGGCCCCGGTGGGCACGCGGGGCTGGCGGTCGGCCTTGGGTTGCAGCACGTCCTCGCCGATGACCAGCACGTTGTCCCACGCAAGGTCGATGCCCGCGCGGAACGGAGCGACCAGCGCGTATAGCCCCCGGTCCGCCGGGGAATAGCGCAGGGCCGGGCGCACCCCGTCCTGCTCGGCCAGCTTCAGGAACTTGCGGCGGCTGCGGTCGTTGGCGAAGCTGAGCACCACCTGGCGCCGCTCGGAGGTCCACTGGCGCAGGGCGGTCACCAGCCGCTGCCAGGGCCTGTCTTCATCCACAGGCACCGCGGGAGTCGCGGAAAACAGGTCGCGGAAGGCGTGCAGCCGCCGTTCCGGCAGGTCCACGCCGGTGCGCTCCACGCCCATGACCAGCCGCTCGAAATGGGCCACGGACCGGCCGCGCCAAGCCGTCTCGGCCTCGTCGGCGTCGCGCAGCACCAGGGCGCGCGGCTGGCGCAGGCGGTGCTCGTCGTACTGCCGGTCCAGGAAGGCCTCCCAGTTGGTGCGGGCGGCCTCCAGCGCCGTGGACAGGTCGGCCCGGTCGGGCAGCAGCCACACGGCGTCGCGGGGCAGCCAGTCCTCCATCCAGGTGGCGTTCTCGTACCAGGCGCCGGGCAGAAGCCCGGTGACCTCGCCCTCGGCCATGCGGGCCAGGGCGGCGGCCTGCTCGCCGTCGATGACGCCCTCCTTGCGCAACTGCTTCCAGCGGCGGGCGGCGGCTTCGCGGTATTCGCGGCTGCCCACCACCGGGGCCACGGGCAGCAGGCGGAACTCCTCCAGGCTGGCCAGCGAGCGCTGGCTGGTGGCGTCGAACAGCCGGATGTCCTCCAGCGTGTCGCCGAAGAATTCCAGGCGCAGCGGCTTTTCGTAGCCGGGGGGGAAGATGTCCAGGATGTCGCCGCGCCGGGCCGCCTCGCCGGGGCGGCTGACCATCTGGGCGCGCTCGAAGCCCCAGTCGATGGCCTGGTCCAGCACCAGTTCCGGCGACATGTCCTCGCCACGGGCCAGGCGCAGTTCGTGGTGTTCGAAGATGTCCACCGGCGGCAGCTTGGGCAGCAGGTTGTCCACCGAGACGATGACCCCGCGCGGATGCTCGCGGCGGCTCAGGGCGTACAGGCTGGCCATGCGCGCGGCCCAGGCCGCGCGGCCGCGCGTGCCCGCCGGGTGCTGCGGAAAGACGATCCACTGCGCGTCCCAGCGGGCCTGGGTCACGGACGGGTCCGCGCCGGAAAGCTCGGGCGAGAACAGGGTGGTCAGGGCGCGGGCCTCGGCCAGTTCGGCGGCGTCGCGCACCACCATGACCACGTCGCGCCCGGCGCGCATCAGGGCCAGGGCCAGGCGGGCGGCCCCGCCCATGCCGCTGCGGGCCACCTCTATCCGCAGGGCCCCGGCCGCCGCAAGGGCGTGGGCTCCACCGGCATGGCTCGCGGCGGACGCCGGTACGGCAAGGCCGGACACGGCCAGACGGGATGTCAATTGCTCGAAATTCACGGTGCCTCCGTGCCCCCGCGGCCGGTGCCCGGCACGCCCCGACACGCCCCGGCAGACGGGCGCGGCAAGGGCGTGGGTGCGCAGGTGAACGGCAAAAGGCCGCTCCGCCCCTTTTGCCGACGCGGCGCGGGCACGGGGAAGGCGGCATGGATGTCGTGTGGCGCGCGCGGCACGCGCCGCGCGCAGGGCGGGACCGACCGCCACCAATACTACCAACTGCAGTACCGACGGCACGCGCCGCGCGCAGGGCGGGACCTTACCCGGTTCGGCCTTGCGGCGCAATGTCCCCGCGCCGGTCCGGCCCCGGGACGCATTGCCCGGACCCGGCATGGCGGAGGCCCCAATGCGCAACGCCCCGGGGCCTGGGCCGCCGGGGCGCGTGCGAGAACGGGGAAATGCCTAGATGTGGCCGAGGACGCTCATGTCGTCGTTGGACAGCAGCTTGTCGAGGTCCAGCAGGATCAGCAGGCGATCCTGCAGCTTGCCCACGCCGCTGATGTACTCCGACTCCAGCCCGGCGACCACCGGTGGCGGCGGCTCGACCGTGCTCGCGGGAATGCGCAGCACTTCCGAAACGGAATCCACCACGAACCCGACGATCATGTTGTTGATCTCGATGACGATGATGC
The DNA here is from genome assembly GCF_036763125.1 of Nitratidesulfovibrio sp. 1201_IL3209. Taxonomy (NCBI): domain Bacteria; kingdom Pseudomonadati; phylum Thermodesulfobacteriota; class Desulfovibrionia; order Desulfovibrionales; family Desulfovibrionaceae; genus Nitratidesulfovibrio; species Nitratidesulfovibrio sp. 1201_IL3209. The sequence continues at coordinate 26,861 of NZ_JBAIYT010000039.1, forward strand.
GGGTATGCTTGTCGTGGCTCTTGGAGTCGAGACCGAATCTGCGACGCAGGTCGATGATGGGAATGACCTTGCCGCGCAGGTTGATGACGCCCTCGACGAACTCCGGCGCGCGGGGAACCTTGGTGATCTCCATGGTGCGGATGATTTCCTGCACCTTCAGGATGTCCACCCCGAATTCCTCGTCGCCGATGCTGAACGTGACGAGTTGCAGCAGTTCATCGTCCTGCTTCTTCTGCGTTGCATCCATGATCAGCTCCTTGGTGCGGGTAGCTACAGTTGCGGCAGTCCGGGCGACGAACGCCGCGACCGCACGCACCATCCTATGCGGAATCACCCGTCAAGGCAAGCGACACGCCCGTGGCGTCTTCCCTTCCGCAGGCCGTATTCCCGCCATGGGGCTTGATAATCACGCCGCCGTGGCGTAAAAGGTGGCTGCACAGCCCAATGCCAGTCCGTCTGCCCGTGAACCGGCGCGTGAACCGTCATCGTGAACCGTCATGTTGACCCGCGCGGTGGCCGTGCGCCTTGGCGCACGCCCCCCGGCAGGAACGCACCGCACGAGCCCCGCATCCTTTGTGGCCCGCGGGCGCTGTTTCATGACGTGGACATGAAATGCACGGTGAAATGGACGGTGAACTGGCCGATGAACTGGACAGGACGCGCGGGGCTGGCAGACGACTGGCCAGAAACGTCCGAGAGAGGCAGGCGGCCGGCCCGGCGACCGCCCCGGCACCATAACGTCCACCGACGCGGAGGAATGCGGCCCATGGCGCATATGTTCCCCTTCCCCGACGACCTGCCCCTCGCCCTGCAAATCAAGGCTCTCGGAGACGAGGAGTTGCTCGACTTCTGGGAGGAGACCCAGTTCCTCGAAAAATTTCTGGAAGAAGACTTCAACGTGCAGCCGCAGCACTCCGTGGAGTACGAACGGCTGATCCTGCAGGAACTGCAACTGCGCTCCTGTAGACGCAGCCTTGACCGGCGCCCCTAGGCGGGCCGACGGACGAGGCTGCCACGACGCCACCCGGCAACGCCACCCGACGGACCCCGCCTGACGGGGGCTGGCCTACCGCCGAGCCGAAGCCGCGACGGTCACGTGGAAAGGGCCGCATCCTGCGACAGGGTGCGGCCCTTTCCACGTACTGGCGGGCATACGCCCCCCACCGCACCCGCCCGCGTGCCGCGCGAACCCGTTCGTTCGCCCCGCAACGCCGTGGCCCGGCTCCCCGCGCGTCCCCGGCAAAGCCCGCCAACCTGTCCCGCATGCAAAGGCCCCCCGCCGGAAATTCCGGAGGGGGGCCTGGCGCATTCGGGCTGCGGGGCTACAGGCTGGCGGCCCGCCCCACGCAGAAGTAGGCGAAGCCCTGTTCGCCCATGAACGCGGGCGAGTACAGGTTGCGGCCGTCGAACAACATCGGCGCGGTCAGCAGGTCCTTCACCCGCTCGAAGTCGGGGTTGCGGAACTGGTTCCACTCGGTGACCACCAGCAGCGCCTGGGCGCCCCGGCAGGCCTCGTATTGTTCGGACACGATCTCCACCAGCGGGTTGTCGCCGATGAGCCTGGCCGCGTTCTCCGACGCCACCGGGTCGAAGGCCCGCACGCGCATGCCGTGGGCGGTCAGGTCGGCGATGATGGACAGGGCCGCCGCCTCGCGCATGTCGTCGGTGTTGGCCTTGAAGGCCAAGCCCCACAGGGCCAGCGTCTTGCCCGCAACCCCGCCCTGCGGCGCGAAGTAGTCGCGGATGCGCCGGGCCATGGAGACCTTCTGGCGGGCGTTGACGTCCTCCACGGCGTCCAGCAGTTGGGGCACGGCCCCGGCTTCGCGCGCGGTGTGGATCAGCGCCTTGACATCCTTGGGAAAGCACGAGCCGCCGTAGCCCACGCCGGGGTAGATGAAATGGTAGCCGATGCGCTGGTCCGAGCCGATGCCGATGCGCACCTCGCGCACATCGGCCCCCACCTTTTCGCAGATCCCTGCGATCTCGTTGATGAACGAAATTTTGGTGGCCAGCATGCAGTTGGCGGCGTACTTGGTCATTTCCGCGCTGCGGGTGCCCATGACGATGAGCTTGTCGCGGCTGCGCGCGAAGGGCGCGTACAACTGGCGCAGGTATTCGGCCGAGCGCTCGTCTTCCGTGCCGACGACCACGCGGTCCGGCTTCATGAAGTCGTTCACCGCGTCGCCTTCCTTGAGGAATTCGGGGTTGGACACCACGTCGAAGGCGATGTCCGCGCCGCGCGCGGCCAATTCCTCGCGGATCAGCCCGCGCACCCGGTCGGCGGTGCCCACGGGCACGGTGGACTTGTCCACCACGATGAGCGGACGGTGCATCAGGCGGCCGATCTCGCGGGCCACCTGGTCCACGAAGGACAGGTCGCACGAGCCGTCGTCGCGCGAGGGGGTGCCCACGGTGATGAACACGAACTGGGCGCGCGCAAGGCCCTGCTCCAGGCTGGTGGTGAAGACAAGGCGGCCTTCCGCGTGGTTGCGGCGCACCAGGTCTTCGAGGCCGGGCTCGTAGATGTGCACCTTTCCGGCGGTCAGGGTTTCCACCACGGCGGGGTTCACGTCCACGCAGCAGACGTTGTTGCCCATTTCGGCGAAGCAGGCGGCGCTGACCAGGCCGACGTAGCCGGTGCCGACAATGCAGACGTTCATGCGATCCTCGTTATGTTTCGTGCGGGATATGCGGATATTCGGGAAATGGCGAAGCGGCCGCGCACTGTTCGAGCGGTCATCTTATATACGCACCCTGCCCTACATCGGTGGCCCGCCGTTCGTCAACGGAGGAGCCGGTGACGCTCCCTGCCCGCCTGCCCGGCAAGGCCGGAACGCAACCGGACCTGCCCGGCCCCGTCCCCGGCAGCGTGTCCCGAACAGTATACCCCGAACAACGCACCCCGACCAGCAGACCCTTGACTTCGCGCCCGCAGGGGTGTGAAAATCCCGCACATTCGGTATGTTCACCCCAAGGAGCCGCCATGCCCGTTCTCGTCGTCAACGTGGACCACGTCGCCACCCTGCGCCAGCAGCGCCTCGGCAAGGAGCCGGACCCGCTCACCGCCGCCCACATGGCGGAACTGGCGGGCGCGCGCGGCATCATCGTGCACCTGCGCGAAGACCGCCGCCACATCCAGGACCACGACGTGGAACTGATGGCTCGCACCCTGAAGACCCGCCTGCACCTGGAAATGGCCGCCACCGAAGAAATGCAGTCCATCGCCCTGTCCGGCAAGACCCGCCGGCCGCACATGGTCTGCCTGGTGCCCGAAAAGCGCGAAGAACTGACCACCGAGGGCGGCCTTGCCGTGGCCGGACGCGAGGCGTTCCTGAAAGACTACCTCGCCCCCATCCACGCAGCGGGCATCCTGTCCAGCCTGTTCATCGAGGCGGACGAGGCCCAGGTGCGCGCCGCCGCCGCCATCGGCTGCCCGTACATCGAACTGCACACCGGCCACTTCGCCGACGCCCCCACCCGCGCCGCCCAACGGGCCGAGCGCGACAAGATCGTGCGGGCCATCGGCCTCGCCCGGTCGCTGGGCCTTTCCGTCAACCTGGGGCACGGCCTGAACTACGACAACATCTACGATTTCGCGGAAGTGCCGGGCATCAGCGAGTTCTCCATCGGCCATTCCATCGTCGCGCGCGCGGTGCTGACCGGGTTCGAACGCGCCGTGGCCGACATGGCCGCCATCATTGCCCGGTTTCCGGCCTAGGGGTTGTTTCTAACTTGTCCTTTCGCCCGTTGGCGTCGTCAAACTTCGCCTACCATTTCGGTCAAATACGATAAGAGTATATTCCCTCATGGCAGGCTTGTTTTCCTTGCCAACGAACGAAAATCCTACGTTAGAAACAACCCCTGGCATGCGCCCCGCACGCCGGGCCACAGTCCATACGCACGGAAGGCCACGTACATGTATATGATGCACCAGCCAACACACGCCAGAGGCGCCGCATGATCGTGGGCCTCGGCATCGACGTCGCGGAGCTTTCGCGCATCGCCAGGGCCTGGGAACGCCACGGCCGCCGCTTTGCCGCGCGCGTGCTGCATCCGGCCGAACTGGCCTGCCTGCCCGTCGCGCCCGTGGCGTTCCTGGCCGCGCGCTTCGCCGCCAAGGAGGCCGCCGTCAAGGCGCTGGGCACCGGCTTTTCGCAGGGCATCGGCCCGCGCGACATCGAGGTGCGCCCCCTGCCCACCGGGCACCCCCGGCTGGTGCTGCACGGCAAGGCCGCCGACCGCTTTGCCGCACTGGGCGCCACCACCGCCCACGTCTCGCTGACCCACGGCCGCGACACCGCCGCCGCCGTGGTGGTGCTGGAGCGGCAGCCATAGCCAGTCACCTGAAACCATCGCAACGAATTTCCGGGGGAAGGAACCCCATGCTGCACAGGAGCCTTCCATGACCCCGAACGACAGACCTGACCGCTGGCGCCTGCCCCATGTGGACCTGCCCGCCCCGGAAGAGATGGCCGGGTGGGACCGCGCCGCCATGGCCGACTTCGGCCTGCGCGAAGAGATGTTGATGGAGAACGCCAGCCGCGAGGCGTTGCACGTGCTGCGCGCGGAGTTGGCCAGTCGGGCAGATTGCCGCCCGGCAGGCCGGACCGGCACGGGAGCCGGGATGGCCCCCGACGCGCCCGACGCGCCTGCTGCACCCCCCTCCCCTGCCGCCACCTTCTCCCTTTCCGGCCTGCGGGTGTTGCTGTTCATGGGCGGCGGCAACAACGGCGGCGACGCGGCCGCCCTGGCCCGCCACCTGCACGACGCCGGGGCCGAGGTGCTGGTGCTGCACACCCGCCCCCTGGGCGGGTATCGCGGCGCTGCCGGGTATCACGCCCGCCTCGCCAAACGCTGCGGCGTGCCCTTCCGCCCCGCCGGGGCGTGGCCGCGCAGCCTGCCCGACCCGTGCTGGCTCACGCCGCATGTCGTCGTGGACGGCCTGCTGGGCACCGGCTTCAGCGGAACTCTCCGTGAACGCGAGGCGGGGCTGGTGGCCGCCATCAACGAGCTTTCCGACCGGGCCCTGGTGCTGGCGCTGGACATCCCCTCCGGCCTCGGCGGCCTGACCGGCCGTCCCCGGCCCGACGCCGTGCGCGCCCACGCCACCGTCACCTTCGAGGCGGCCAAGCCCGGCCTGGTCCTGCCCGAGGCCGCCCCCTTCACGGGCCGCCTGCACGTGCGGCCCATCGGCATCCCGAAGGCGGTGCGCGCCCTGCACCCCGCCTCGTACCGCATGCTGGACGACGCCTGCCTCGCCACCCTGCCCGCGCCCTCGCCCTGCATGCACAAGGGCACCGCCGGGCACGTGCTGGTGGTGGGCGGGTCGGAAGGGCTCACCGGCGCGCCGCTGCTGGCGGGGCTTGGCGCGCTGCGCGGCGGCGCGGGGCTGGTCACCGTGGCCTGCCCCGGCGGTCTCGCCGCCGAGGTCAAGGCCGCCACCCCCGACGTGATGACCCTGCCCCTGGGCGAACGCCGCGCCTGGGACCCCGCCGCCCTGCCCGGCCTGCTGGCGCTGGCGGCGCGCTGCAACGCGCTGGTGATCGGCCCCGGCATGGGCCGCTCGCCCGAGGCGGCCGAGGTGCTCGGCGCACTGCTGGCCCTGCCCGGCCGCCCCCCGGCGGTCATCGACGCCGACGGCCTGTTCCCGCTGGCGGAAGGTCTTGTTTCGCTTGATTTGGTGGGTGAAACGGATATTGTTACCCCCCACCCCGGCGAAATGGCCCGCCTCGCGGGCCTCACCACGGCGGACGTGCAACGCGGCAGGGCGGCCACGGCACGGGCCTTCGCGGCGCGCTGCGCGGGGGTGCTCGTGCTCAAGGGCGCGGGCAGCCTCGTCACCCGGCGCGACCGGCCCATCACCCTCATTCCCCTTGCCGCACCCACGCTTGCCGTCGCCGGTTCGGGCGACGTGCTCTCCGGCCTTGCCGGGGCCCTGCTGGCGCAGGGCGCGCCGTCCGAGGTGGCCGCCTGCCTTGCCGCGTACCTGCACGCCAAGGCCGGTCAACTACTGCTGCACGACTACCCCGCTCGGGGCAACACCCCGCGCGAAATCGCCGACGCCATCCCCCGCGTGCGAAAGGAGCACTCCCCATGCTGCTAGCCAAGGACATCATGACCGCCGCCCCCGTCACCGTCACCCCGGAAACCGGCATCGCCGAAGCGGCCCGCATCATGATCCAGCGCAAGTTCAACGGCCTGCCCGTGGTGGACGGAAAGGGAACCCTCGTCGGCGTCATCTGCCAGAGCGACCTCATCGCCCAGCACAAGAAGCTGAACCTGCCCACGCTGTTCACCGTGCTCGACGGCTTCATCCCCCTGCGCTCCATGAGCGACCTTGACGAGGAGATGCGCAAGATCTCCGCCACCAACGTGGGGCAGGCCATGACGCCGGACCCGGTCACCGTGGGGCCGCAAACGCCCATCGACGAGGTGGCCAGCCTGATGGTGGACTCCAAGTACCACACCCTGCCCGTGGTGGACGCGGGCAGGCTGGTGGGCGTCATCGGCAAGGAGGACGTGCTGCGCACCCTTGCGGGGGCGTAGCCGTCGGGCGCATGGCCCCAGCGAATTCCGTCCGGCCCGACCGACCCGATCGGTCCATCCGGCCCGTCCGTGATGACACGGTCCTGACCCTGCGGCTGCCCGGCCCCGGCGACACCCTGCGCCTGGGGCGCGCCCTGGCGCTGGCCCTTGCGGCCCGGCCCGGCGCGCGCACCCTGCTGCTGTCGGGCGGGCTCGGCGCGGGCAAGACCACCCTGGTGCGCGGCCTGGTGGAAGCCCTGCCCGGCGGCGACAACGCCGAGGTCAGCAGCCCCAGCTTCAATATTTGCAACATGTACCCCACGCGGCCGGAAACGGCCCATTACGACCTCTACCGCCTGGAACCGCCCCCCGGGGTAACCCACGCGGCAGCGGACGACGCCCTGCTGGACCTTCTGGAAACGGAAGGCCCCCGCCGGGCGCTGGTCATCGTCGAATGGGCCGAACGCCTTCCGGCCGACGTGCTGCCCCCCGACAGGCTGGAGCTCACCTGGCTTCCCGCCGCGCACGGCAGGCTCATCACGGCCATTGCCCGGGGAGAGGCGGCACGCCGCGTACTGGATGCGACGGCGCGCGAGGTCGCGGACCTCGTGGCGCCGGAAACGGGGGCGGCCCCCGCCACTCAGGCCGCCGCCCAAGAAGACCGAGAGAACACGTAGCGACGCGGCCGGGCCCCGGCCCGGAGCATGACACCCACAATACTGGGCACAACGCTCGACACAACGCACGATAAGGAAGCGGTATGCGTATTCTGGTGCAGAAGTTCGGCGGCACGTCCGTCGCCAACCTCGAATGCATGAAGCAGGTGCGCGAGAAGGTCAGGCGGGCGCTGCGCGACGGCTGCAAGCCGGTGGTGGTGCTTTCCGCCCGCTCGGGCGAAACCAACCGCCTGCTGGCCCTGGCCGACGAATGGTCCGCCGACCCCGACCCGGCCGAGGTGGACGCCCTCATCGCCACCGGCGAACAGGTCTCGGTGGCGCTCTTCTCCATGCTGCTCAAGGATTCCGGGATCAAGGCCCGCTCCATGGCCGGGTTCCAGGTGCCCATCACCACCAGCGACGCCTTCGGGCGGGCGCGGATCATGGACATCGACGCCACGCGCCTGCGCAAGGAACTGGAAACCCACGACGCCATCGTGGTGGCCGGGTTCCAGGGCGTGACGCCCGAAGGACGCATCACCACCCTGGGGCGCGGCGGCTCCGACACCAGCGCCGTGGCGCTGGCCGCCGCCCTGGGCTCCGTGGAATGCGAAATCTACACCGACGTGGACGGCGTCTACACCACCGACCCCAACCTGTGCTCCACCGCCCGCAAGCTGGACCGCGTCTCGTACGACGAGATGCTGGAAATGGCCAGCATGGGCGCGAAAGTGCTGCAAATCCGGTCCGTGGAGTTCGCCAAGAAGTACAAGGTGCCCGTCCACGTGCGCTCAACCTTCACCGACACCCCGGGCACCATGGTCACCCAGGAGGATTGCGAGATGGAAGCCGTACTCGTTTCCGGCATAGCATACGACAAGGATCAGGCGCGGGTGACCCTGCGCAGCGTGCCCGACAGGCCGGGCGTTTCCGCCGCCATCTTCGGCCCGCTGTCGCAGCAGGGCATCCTGGTGGACATGATCGTCCAGAACCCCAGCCGCGACGGCGTGACGGACATGACCTTCACCGTGCCCCGCAAGGACCTCAAGAAGACCCTGGCGCTGATGGAGGAAATCCGCAGCCGCACCGGCGCGCAGGAAGTGCTGCACGACACCCAGGTGGCCAAGGTTTCGGCCATCGGCGTGGGCATGCGCAACCATTCCGGCGTGGCGGCCAAGGCGTTCGCCGCGCTGCACGCGGAAAACATCAACATCCTGATGATCAGCACGTCGGAAATCAAGATTACCTGCCTCATCGAGGAAAAGTACACCGAACTCGCCGTGCGCACCCTGCACGACGCCTTCGGCCTGAATCGCGATCTCGGCGACGCATAGGGCCACCGTCATGACCCGGCGCATACAACTGTACGACACCACCCTGCGCGACGGTTCGCAGTCCGAGGACATCAACCTCACCGCGGCCGACAAGCTGAAGATCGCCCTCAAGCTGGACGAGCTCGGCATCGACCGCATCGAGGGCGGATGGCCGGGGTCGAACCCGGTGGACGTGGCGTTCTTCAAGGAAATCGCGAACTACCACCTGAAGCACGCGATGATCAGCGCCTTCGGCAGCACGCATCATCCCAACTTCACGGCGGACAGCGACCCCAACCTGCGCGCCATCGCGGAATCCGGGGCGCGGGTGGCCTCCATCTTCGGCAAGTCGTGCGAGGTGCACGCGGCCGAAGCCCTGCGCCTGGACGCCGCGCGCAACCTGGAGATCATCGGCGACTCGGTGGCCTTCCTGAAGGGAAAGCTGGCCGAGGTGTACTTCGACGCGGAGCACTTCTTCGACGGGTACCGGCACAACGCCGCCTACGCGCTCAGCGCGCTGCGCCGCGCCCACGAGGCGGGCGCCGACGTGCTGGTGCTGTGCGACACCAACGGCGGCACCCTGCCGCACGAGGTGGCGCGCATCGTGGCCGAAGTGCGCGAGGCGTTGCCCGGAGCGACCGTGGGCATCCACGCCCACAACGACTGCGAACTGGCCGTGGCCAACTCCATCGCGGCGGTGCAGGCCGGGGCCTCGCAGATCCAGGGCACCATCAACGGGGTGGGCGAGCGCTGCGGCAATGCCAACCTGTGTTCCATCATCCCCACGCTGGAACTGAAGTTCGGCGGGAACTACGCCTGCCTGCCCCAGGGGCGGCTGCAACAGCTCACGGCGGTGGCCGCCTACGTCTCGGAAGTGGCCAACATCCCGCCGTTCAGCCGCCAGCCGTACGTGGGCCGCTCGGCCTTCGCCCACAAGGGCGGGGTGCACGTCAGTGCGGTGAACCGCAAGTCGTCGCTGTACGAGCACATCAGCCCCGACGTGGTGGGCAACCGCCAGCGCATCCTGATCACCGAACTGGCCGGACGCAGCAACATCGTCTCGCTGGCGCGGCGCTTCGGCTTCCACCTGGACAAGGACGAGCCGGTGGTCAAGGGCCTGCTGACCGAACTGAAGAAGAAGGCCAGCCTGGGCTACGACTACGCCGCCGCCGAGGCCTCGGTGGAACTGCTGATCCTGCGCAAGCTGGCCCGGCGCGGCGTGCGCGAGTTCTTCCGGCTGTTGCAGTTCCGGGTGCTGGAAACCAAGCACGACAGCGAGGGCGATCCGGTTTCCGAAGTCTCGGTGATGGTGGACGTGGAGGGCGTGACCGAACACACCGCCGCCACCGGGCGCGGCCCGGTGAACGCGCTGGACAACGCCCTGCGCAAGGCCCTGATGGGCTTCTACCCGCGCCTGAACGAGATGCGCCTGCTCGACTTCAAGGTGCGCGTGCTGACCGGCGCGGAAACGGGCGGGGGCACGGCCTCCACCGTGCGGGTGCTCATCGAGTCGGGCGATTCCGACAGCCGCTGGGTGACCGTGGGCGTCTCGTTCAACATCATAGAGGCAAGCTGGCAGGCCCTGGCCGATTCCATCACCTACAAGCTGTACAAGGACGAACACGCCCGCAGGGCGGGTTCGGACGGCGAATAGAGTCGAACACGCCCGCAGGGCGGGTTCGGACGGAGAGTAGAGTCGAGCACGCCCGCAGGGCGGGTTCGGACACGAAGCAAACGCCGGACACGCGCGCCGGGGCACCCTCCCCGCCGCCGCCGTCCCCCCGGCCGCATCACGACCAGCAACGCCCCGGCCGTGCGGCCGGGGCGTTGCAGACTGCTGACAAACCCAAATTCTTGCGGGGGGGGGGGGGGGGGGGGGGGGGGGGGGGGGGGGGGGGGGGGGGGGGGGGGGGGGGGGGGGGGGGGGGGGGGGGGGGGGGGGGGGGGGGGGGGGGGGGG
>NZ_JBAIYT010000040.1:0-35790 GCF_036763125.1 Nitratidesulfovibrio sp. 1201_IL3209
GTGCTGGACGCCACGGGTACCCCCGTGGCGGGAACCATCGACGCCCGCGTGCGTGGCGTGCGCGGCGCGGCGGCATGACAGAGAGGATAACCCCATGGTGACGACATGGCCTGACAAGAGCGACCTGTCTCCTGGATACGGGGACAACCCCACTTGGGGGCAGGTTTACGGCGGACACGTGGAAATGCTGGTGGCCGCCCAAGAGCTTCCCGGCGCGGTGCCCCCTGCGGCTCTCACCATCGCGTCCGGTGCTATCACCCCTACCACTGCCGGGGTGATCGTGGATACCGAGGGCGGCGCTGCTGCCGACGATCTGACCATCATCAACACCACCACCCTGCACGACGGTGCGTACCTGCTTCTGCGCGCCGCAGATGCTTCGCGCGTCATCACCGTCAAACACGGCGTTGGCGTAGGTGCCATCGCCCTTGACGGCGAGGCGGACGTGGACCTTTCGCCGGACGCCGCCCTGGTCCTGCGCCGCGACGGGACCAGTTGGCGCGAAGTGCGCATGCTGCGTGCGGCCATTGCCGCAGACCTTGTCTCCGGTCACGTACTGCACGGCGCGGACACGGCAGCCGAAGTGCGAGCTGCAATCGGGATGGATATAGGCTTCAGCGCAGTCAAGGCGGCTGCCCAGAACGCCATTGCAACGGGAGCATACGTCAAAGTCGATTTCGGCTCGGAACAATGGGACACCGATGGCGCGTACGACCATTCGACAAGCGTTTTTACGACGCCTGTTGCTGGTACGTACATGGTAACTGCGGCAGTGCGGTTGACCGGAGCACTCACGACGGGCGCATACTATGGACTCAGCATTTATGTAAACGGGGTATCCACAAAGGCAGCCGCAGGATATTCTCCGGTAACTGGCGGCTTCAACCTACAAATTGCGGCTGCAGTCAATCTTGCTGCCGGGGACACGCTGGAATTATATGTCTACGCGCCCAGCGGCACGGTCAACCTGCAGGATTCGCAGCCCACCTTTTTCCAGGCGCATCGCATCTAGGGGGGAGCCATGGGCGTTCAGTGCGTACAGTGGATACACAGCAAACTCGTTCCGGCTGCGAGCGAGGTTTCTTTGGCCGGTGCGAACCCTTTCACGTGGTGCACGGAACTGTTCCCATACACCGTGCCCACCGGATTTTGGCTTGGCATAACCGGCATGAGCATCGGCAGCAAGTTTACGGACGGCGGTCCGAATCTTCGAGCGTCCATGCTGGTGTTGGCTAACGTCCACAGTGTTCCCGATAATGTAGGATGCATGCATTTCAAGGTGCCGCTTGTCGTACCCGAGACGCGCACCATCACCGCGTCCCTGATCAACAACGACGCTGAAGATCAATGGATTAACAGCACCGTTACGGGGCTGCTTGTTCCCAGGGTTGCCGGGCAGACGTGGCACGACGCTTTTGCGTTCTTGTTCGACGTTCCGCCAGCGCCGCAAGTGTCCGTTACTGTCCCGCCCATCGAAGTACCCGATGTCAACATGGCGTTGCCGAGCATGTCGGGCACGATAACCCTCGTACCGCAGGAGGATGCATGACGCGCAACCTGGGCGAAATATTGGCTTGGAAATATCCTGACGGCGGATTCGTCGTGCAGGATGACGGGAATGGGCCGTACATTAAGGCATGGACGCGCAAAGACGCCAAGCCCAGCGCTGCACAGATCGAGGCGTGGTCGACGGCATATGCAGCGCATCAACGCCGGTTGGCTATCCTGCGCGAACTGGCGGAGCTCGATATCCAGTCCATCCGGGCGGTACGCGCCAAGCAGGCGGGGAACGCCACCGAGCAGGACGACGCAAGGCTCGCCAGCATCGAAAGCCAGGCGCAGGCCCTGCGACAGGAAATGTGCAGCATCAACGACTCGTTGGCATAGCGGAGTGTGCATGCCCGACATCTTCGACCAGGCAACAGCAATAGAGGAGATGGACCGGCCCGCCGCCATTGAGCGCGCTGCGGGCCGGTCCGGCTGGTTAGGATCTGGTCCGGTGTGGATCGGCGGGGTGGCCTGCTGCGCCGAATGCGGCGATGCCATCCCGCAGGCCCGGCGCGCAGCCCTGCCCGGCGTGGGGGTGTGCGCGGCCTGCGCCAGCGAGGGCCAGTGGGTGGATATGACCTCCGCCCTGTTCGCTACCGTCTACGCCGCAGGGGCCGCTCACATCGCCGCATCCTTCGCGTGGCAGGAGGCCGAAGAGGCGCGGCTTGCAGCGACGCCGGATGCGGCGCTGGCCGGGTTTGTTGTTTCGGAACTCCTTGGCGGCGACGTGGCCACGCCCGATGCCGGGGAATAGCCCCCCCCCGGCCGCCCGCGCGGGGAATTCGCGCGGGTGAGCCTGCCCGCCCGGTGCGTCAACATCGGGCGGGCTTTTTTGTGCGCAATGTGCCCAGGACATGTGCCCAAACGAAAAAGGGGTTGCGGATTTCTCCGTAACCCCTTGTTCTTTCTGGTCGGGATGAGAGGATTCGAACCTCCGGCCTCAGCGTCCCGAACGCTGCGCTCTAGCCAAGCTGAGCCACATCCCGTCGAGGAAGAGGTGTTTAGCGCGGGTGGGTGGGAATGGCAAGTGTTTTTATGGGCGGTTGTCAAAAAGAGTGGGTTCACCTATTGTACATACGGCCAAGTTTACTGGCAGTCCCGCCATTCAAGGACACGGAGCGGCGCACTACGCCGGGCGCATCGTCCGTGGGCGGCAATGCCGGACGGCTTGGCCCACGATACGGATACCCACTGCGAATCGCACGCGAGTTCCGGGGCCGGAACATGCCGTTCCGGTACAGGGAGGAACCCGACGCCCGGACGTTCCCGAGGAGACCCGAGTGATCACGGTTGTCGTTGTCGATGATTCCGCCTTCATGCGCAAGGCGCTTTCCAGCATGCTTGAAAAAGACCCCGAAATCAGCGTGGTGGCCGTGGGCCGCGACGGTGAGGAAGGGCTTGAACTGGTGCGCAGGCACAATCCCGATGTGGTGACCCTGGACATCGAGATGCCGCGCATGGACGGGTTGACCGCGCTGCGCCGCATCATGATGGAGATGCCCCGCCCGGTGCTGATGGTCAGTTCGCTGACCACCGAAGGGGCGGAAGCCACCCTCAAGGCCCTGGAACTGGGCGCCGTGGACTTCATCCCCAAGCAGCTGTCCAAGGTTTCGCTGGACATCGTGCGCATAGAGGATGAACTGCGCGAGAAGGTGAAGGAAATTTCGCGCCGCAAGTTCCTGCGCACGCCCCGCTCGTTGCGCGCCCCCCGCCCCCTGGGCGACGGGGGCGCCGTCGTTTCCCCGGGGCCGGGCGGGGGGGCCGCCGCGGGGGCGGGCGACGGCGGCTCGCGCCCGGTGCTCACCCCGCGCGTCGGCCGCCCGGTGCGCGACATCGTGGCCATCGGCGTTTCCACCGGCGGGCCGCCCGCCGTGCAGAAGGTGCTGTCGCAGCTTCCGGCCGACTTTCCGGCCAGCATCCTCATCGCCCAGCACATGCCCGCCGCGTTCACCGGCCCCTTCGCCAAGCGGCTGGACGGCGTGTGTCGCATCGCGGTGAAGGAGGCGGAGAACGGCGAACGCCTGCGCCCCGGCACCGCGTACATCGCGCCCGGCGGCAAGCACTTGCGGGTGGACCAGAAGATCAGCATGGTCGAGGTGGTGGTCACCCCGGAACCGGCGGAGGCGTTGTACAAGCCCTCGGCCAACGTGCTCATCGAATCGGTGGCCCAGGCCATGGGACGCCGCACCCTGGGCGTCATCCTCACCGGCATGGGCAGCGACGGCCTGGAAGGCGTGCGCGTGCTGAAGCAGAAGGGCGGCCGCGCGCTGGCCCAGAGCGACGCCACCTGCGTGGTCTACGGCATGCCCAAGGCCATCGTGGACGCCGGACTGGCGGATGAAATCATAGACATAGACGACATGGCCTCTGCCATAATGACGGGACTGTACAAATAGCCTGCGCCAAATGCCGCGCCGGCGCGGCCCGGCGGGACCGGACGGGATCGGGCGATACCGGACGCGGCCGTAGCGGCCGGGCAGGGCGGGAAAAGCCGCGGGGCGGCATCGGGTCAGGCAATAAGGCCAGCCATTCACGGAAGGACGGGAGTATGTCCGAACAGCAGATCATCGAGCAACTCCAGGGCAGCGACGGCGAGGCGATCCGCGAGGCGGCCTACGCCGCCGGGAACCTGCGGCTGGAAAGCGCCGTGCCGCATCTGGTGGCGCAGATCCAGAGCCACAACATAGGGGTGCAGGAAGCGGCCGACCGGGCCCTGCGCAAGATAGGGGGCGTGGCCGCCGTGCGCGGGGTGCTGCCCCTGTTGCGGTCGGACGACGCGCCCATCCGCAACATCGCCATGGACGTGCTGCGCGAGATCGGGGCCGACGACTTCGACTCGCTGAGGCAGTTGCTGCATGACGACGACCCCGACATGCGCATCTTCGCATCCGACATCCTCGGCACCTCGGAAAGCATCCTCGCGGTGCCCCCGCTGTGCGAGGCCCTGCTGCGCGACCCCGAGGTCAACGTGCGCTACCAGGCCGCCGTCAGCCTTGGCACCCTGGCCTTCCCCGACGCGGCGGAATGCCTGAACAAGGCCATGATGGACGAGGAGTGGGTGCAGTTCTCGGTCATCGAGGCGTTGACCAAGATCCGGGCCGAATCCTCGGTCAACGCGCTGGTCAAGGCGCTGGACGCGGCGTCCGACCTGGTGGCCTCCATGATCGTGGACGCCCTGGGCGAGATGGGCAACATCAAGGCCGTGCCGCTGCTGCTCAAACGCCTGGACAAGTCGCCCGGCCCGCTGCGCAACAAGATCGCCAAGGCCATCGTCAACGTGCTGGGCGGCAAGTCGCTGTCCCTGCTGGGCGAAAAGGACCGGCTGCGCCTGCGCGACTACCTGCTGGCCGCCATGGACGACGAGGACGAGGACGTGCAGAACGCCGCCATGCGCGGCCTTGCCAGCATCGGCGGGGCAGAGGCCACCGAGGCGGTGCTGAAGGTGGCCGTGACGCTGGACCCCGACCGCGACCACGAACGCCTGGTGGCCTGCGTGCACAGCCTGGCCGACATCGGCTTCAACGCTTCGGTGGACCGCCACGTGCGCGGCGACGACGAGCACACCCTGCTCATCCTCGTCGAGGCCATCCGGGGCATGCCCAGCCGCCACGGCATCGACGTGCTGCGCGGGGTGTTCTGGGACAAGCCGCGCGACGCGCAGCGGGCCATGTCCACGGTGCTGGCCGAACGCTGCGACCCCAGCGACCGCGATTTCTTCATCGACGTGCTGGACCGCCACAACGACGCCCACGTGCTGAAGGCCGCCCTGCACTACCTGGGCCGCCGGGCCAAGGCGGTGGAGGCGGGCGAGCGCATGCTGGCCCTGCTGGAACACCCCTACGACGACGTGAAGGAAGCCGCACTCGACGCGTGCATCGCCCTGAACGACCCCGGCATGAACGCCCGCTTCCGCGAATCGTTCCACAGCCCGGACCCGCTGCACCGCATGATGGCCGTGTACGCCATGGGGCGCTTCGACGTGGACGAGAACCTGGCCGAACTCACCGAAGCGCTGGAGGACGAGATTCCCGACGTGCGCAAGGTGGCGCTGGAGGCGGTGGCCAACGTCTGCCCCTTCACCAGCGAACGGCTGGAACTGGTGGTGCCCCGCCTGCACGACGAAAACCGCGAGGTGCGCCTGGCCCTCATCGAACTTCTGGGCAACTGCGGCGAAGGCAACGTCTTCCCGTACCTCATCCAGGCCCTGGACGACCCGGACGACTGGGTGCGGGTGCGGGCCATCGAGGCGCTGGGCTCGCTGAAGGATTCCGACGCGGTGCCCCAACTGGTGGCGCTGACGGAAAACGCCGGGCACCTGGTGCTGCTGAAGGTGGTGGAGGCGCTGGGGGCCATCGGCGGCAACGTCGCGTTCCGGGCGTTGCTGCACCTGATGGAATCGGAGGACCCGGAAGTCCAGCAGGCCGCCGAGACGGCGGCCGCCCGCATCCACGAGGAACAAGGAGTGGATGACTGATGTCCTCGCTGTTCTCCAACTCCATCACGCTGCGCAAGGAACTGAAGATCTCCGACGAGGAGTTCGTGCAGCTGCGCGACTTCATCTACCAGCAATGCGGCATCTACATCGCGGAAAACCGCAAGTACCTGGTGGAAAACCGCCTGTCGAACCGCCTCAAGGAACTGAACCTCAAGAACTTCGGCGAGTACTACTACTTCCTGCGCTACGACGCCAACAAGCGGGCGGAGCTCAACCGGCTGTTCGAGGTGGTGACCACCAACGAAACCAGCTTCTACCGCAACCCGCCGCAGTTGCAGGTGTTCCAGGAGCACGTGCTGAAGACCGTCCTGAACGAGCTGCGCGCCAAGGGGCAGAAGCGGCTGCGCATCTGGTCGGCCGGGTGCTCCACCGGGGAAGAGCCGTACACCCTCGCCATCATCCTGCACGAGGTGCTCAAGACCGAGCTTGCGAGCTGGGACATCAAGATCACCGCCAACGACCTGTCCGAGGCGGTGCTGGCCTCGGCCCGGCGCGGCGTCTATTCCGACTACGCCCTGCGCACCACCCCCAAGGAGATCATCGACCGCTACTTCATCAAGGAAGGCACCCAGTTCAAGGTGGACCCCAAGTTGAAGCAGCTGGTGAACTTCGGGCAGATCAACCTCAGCGACCGCATGGGGCTGAAGCGGGTGGAGCGTTCGCACATCGTGTTCTGCCGCAACGTGATCATCTACTTCGACGACGAGATGAAGAAGCAGGTCATCGGCTCGTACTACGACAACCTGCTGCCCGGCGGATACCTGCTCATCGGGCATTCGGAATCGCTGCACAACATCACCCGCGCCTTCAAGCCGGAACACCACACCGGCGCCATCATCTACCGCAAGCTGGAGTGACGGCGGCGGCAAGGGAGACGGCAACGTGACGGAACGGAACCAACCCGCGCCCGGAGAGGTGGGCGCGGCAGGGAAGCGCCCCCCGGACACGGGCGCACGGGACGGTCGATGGGCGCGCGGGTAGTCGCCATCGCCAACCAGAAGGGGGGCGTGGGCAAGACCACCTCCACCCTGACGCTGGGCGCGGCGCTGGCGCGCCGGGGGCAGCGCGTGCTGATCATGGACCTTGATCCGCACGCCAACGCCTCGGTGCACCTCCGGTTCTACCCGGAGGACCTGGACGTGACCATGTACGACCTGCTCATGGTCGACGAAGCGGCCTGGCCCGGCCTGTGGAAGCGCCTGGTGCGCCGCAACGAGGGGCAGGCCTGGGACGTGGCCCCGGCAAGCATCCGGCTTGCCGAACTGGATGTGGACCTGAAGGGCCGCAAGGGCAAGGGAGCGATACTGCAACAGGCCATCGCGCACGTGCGCGACGACTACGACTTCATCATCATCGACTGCCCGCCGCACGTGGGCATCCTGCTGGTGAACGCGCTGGTGGCCTGCGATTTGCTTGTCATTCCCATCCAGACCGATTTTCTGGCGCTGCACGGCCTGAAACTGCTGTTCGACACCATCCGGGTGCTCAACAAGGTGCTGCCGCAGCCCATCAGGTACAGGGCCCTGGCCACCATGTTCGACAAGCGGGCCAGGGCGTGCAACAGGGTGCTCGAACTGCTGGCGCAGAAGATGGGGCCGAAGATGTTCAACACGGTGGTCGGCATGGATACCCGCTTTCGCGAGGCCAGCGCGCAGGGCAGGGTGATCTACGATCTCGATCCCGACAGCCGGGGGGCGCGTGCCTACGACGCGCTGGCCGAAGAGATGTTGCAATCATGACCCAGCGTTCACCCGAGGAGTACTTCCGCCAGCACGATTTCGGCTCGGAAGCGGCCACGGGCGGCGGGGGCGAGTTCACCGCCGCCGAACGGGCCTTCATGCAGAAGTATCTTGGCGTCGAGGAAGGCGACATCCTGCGCCGCATCGGCATCGACCCCGCGCGCGCAGGGGCCGCCGGAGCGGCGGGCGCACCGGACGTTGACGACGAGGCGGAAGCGCTGGACGCCCGCCTGCGCCGCGAACCGGTGCTGCAAATGGTGGGGTTTTTCCTGGGGGCCCAGGAATTCGCCGTGCCCACAGAGGCCGTGCAGGAGGTCATCAAGTTTTCCACGCCCACGCGTCTGCCCGCCGCCCCGTCGTTCGTGGCGGGCATCGTCAACCTGCGCGGGCGGGTCACGCCGCTGGTGCGGCTGCGCGAACTGCTGGGCGTACCCGATGGGGGAGACGGGAGCGACGGGGGCGGCGAGAGCGCCGCGAGCGCCGGGAGCGCCGGGAGTGAGGATAAATTCATCATCGTCTGCCGCAGGCGCGGCCTGCAGATGGGCATGATGATCGAGCGGGTGCACACCATGTACCGGGTGCCGCAACAGGATATCGACTGGGCCATCGAATCGCACCTCGGCGTCAGCGTGGACTTTGTGTCCGGCCTGCTCAAGGCGGGCGAACGCCTGGTGAGCATCGTTTCGGTGGACAAGATACTCGACTGTGTTCTGAAACGCTGAGGAGGCACGCATGAGCAAGCATATATTGATCGTGGACGACTCCAAGACCGTTCGCAACCTTGTCGCCTTCATAATGAAAAAGGAAGGCTTCAAGGTGACCACGGCGGAGGACGGACTCGACGGTCTGGAGAAATTGTACTCCTCCGAAAAGGTCGATCTGATCATCTCCGACGTGAACATGCCGCGCATGGACGGGTTCACCTTCATCAAGACGGTGCGCGAGCAGGAAGCCTACCGCGACCTGCCCATCGTGGTGCTGTCCACCGAAGGGCAGGAAAAGGACATCCAGATGGGCATGAGCCTTGGCGCCAACCTGTACATGGTCAAGCCCGCCCAGCCGGAAAAGATGGTCAAGAACATAAAGATGCTGCTCGGTTGACCGATACGATGCAGTGTAGTGGTTCCGAACGCGCGGCACGGCGCCGCGTCAAGGCTTTCTGGGGGCCCGGGAAACCTGGTGCGCGCGGCCATGGCGCCACGCCGGACGGCATCCCGGCTATCGAGCACGGCCACGCCCCGGCCTACCTGAGGTGAGGGTATGAGTCAGGATTTCATGGATCCGGAAATATTCGCCGATTTCATCGTCGAAGCCAAAGAGCACCTCGAGACCATCGAGCCCAACCTGCTCGAACTCGAGAAGGCGCCGGACAATCTCGCGCTGCTGAACGAGATATTCCGCCCCATGCATTCGCTGAAGGGCGCGTCCGGCTTTCTGGGGCTGAACCGGATCAACGGCCTTGCGCACCGTGCCGAAAACATCATGGACGAACTGCGCAAGGGAGACATGACCGTCACCTCCGAGATCATGGACGTCATCCTCTCGGCCACCGACGCGTTGCGCCAGATGGTGGACAACCTTGATTCCACCGGCGGCGAGGGCGACGTGGAGACCGAATCCATCATCGCCACCATCGACGCCATCATGGCCGGCGACGCCCCGGCGGCGGCCCCGCGCCTCGCGCCCGCCGCTCGGCCCCCCGCGCCCGTGGCGGAACCGGTGGCGAAGCCCGAGCCCGTGGCGGCGCCGGAACCCGCGCCCGTGGCCGCGCCCACGCCCGCTCCCGAACCCGTGGCCGCCGCGCCGCAGCCCCAGCCGGAACGCATCGCCCCGGCGGAGGGCGGTTCCGCCGAATGGATCGCCACGCTGGAGCCCATGGAGTCCTACGCCCTGACCGCCTTCGGCGAAGGGCACCTCAAGGACTTCATCGACGAGGCCCGCGAGATGGCGGAAAACCTCAGTTCCGGGCTGCTGGAACTGGAGCGCAACCCCACCGGGCAGGGCGAACTGGTCAACGACCTGTTCCGCTTCTTCCACAACCTCAAGGGCAACAGCGGCATCATCGGCTTCGCCGAACTGAACAGCCTGACCCACGAGGCGGAAACCCTGCTCAACAACGTGCGCCGGGGCGAGATGACCGGCTCGCACGAACTGGTGGACCTGCTGCTGCTGGTGGTGGACCTGCTGGAAGCGCTGGTGTCGCGCATCGACCCGGCCACCGGCAACGTCACCCCGTTCGACATTTCGGTCATGCTCGACTGCCTGCGCAAGGCGGTGGCGGGTGGCGAGATCACCCTGCCCGACGGCCTCGGCGGACGCCGGGCCGCTCCGGTGGCCGAGGCAGTCGAGGTGGCGGAAGCCCCCGCGCCGGAGGCCGCCGGGACTGGCGCATCGGGAGCACCGGGCGCTGCCGCAGCGGACGGCGACGAGGACCTGACGTCGCCCCCCGTGGCCCCCGGCTACGACCCCGACGACGTGGCGCTGTTCATCAACACGGTGCGCCAGCAGATGGACAACGTCGGCGTGGCCCTGAAGACCCTTGCCGCCGACGGCACCCAGCGCGAGTACATCGACGCGCTGTACCGGTGCCTGGTGACCATCCAGAATTCCTCGGGCTACATGGGGCTGGACGAAATCCGCGTCTATGCGGAGCGCACCGCGGGCCTGGTGGACCAGGCGCGCTTTTCGGGCATGGATTTCAGCCTGATGGTGGACCTGATGGAGCAGGAAACCTCCATCATCGGCGACATGCTGGAAAAGCAGATCGCCCGCATCAGCACGCCCGCGCCCGCGCAGGCCCCCGAAGCCGCGCCCGCCCCGGCTCCTGCACAGGACGCCAAGGCCGCGCCCGCTTCCGCTCCGGCGGCAGCCAGTCCGGCCGAGGCAGCCGGGGGCGATGCCGACGACGAAGAGCCGGAGGACGACGATGCGGCCGTGGTCACCATTTCCTCGGTGACTGGGGTGACCGGGGTGACTGGGGTGACCGGCACTCCCGCGCCCGCCGAGGCGGTGAAGCCCGCCGCGCAGGCCCCCGCGTCTGCCGTTGCCGCCCCGGCAGCGCCGCCCCGGCCCACGGCCCCGGCCACGCCGCCCAGGCCCGCCGCTCCGGCGGCACCGCCGTCGTCCGGTGGACAGGGAGGTCAGGGCGCCGCCGCCGCGCAGGCCCAGCAGGCCGGT
Organism: Nitratidesulfovibrio sp. 1201_IL3209; assembly: GCF_036763125.1. Lineage (NCBI taxonomy): Bacteria > Pseudomonadati > Thermodesulfobacteriota > Desulfovibrionia > Desulfovibrionales > Desulfovibrionaceae > Nitratidesulfovibrio > Nitratidesulfovibrio sp. 1201_IL3209. Next base: position 10,960 of record NZ_JBAIYT010000040.1, read on the forward strand.
ACGGCCAAGGCGTCGTCCACCATCCGCGTGGACCACGAGAAGCTCGACCACCTGATGAACCTCATCGGCGAACTGATCATCAACCGCAACCGCTACACCATGCTGGCCCGCAGGCTGGAGGACGACACCAATGTCGTCATCGCCGAAGTGGCCCAAGATCTGTCCGAAACCACCTACGCCATGGCGCGCATTTCGGACGACCTGCAGGACACCATCATGAAGGTGCGCATGGTGCCGGTGTCGTCGGTGTTCTCGCGCTTCCCGCGCCTGGTGCGCGACCTGTCGCGCAAGAGCGGCAAGGAAGTGGACCTGATCCTGGAAGGCGAGGAGACGGAACTGGACAAGAGCGTGGTGGAGGTCATCGGCGACCCGCTGGTGCACCTCATCCGCAACGCGGTGGACCACGGCGTGGAGTCCGAGGACGAGCGCACGGCCAAGGGCAAGAAGGCCAAGGGCAAGGTGACCCTGCGCGCCTACCACAAGGGCAACTCCGTCGCCATCGAGATCGAGGACGACGGCAAGGGCATCGACCCGGAAAAGATGCGCGAAGTGGCCGTGCGCAAGGGCATCATCACGCCTGACGAAGCCAAGGCCATGGACGACCGAGAGGCCATGGAACTCATCTTCGCCCCCGGCTTCTCCTCGGCGGAGAAGATCACCGACATCTCCGGGCGCGGCGTGGGCATGGACGTGGTGCGCACCAACATCAAGAACCTGAAGGGCAGCGTCAGCATCCATTCCGAGATCGGCAAGGGCACCCGCTTCACCCTGTCCCTGCCGCTGACGCTGGCCATCATCGACGCGCTGATGGTCAACGTGGCGGGCGAGATGTACGCCATCCCGCTGGACGCCGTGTCGGAAACCACCAAGATCGAGGCGCGCCGCCTTACCGACGTCAAGGGCCGCAAGGCCGTGACCCTGCGCGGCGAAGTGCTGGGCATCGCCTCGCTGTCCGAACTGCTGGGCCTGCCCAAGGGCGACAAGCAGGATGTGCTGTCCGTGGTGGTCATCCACGACAACGACCGGCGTCTGGGGCTGGTGGTGGACCGGCTGCTGGAACGGCAGGAAATCGTCATCAAGCCCCTGGGGGCCTACCTCGGCGACCTCAAGGGCATCTCGGGCGCGACCATCATGGGCGACGGCAGCGTCATCCTGATCCTGGACCCGCACGAGGTGTACATGATGGCCACCTCCAAGGCCATTTAGGACCCGGCCAGAGCATCACCAGAACAGAACGCCCCCGTCCGGCAGCACCGGGCGGGGGCGTTTTTCCGTGAATTCGGAGGGCGGGCTACATGGGCGCGTGCAGCCGCACCACATACGCCAGGGTGCTGGCCTCGCAGCCGCAGGCCACCATCAGCAGCACCAGCGCGCTCACGATGCCCACCTTGTGGCGCAGCGGCGTGGCGGAACGGATCACCGTGCCCCACAGCCCGCAGGCGGCCAGCGGCAGCACCAGCGTGCCGATCAGGGGCAGCAGCGGGGGCAGCACGGTCAGGTCAGGGCTGGTCAGGGTGGCGGCGCGGTACAGCACGTACACGCCCACGGGCAGGGCGCACAGGGTGCCGCCCAGGGCCCAGCGGGCGCACACGCCAAGGGCGTAGTTGTAGTAGTCGCGGCCGAAGTCGTCCCTGGCGCGGCGGGTCAGCAGCCAGGCAAGGCACAGGGCTCCGGCGGCCCCGGCGGCCACGAAGACCGACTGCCCCAGTACCGGCCACAGCAGCGAATCCACCGGCGCGCCGATGAGGGCGTTCATGGTGTCGGCGGGGGATGCGGCGGAAGGCAGGGGGTGCCCCGGCAGCAGCAGGGCGCGGACCAGGGCGAACCCGGTCACCGTGGCCTCCAGGCCGCCGATGCCGGCGGCAAGGCCCACGAAGCGGTGCATGACCGAACCCCGGATGTGCCGCCAGCCGAACAGATAGATGCTCGCGCAGATCATGCTGCCCGCCAGCAGGGCGGGCGGGGCCATCAGCGGCACCCGGAACGGCCCTTCCGCGAGGTCGGGCTGCATCTGCACCATGCGGACGATGACGGCCACGGACACGGCCAGCAGGACCGCGGCGGCCAGGGTTGCCAACAGGGCTCCCTGGCGGGCCAGTTTGTCGGGGAAGGCGGTGCGTTTGGCCACGGACAGGCGCTGCCAGGCCAGGCACAGGAAGGGCAGGCCGGTGACGGCCAGCAGCAGGCAGGCCAGTATGCCGCCCGGCAGCGCCAGCGACCAGACGGCGGCATCGGGGAACAGGATCATTCGCGAAAGCTCCGTTGGGGTGATGCGGCGCCCCGGAAGGGCGTTGCCGCACCGGTCTTGTGCCCCAAAACCGCTTGGGGCGCAAGGGCGCGGGCCGGTGCGGCAGCCACCCGTGCACCGAGGGGGCGGGCCGTAGCCGCTGGCGCGGGCGATACCGCGCGCTGCCCGTCCGGTGCGCGGCGGCATGTGGATTTCCTTGAAAAAATGGCGGCCATCGCCTATGGAGGGTACAGTTCCGTCAACGTACTCGGCCTGTTCGGAGATTCCTCATGCAGCATCGGCGGCTTCGCGCATCGGCGGCATTGCTTGTACCGGCCCTTCTCCTGGCCGTGGCCCTTTCCTCCGGCTGCGCCGGGCAGGGCGCGGCACAGGGCAGCACCGAATGGCGGCTGCGCATGCTGGAGGAAAAGTACCTGTCCTACGAGGAAGCTCGAAAGGCCCGCGACGGCGCGATGGACGAACGGCTGCGCGCCCTGGAGGAAAAGCAGGCCGCGCTGTCCGCCCGCGTGGATGGCGACCGCGAATCCGACGGCCGCAGGCTGGACGCGCTGGAAGGCGCTCTGGCGGACAAGAAGGCCGATACGGCCCAGCCTTCCGTCGCCCCGCCGCCTTCGGTGGATGCCGACGACCTGGGCAAGGGTGGCCGCCGGGTCCAGCCGGAACCGGTTCGGCCCGAACCCGCCAAGGCCACCCCGGCCGCCAAAACCGCGCGAAAGCCCGAACCCAAGGCCGCCAGACCCGTTTCGGACAAGGCCGCCTACGAGGCCGCCCTGAACCTGCTGCAACGCGGCAGGACCGACGAGGCCCGCGTGCGCTTCGACGGGTTCCTGGGCGACTACCCCAACAGCGCTCTGGTGCCCAACGCCCTGTACTGGAAGGGCGAAGCCCTGTACGCCCAGCGTCGCTACGCCGACGCCATCGTGGCCTTCAAGGAGGTCACGGCGCGTTTCCCGAAGCACCACAAGGCCGCGGATGCGCTGCTGAAGATCGCGCTGACCTATAAACAGCTCGGCGACGACGAGAACGTGCGCTTCCACCTGAAGGCGCTGCGCGAAGACCATCCCGATTCCCCGGCCGCCAGGCTGGCCCGGCAGCGTTTCCCCAACGGATAGTCTGGTCCGCGCCGCAGCCATGGCCCCACCGCTTCCCGCCACCGCGAGCCCGGACGCCACGGGCTCCGGATCCGCAACGCCCGGCCCCGCCGCGCTGCCCGCCTTTGCCGAGTTGGACGCGGCGGGCCGCGCCGAGTTGTGGGCCGCCCTGGCCCTGCGCCACAGCCCCGGCATCGGGCCGCGCACGGTGCGCCGCCTGCTGGCGGGGCTGGGGTCCGCGCTGGCCGCCGTGCAGGCCGCCGAGGGCGGCGGGCACGACTGGGCGCGGGCGGGCGTGCGGCCGCACATGGCCGCCCCGGTGGCCAACGGCGCATGGCGCGAGACCGCCCGGCAGGAATGGGACGCGGTGCGCGGCTGCCGCTGCGGTATCCTGCTGTGGACCGACCCGCGCTACCCGGCCCGGCTGCGCGAGATTTCCGATGCTCCCGCCGTGCTGTACTGCCGGGGCGACGCCTCGCTGCTGGCCAACCACGCCGTGGCGGTGGTGGGGTCGCGCCTGTGCTCGCGGGCCGGGCGCGGCGTGTCCGCCGACATCGCCTACAGCCTGTCCACGGCGGGCGTCACCGTTGTCTCCGGCCTTGCGCGCGGCATCGACCGCGAGGCCCACGTGTCCGCGCTGGAAGAGGTCGGCTCCACCATCGGCGTGCTGGGCACGGGCATCGACGTGGTCTACCCGCCGGAGCACGCGGACGTGTTCGAACGCATGGAAGCCACGGGGCTGCTGGTGTCGGAATACGCTCCCGGCACGCTGCCCCTGCCCGCGCATTTTCCCGTGCGCAACCGCATCATCAGCGGGCTTTCCGTGGGGGTGCTGGTGGTGGAGGCGGCGGCCCGCAGCGGCAGCCTGATCACCGCGCGCCTGGCCCTGGAGCAGGGGCGCGAGGTGTACGCCGTACCCGGCCCGGCCACGGCCCAGTACACCTGCGGCTGCCGGGGGCTCATCGAGCAGGGCGCGCGGCCCGTGACCACGGCGGAGGACATGCTGGCGGACCTGGCCCCGGTGCTGGGCATGGAACTGGCCGCGCTGGCCGCCCCGTGCCCGCCCCCCGGCTGGGACGACGACCCGCCGGACGATATGTTTCCCCCAAATCCCCCCGCTCCCCTTGCTTCCACGGCCGCCCCCGCTTCCCCTGTTCCCCCTGTTCCCCCCGTTCCCACGGTCGCCGCAACCGGCGGGGAGGCGGCGGCCCGCCCGGCGCTGCGCCCCGTGCGCACCCGCAAGGCAGCGCAGCCCGTTCCATGCCCGCCCGGCACCGGCAACAGCCCCGATGACGCCATCCTGGCCTTCCTGCGCGACCGGCCCGGCGCCCATGTGGACGACATCTGCCGCGCGCTGTCCATGGGCGCGGCGGACGTCAGCGCCCGCCTTGTGTTGCTGGAGGTAAAGGGCGGGGTACGCCGGTTGCCCGGCATGCGCTACGAGGGTATGTAGGGGAACGCGCCAACACGGACAGCAACGGCGGCGCGCACGCACCGCCGGAGAAGGATATGCAGAAGATACCGCTCGACCTTGCCGCGCCCGGCATGAAACTGGCCAAGCCCGTCACCAAGTCCGACGGGCTGGTGCTGGTGGGCACCGGCGTTGAACTGACCACCACCATCATCGCGCGCTTTCGCGCCAGCGGGGTGCAGTCCCTCACCGTGCAGGGACGCCCCGTGGACCTCGGCGACGACGGCGGCAACGACCTGGAACGCATCGCCGGGCGGCTGGACCACCTGTTCCGCAAGCACGGGCAGGACCGGTTCATGGTCACCCTGCGCAACATGCTGCGCCGCTTCTTCGCCGAGCGCATCGCCGCCGCCAGGGCAGCGGAGGAAGCCGAGGCCGCCGCCATCGCAGCCGCCGCCGAGGCCGCGCGCGAAGAGGCGGAAGCCCTTGCCGCGCAGAACCGCATTTCGCTGGTGCCGCTGGTGGATGACAAGCCGGAGGGCGCGCCCGCCCGGCCCGAAATCGCGGGCGGCAGCGGCGCACCACGGGAGAGCGGGCGATGAGCGAAGACCTGCGCACCACCTACAAGGGGCGGCTGCTGGCGGTGAAGGACCTGCCCACGCTCCCCACCGCCCTGCAGGAAGTCTCACGGCTGCTGGAACTGCCCAACACCACCACCGACCAGGTGGCCAAGGTCATCTCCTTCGACCAGGTGCTGGCGGCCAAGGTGCTGAAGATGGTCAACTCGCCCATCTACGGCTTTCCGGGCCGCATCGGCACGGTGAAGCACGCCCTGGTGCTGCTGGGGTTCAACGTCATCCGGGGGCTGATCATCTCCACCTCTGTCTACGACGACATGAACCGCGCCATGCGCGGCCTGTGGGACCACAGCGTGGGCTGCTCGCTGGCCTGCGGCGAACTGGCCCGCGCGCTGGGCATGAAGGACCCAGAGGAATACGCCGTGGCCGGGCTGCTGCACGACCTCGGCAAGGTGGTGTCGGCCCTGCAACTGCCCGAGGCCAAGGCCCGGGTGGACGCCGTGGTCAAGGAACAGGACCTTCTGTACATCGACGCGGAAACGCAGGTGCTTGGTTTCGGACACGACCGCATCAATGCATGGCTGGCCGAGCACTGGAATCTGCCCCCGGCCATCCGCGAGGGCATGGCCTTCCATCACAAGCCCATGAGCGCGCGCATCTACCCCCAGATGGCCTGCGTGGTGCACGTGGGCAACTTCATGGCCCGGCTGTTCGAGTACGGTTCCGGCGGCGACGACAACGTGCCGCCGCTGTCGCCCCACGCGCTGAAGCTGCTGGGCATGAACCAGCGCTCGCTGGAGGCGTTGCTGGACACCCTGTGCGAGAAATTCGCCGATGCCGGGGAACTGGGCTTCGCATGATTCGTGACGCCGCCGTGATGTGGCCCCGGCCGTTCCTGCCGCGCCTGTCCTTGCCGCTCGGGCCGCTCGGGCCGCTCGGGCCGTCCATCGTGCCGCACGCGGTCCGCGTGGCGGGGAGGGCGCGATGAGCACGCGCCCCCTGGGTTTCGGCGAGGCGGCAGCGGCGGGCGTGCCGCGCTGCTGGCTGGTCACGGCCGACGGCTGCCTGGCCGCCACGGTGCGCGCCCTGTGGTCCGCCGACGGCGGCCCGCCGCGTCCCATGGACTGGCGGGTGTTCGACAACGGGCGGGCCGTGCTGGAACAGTTCTTTCTCGACCCGCCGGACCTGCTGCTGGTTTCCGCCGCGCTGCCGGACATGTCGGGCGTGTCGCTGATCCAGTTGGTGAAGGGCGAGAACGTCTACCGCCAGGTGGCCACGCTGCTGGCCCTGAACGCGCCAGGCGTGGCCGGGGTGGACTGGCAGGGCGTGGAGGCCGACGATTTCATGGTGCTGCCCGCCGTGCCGGGGGCGGATGCGGGCGCGGCACAGGACACGGACGTGATGCCGGGCGCCGGGTGCGCGCCCCTGCCGCTCCCCCTGGCCACGGAACTGCGGGCGCGCGTCGAACTGGCCCTGGCCCGCGCGGGCCGAGCGCTGGACGCCAGCCCGCTGACCAAGCTGCCGGGCAACACCTCGATCATCAAGTACATCCAGGGGCTCATCGACCGGCGCATGGATTTCGCGCTGGCCTACGCCGACCTCGACAACTTCAAGGCGTTCAACGACAAGTACGGCTTCTCGCGCGGCGACGAGGTGCTCATGCTCACCGCGCGGCTGCTGGCCACCACGGTGCGCGAGGTGCGCGGCCAGCCCGCCTTCGTGGGACACGTGGGCGGCGACGACTTCGTGTTCGTGACCCCCGTGGATCAGGCGGAAGACGCCTGCCGCCGGGTGGTGGGGGCCTTCGACGCCATCGTGCCCGGCTTCTACGACGCGGACGACCGCGAGCGCGGGGCCATCGTGGCCCACGACCGGCAGGGGCAGGTGCGCACGTTCCCGCTGATGGCCGTGTCCATCGCCGTGGTCTGCAACCGGCCCGGCGTCGGGTTCTCGCTGGCCCATTACGGCGAGGCATCGTACCGGGCCAGCCAGGTCAAGAAGCTGGCCAAGGACAGGACGGGCAGCTGCTATGTCTTCGACCGGCGACAGTCGTGATCGGGGTGGACGCGGGCAGGGCGGCGGGGACTCGCTGACGGCGCGGCGCAGGGCGGCCCCCTCCGAATTCGTTCCCGCCCCCCCCAGGTCCGCCGATGCTCCCGACGCCGATCCGCCGGGCGACGGCCCGCTTCCTGCCGCCCGCGCCCAACTGCTGGACATGTTCCTGGCCCACCTGGGCATGGAAAAGGGCTACGCCGACGCCACCGTGACCGCCTACGGCACGGACATGGACCAGTTCGCGGCGTTCCTGGAAGATGCCGCAACTCCCCTTTCGCTGGACACCCCGGAACACATCACCAGGCGCCACGTGCAGCGGTTTCTGGCCGAACTGCACCGCCAGCGCATCGCCAAGTCCAGCGTGGCCCGCAAGCTGTCGGCGTTGCGGGCGTTCTTCCGGTTCCTGTTGCGGCTGCGGCGGGTCACGGCGGACCCCACGGCGGGCGTGCACAACCCCAAGCAGGAACAGCGCCATCCCCACGCCCTGAACGTGGACCAGGCCTTCGCCCTGCTGGACGAGCGGCGGCAGCGCAAGGCCCTTGCCACGGCCCACGCCACTGCCCACACCGGGCGCGATGCGGATTCCGGCCCCGGCGACGCCGTGCTGCTGGCGCGCGACCTGGCCCTGGCCGAACTGCTGTACGGCTCGGGCCTGCGCGTGTCCGAGGCGTTGGGGCTGGACGTGCTGGACGCGGACCCGGCATCGGGCGTGGTGCGGGTGATGGGCAAGGGCGGGCGCGAGCGCATGAGCCCGCTCAGCGACACGGCCCGCGACGCGCTGTCGGCCTGGCTGGCCGTGCGCCACGAGGTGGACGGGGGCCGGGGCGAACCCGCCCTGTTCCTGGGGGCGCGGGGCGGCCGCCTGAACCGGCGGCAGGCCGCGCGGATCATCGAGGCGTTGTGCCTGCGGGCCGGGTTGCCGCAGGCCATATCCCCGCACGGGCTGCGCCACTCCTTCGCCACCCACCTGCTGGAGGCCGGAGCCGACCTGCGCAGCGTGCAGGAACTGTTGGGCCACGCCCGGCTTTCCACCACCCAGCGCTACACCCACCTGACCCTGTCGCGCCTGGTGGACGTGTACGACCGGGCCCACCCCCGCTCGGATCTGGCGGACCAGGTGAGCAAGGTGACGAAGCCCAAGCCCGCCGCAACGCCGGAAAAGCCTGCCCGCGCCACCACGCCCCGCAAGGCCGGAAAACCCACGCCGAAACGGTAGCGTTTTCCACTCGTTCCCATCACGAAAAGAAACGGGCCGGAACCTTGTAAGGTTCCGGCCCGGCGCATTTGGGGCGTCGTCGGAAGACCTACGCGCGCAGCATGCCGAAGCGCTTGGCAATGGCCTCCTCGAACTCCTGCTGGAGCGAGGAAACCAGTTCGTGCACCGACTGGATGCGGTCCACCCGGAACACGTTGGCGCCGGAGAAGGCGAAGCCCTTCTCCAGGTTGCCCTTCATGGCGTTGATCAGCGCGGCGGCGATGCAATAGGGGGTCTTTTCCTGTTCGCAGGTGCTGATGCACTTGAACACGCACTTGAAGGGCTTCCTGGCGCCCTCGCGCATGGCCTCGATGAACGAGTTGCCGATGGCGCGGCCGGGCATGCCCACGGGGCTCTTGATGATGGTCACGTCCTGTTCGGTGGCGTCCACGTAAGCCTGCTTGAAGCGGTCGTCGGCGTCGCATTCGTGGGTGGCCACGAAGCGGGTGCCCATCTGCACGCCCGCTGCGCCCAGTTCCAGGAACCGGGTGATGTCCTCGCCGGTGTACACGCCGCCGGCGGCGATGACCGGGATGCGGCGGCCCTTTTCGTCCTCGAAGGGCTTCACCGCCTCCACCACCTGCGGAATGACCGCTTCCAGCGAATGGCTGGGGTCGTCGATCTCCTCGGCCTTGAAGCCCAGGTGGCCGCCCGCCTTGGGGCCTTCCACCACGAAGGCGTCGGGCACGTAGTCGAAGCGCGAAATCCACTTCCTGGCGATGACCGAGGCCGCGCGGGCGGACGACACGATGGGCACGAGCTTGGTGCGGAATTCTTCCTTCTTCTGGTCGCAGGCGTCGCGCAGGTGCCTGGGCAGGTCCAGCGGCAGGCCCGCGCCCGAGAAGATGATGTCGGCCCGCTCCTCGATGGAGGTGCGGACCATTTCGCCGAAGGTGGTCAGGGCCACCATGATGTTCACGCCCACGATGCCCTGGGTCAGCTCGCGGGCCTTCTGCAGCTCGCGGCGCAGGGCGCGGACGTTGGCTTCGATGGGGTTCTTGGCGACATCGGGTTCCTTCATCCCGATCATGGCGGCGGCGATGACGCCGATGCCGCCTTCGTTGGCCACGGCGGACGCCAGGCGCGACAGCGAGATGCCGACGCCCATGCCGCCTTGCACGATGGGTATGCGGGCGACCAGGTCGCCGATGTTCAGGGTCGGAAAAGGCATGATTCAGTCCTCCGGTGCGGTGCGTGCGTGCCGGTGAAGGCACGCGGAATGAACCGGGCCCGCGCGCATGCCTGGCATGGCCGTGGGCGCTCCGGTGTGCCGCCATGCGCGGGCGGCGCGCGGAAGACGCGCGATGCGGCATGATGCCGGAATCGCACCGTCTCCGGGGCTGCATCGGAGGCTTTCGGGCAGCGAAGCGCCGGGTGGCGTCGTGCGGTACGGTGGCGGCGGTGCGGTTTCTCCCGCGCAGTCCCCACTGCGCGGGCGCATGCGCCGCCGGGCCGTGGCCGGGCGGACGCCGCGCTTGGCGGCACGGAAGGGCCGATGCGGCCCGTTCCCTCAGCCACGCATTTTACACAGTTTCGTGCAAGAGCACCAGTCGCAATGTTTGCCGTCGCGCGGCAGCAGCAACGGCGCTTCGGCCATGTGCCGCAGCAGGAAGGCGAGCAGGGCGGGGATGCGGGCGGTGATGGCCGCATCGCGGGTTTCGTCGTCGGTGCCCTCGCCGAACAGGGGCAGTTCCTGCCCGGCATCGCGCAGGATGACCCAGGCGGCGTCGTGCACGTCGCAGCCGGAGTGCTGCCCGTACATGTGGACGTAGGCGGGCAACTGCACGCCGTGCAGGGCGTCGGCCACGTCGGCCAGCAGGCCGGGGTCGCGGTCGGGGGTCCAGACCTCGATGCGTTCCCACAGCGCGTCGTCGGACCACGCGGCAGGCTTCCACTCCACCTTGCCGGTCTTGTAGTCCAGGATCACCGCGCCTTCGCCGTCCTCGAACCCGCGCAGGTCCACCCGGTCCACCCGGCCGTGCAGGCGGCGCACGCGGCGGCCCGCGCTGCCCGGCACCTCTATGCTGGCTTCCACCGGCTCTTCCAGTTCCAGCACCGTGAACCGTTCCGGCTGGCGGGACAGGTAGCGGCCAAGGCGTTCCGGCCCGGCCACCTCCAGCATCAGCAGGGCGTCGGGCGGTAGGCGGCCAGACAGGCCGGACAGGTCGGAGGCGGCCAGCCGTTGCAGGAACAGCCGTGCCAGGTGATCGGCGGAAAGCTCGTCGCGGCGGACCTCGCGCCCCTTGTGGGGCAGGTGGAAGTCCAGCAGCACCTTGTGCAGCAGGTCGCCCACGGCCAGCGGGTCGTCGCCCTCGTTGACCTCGTCCGGCGGGGCCAGCCCGGCCAGCCGTTCGTGAAAGAAACGCACCGGGCAGGTCAGCCAGGCGTCGAGGGTGGAGGGGGAGACGGGCGCGTCCAGCAGCCGTCCCAAGGCCGCGTCGATGGCCGGGGTGCGTTCCATGGGGCGCGGCGCGGACCGGAACGGACGCACCGTGCACGTGGCGGCGTACAGTGGCGGCTGGCCGGGGGAGAGCAGGCCGCCGCGCGCGCGTTCCTCGCGCCACAGCAGTTCTTCCACGAAGCGGCTGCGGATCTTCTTTTCGTCCAGCAGGCCGCTGCGGTCCACGCCGGTCTGGTAGCACAGCACGGCTTCTTCGGCCCCGGCCAGCAGGCGGTGGAAGTTGTGCGCGGCCACCCGCTCGCGGCGGCGGGAATCGGGCAGCCCGGCCATGGCGCGCAGGCTGTCGGGCAGCAGCGGGTCGTGCCCCGGCGCGCCGGGCAGGCGGTCCTCGGTGGCGTCCAGCACGATGACCCGGCGGAAGCGCAGCAGGCGCGTTTCCAGCATGCCCAGCACCTGCAACCCGGCCAGGGGCGTGGCTTCGAAGGGCACGCGCTCTTCGCGCAGGGTTTCGCGCAGGATGGTGTGCAACACCTCGCGCGGGAAGGGCGTGTCCGCCAGTTCGCAGTCGCGCAGGGCGGGGATGACCCGCTGCATGAGCCGGAACAGGCATTCCGCGTCGATGGGAAAGCGCTCCCACAGGGTGCCGCCGTGGGCCAGCAGCAGGTCGCACAGCGCGCCCACGGCATCGGCCACGCGGGCCGGGGTGTCCGCCGTTTCCCAGCGGGCCAGGCACAGGTCCAGCACGCGGTACAGCAGGGCGGCTGCCGGGCCGTGCTCGCCGCCGGGGGCCGCCTGGGCCACCTGGCGGGCCAGCGCGCGCGGGTCCACGAAGCTGGCCCCGCCGCGCACCACGTTTTCCATGAGGTGGAACAGGTCGCGCAGGGGACGTTCGCCGTCCAGTTCCAGCATCTTCAGGTACGGGTGGCGGATGCACTCGATGACCGTGCGCCAGTGGTAGCACAGGGTGGGCGGCGCGGCGGCGCGGGCGGTGCCTCCCATGCCCTCGTCCGGCCCGTCCTGCTTGTCCTGCTGCCCGGCCAGCGAGGTGGCGGGCCGGGCGGTTTCCTGCAGGCGCATCAGGGTTTCCACCAGCCGCACCAGCGTGGAACGCACCAGGGGATAGCCCATGGAGATGTTCACGTCCTTGTCCGGCAGGTGGTGCAGTACGGGCATGAGCAGGCCGGTGTCCGGCAGCACCACGGCCGTGCCCGCCAGTTCGTCAGCTTCCGGGGACGGGAAGGCATCGTCGCTTTCGATTGCTGGGGTTAGATTCGATTCCTTTGAATTATCGGAGGGGGCGGCACCGGAGCGGAGCACATTTTCCATGACCAGCAATTGCGAATGCAGGTCGTAACCTTCATGAAAAACGATCGACGGGGTGTGCCCGGAAGGCGGGCAGGCCAGCGCGGCCCCGGCCCGCCACGAGGTCAGCCAGCGCACGTGGTCCTCGCAGGTCCAGTGCACCGGGCGCGCGCCCAGGCCGGCCACGGCCGCGTCGGTGTGCAGGCACACCGTGGCCCCTTCGTGCCGCCACAGGTGCAGGAACAGCGCTTCTTCCGTGCCGGTGAGGGTGGAGAACCCGGCCACGAACAGCCGCTTGCCCGCCAGCAGCGGGGGCAGGGTGAAGCCGTCGGGGCGTTCGGTGGCGCGGCCCGTTTCACCGGGGCCGGGCAGCAGGCGCACCGAGCGGAAGGCGTCGAACCCCGGCGTGGTCCAGCCGCGCTCTGTCAGCGCCGCCGCGTACGCCTCGTGGATGCGGCCCAGCGCGCCCAGCAGGGCTGCGGCAAAGGGGGCCACCTGGCCTTCCAGGTACTGGTAGTCTTCCGGCACGCGGTTCTGGACGAAGAATTCCTCCATCAGCGCGGCAAGGCGCACGCCCCACGGAAAGAACCTGCGCTGGTCCGTGGCGGCGAGGGGTTCGTACAGTTCGTCGCCGGGGCGGGCCAGACCGCGCACGCACTCCATGAGCAGGCCCACCCGGTCCAGCAGGGGGACGGGCCGGGCCGGGCGCGCGGCCGGGTCTTCCGCATGGGCGCGCAGCAGGGCGAACATCTGGCGCACCGTGAATACGCGGGGCAGCAGGCAGGGGCGGGCGATGTCCGGGGCGCGGCGGATGCGGTCCACCAGATAGCGGCCGGGGCGGCCGTGCGGAAAGACGAACACGGCGTCGCCGGGGCGGCCGCCGGTGGCCTCGACGAGCGTGGCGGTGAGCCCGGCCAGGAAGTCCGTGTCCCACGGAAAGATCAGGAACGGGCGCGGTCCGGAGATGCCGTGCGGGGCGCGGGATGCGGCACGTGGGGCAACGCGGCGGGTGGCCCCGCGTCTGGACCGGGCGGCGGACGGCGCGCCGGGCATGAGAATGTCGTCTGGACCGGTCACGGGCGGTGTCCTCGGGATGTCGTGTCGGGCCGGGCGGCGGGCAGTTCCACGGGCTGCACCGTGCGCCCGTCAAGGTACACCAGCACGCCGCGCACCCCCCCGCCATGCATCCCGGACGGGCCGCGTCCGGTGGCCTCGGCCAACAGGCCGAGGTAGCGGCGCACCTGGGCCACGTGGTCGTCCGAGGGGCGGCCGGTCTTCCATTCCACCACGGTGCAGGTTTCCTCGTCGTCCACCATGAGGTCGGTGCGGTGGATGCTGCCCTGCGCATCCATGATGGATTGCTCCGGCACGCCGTGGGTGAACCAGTGTGCGGCCTGGGGCAGCGCCGCCAGCCATGTCAGCATGGCGGTGAGTTCGCGGGCCGTGGCGTCCGGTTCCGGTACCGGCAGGGGGAAGGCGCGCATGCCGTGGGCTACGGCGCGTGCGGCGTCCTGCTGCGGGTTGCCGGTAAGGCGCAGTTGTTCCAGGCAGGCGTGCACCAGCATGCCGCGCCGCCGTTCGGTGAAGGTGAATTCCTCCAGCTGGTTGCGGAAAATCTTCAGGCGCGGCAGCCACTGCATGGGCCGCCACGGGGCGGCGTCCGGTGACTGGTCTGGCGACTGGTCCGGCGACTGGTCCGGTGCCTGGTCTGGTGAGGGGGCTGGCGATGCGTCCGGAACATCGGGCGGCACGGCCTGCGCTTCCGCTTCCCCCTGCGTACCTGTCTCCCGCGCCGGGGGCGCTGTGCCGGTGACGTACTCCTGCTCCGTATCGATGCCGCATCCGGTCAGCAGGGCGCGCACCCCGGCCAGCAGCGACGAGTTTTTTTCCGCGAACGGGGTGGAGGTGACGTAGGCATGCAGTTCGTCCACCGGGCGCGTCCAGCCCACGTAGAGCAGGTGCAGCTTTTCGGCGGCGGCCGCCGCCTGCGCGCGGTGGTAGCGGTCGCCCATTTCCGGGCACAGCGGGGCCAGCAGCGGCTGGCCGTCCAGTTCCGCCACCACCAGCGGCGGGTCGGCGCGGTCGGGCTGGTGGTGGAAGGGGATCACCACCACCGGGAATTCCAGCCCCTTGGACTTGTGCATGGTCATCACCCGCACGGCGTCCATGGCCTCGGGCATGGGCACCTTTTCCTCGCCGCCGCTCTCGGCCCAGAATTCCAGAAAGGTCGCCAGCGAGGTGAGCCCGCGCGATTCCGCGTTGTGCACCACCTCCAGGAACCGGCGCACGTAGCCGATGTCCTCCGGGTGGCGCCGGGCCACCCGGAAGCGCTCGAAAATTTCGCGCACCGTGTCGTAGGGGCCCATCAGCCCGGCGCGGGCGTAGAACGGGGCCAGCCACGTTTCCCACGCCACCGGGAAGGCGGTGCGGAAATCGGCCAGCAATCCCTTGCCGCCGCGCGGGTCGTCGGCGGGGCGGGCGCAGCGGTCGGCCAGCCAGTCGCGCAGCGCGCGGCCGGAAAGGCCGCTGACCCCGCCGAACAACTCCTCGCCGGTCAGCACCTCCCACAGGGCCAGCGCGTTGGGCGGGTAGTCCAGGAAGGCCAGCAGGGCCACGGTCTGCGTGACCAGGGGGTGGTCGGCCAGGCGCAGGCTGTTTTCCGTGACCACCGGCACGCCCCAGTCCATCAGCCACGAGGCCACCAGCGCGGATTCGTCGTTCTTGCGCACCAGCACGGCCACGTCGCGCCACGGGCGGCGGGCGGCCAGATCGTCCAGGAACAGCGCGCGCAATTGCTGGCGCACCTTGTCGCGCAGGTCTCCGTTGTCCTCTCCGGTCACCGGCACCATGCGCACCAGCCCGCCCTGGGCGGACGTTCTGTCCGGAACTCCTTGCGCCGCCCCGGCAAAGGCCCGCGCCACCGACGCGGCGGCCTCGTCCAGCACGTGGTCGGGCGTCTTGTCGCCCAGCATGGCCGAGAGCACGCCCCGCGCGCGCAGCGGATCGTCCAGTTGCGCGAACACCGTGTTGTTGTGCTGCACGATGGCCACGCGGCTGCGCCAGTTGCGGGGCAGGGTGTTGCGCTCGGGCGTCGGGACGATGGCCGTGAGCGCCGGGGATGCCAGGATGTCGTCGAACAGGGCGGAATCGCCGCCGCGCCAGCCGTAGATGGCCTGCTTCACGTCGCCCACCCAGGTCAGCCCGCCCCCGCGCGACAGGCATTCCACGGCCAGCGGCTCGATGGCGGCCCACTGGTCGCGGCTGGTGTCCTGGAATTCGTCGATGAGGATGTGCGCAAGGCGCGTGCCCATGCGGCAGAAGGCTTCCGACACGCCGAATTCGCCGTTCAGGACGTCGCGGGCGTGCAGCGAGATGAGCGGCTGGGGCAGCTTGCCCTCGCGCCGCTGGAAGTCGGGCAGGTGCGCGGCCATGGCCCGGGCCAGACCGGCCAGCGGGGCCACCTGCAAGGCGCGCTGGATGAGCCGCCCGCGCACGGCGAAGTCGTTGCAGGCGTCGCGCCAGGCGTCGAAGGCAGCGCGCGCGTCGTCGCTGGCAACGCCCTTCGATTTCTTGAGCAGGCAGTCGTCCAGCCCGCCCTTGTCCAGATAGGCGGACCTGGACAGCGGGGAAAAGGCCCCGTTCTCCGCGCACTTGTCCAGAAACTTGTGCAGGTTCGCGGCGGCGGCAAGCTGCTCTTCGGCCAGGATGCGCGACAGGGCGGCGGTGGCGTCCCGCATGTCCGCGTGGATGGCCACCAGCTTGGCGGCCAGGGCGTCGGTGTCCACGTCGGGCAGGCCGCCTTCCGCCAGATGCAACTGCAACAACTGCGAAAGACGCATCCGCAGTCCGGTCCCCACGGTGAAGCCCTTGAGGTCGGTGTGGAACAGCAGCAGGCGGCAGGCGTCGCGCACGTCGTCGCGCAACTGGACATCGCCCCGGCGGGCGCGGTCCAGAATCAGGTCGTACAGCGGCTCGAAATACTCGTCGGGCGAGAAGGACGGCTCGAAGTCGGGCGGCAGGGACAGTTCCAGCGCGGCCAGACGCACCAGCATGGTCAGCAGGCTGTCGATGGTGCGGATGTTCAGCGCGCCGTAGCGCCGCAGGATGATATCCACCCAGCGGGCGGCGCGGGCCGGGGGCCACGCCCCGCCGTCACCGGTGTTCCCGGTTTGGGCCGGGTCGGCCAGGGCATGTTCCTTGAGCAGCCGGATGACCCGCTCCTTCATCTCCGCCGCGGCCTTGTTGGTGAAGGTCACGGCCAGGATGTCCGGCCAGCAGTGCCCGCCCTCCACGGCCAGCGCGCAGGCCCGTCCATCCTCGTCGCGCGCGCCCGCCAGCAGCGCCAGGAACCGCCGGGTCAGGGTGTAGGTCTTCCCCGATCCTGCGGATGCCTTGATCTGCGTCAGCGTTGGCGTGGGCATGGGGTGGATCTATCCGGAACGAATGAAGGAATTTTGGCGTGTTACCTGATTGGGGACAGCACTTCAATGCCTTTCCTGACCGTGCCCGGACGACAGGATTTCGGGCCTCCGGCAAGGAAGATGAGCCTTCCGCGACGGCATCCCACTGTTTTCGAGGCGCGGTCTCCAAAGCAGGATTTTCGTTCGCTGGCAAGGAAAACAAGCCGGCCATGAGGGAGTATACTCTTACCGTATTCGACCGACATGGCCGGCGATGTTTGACGACGCCAGCGGGCGAAAGGACGCTTTGGGGGCCGCGCCTAGATGGGGCAGGCTCGGGTGGAATCGGGCACCATCCCCGCCAGATCCACCTGCCCGGTGGACTCCAGCACCGCCCGCCAGTAGTCGGACGCCACGTTCAGCTTGCGCCTGGTGCGCGTCACCAGGTCCAGCGGCAGGTGCACGTAGCGGTCCATCAGCTTGGAGACCACCATGCCGGTGCGCCCGGCCATGGCGGCGTGCACGGCGTGCTGGCCCAGAAAGCCGCAGTACACCCGGTCGTTGGCGTTGGCGGGCACGGAACGGATGATGTAGCTGGGGTCGATGTACTTCAGGGCGAAGGGCAGCGAATGTTCGTCGCAGTAGCGCTTGATTTCCGAGCGCAGCAGGGTGGCGATGTCGCCCAGGATGGGGTTGCCCGAGGCGTCGGTTTCGCCGGTGCCTTCCAGCAGGTGCTGGCCTGCGCCCTCGGCCACCACGATCACCGCGTGGGCGCGCGAGCGCAGCCGCTTTTCCAGCGCGGGCAGCAGGCCCCCTTCGCCGTGCAGGGCAAAGCGCACCTCGGGGATGAGCACGAAGTTCACCTCCTTCAGCGAAAGGGTGGCGTGCGCGGCGATGAAGCCCGACTCGCGGCCCATCAGCTTGACCAGGCCCACGCCGTTCATGGCCCCCAGGGCTTCCACGTGGGCGCACTGGATGGCCTCCGTGGCCTTGTACACGGCGGTCTCGAAGCCGAACGACTGGCTGATGAAGTTGATGTCGTTGTCAATGGTCTTGGGGATGCCGATGACCGAGATGCGCAGGTTGCGCCGCGCGATTTCGGCCACGATGCCCGATGCCGCTCGCATGGTGCCGTCGCCGCCGATCATGAACAGGGCGCTGACGTTCATGCGTTCCAGCGCGTCCACCACCTCTTCGGGCGACTGCGGCCCCCGCGACGAGGCCAGGATGGTGCCGCCGAACTGGTGGATGTCCGAAACCTTGTCCGGGGTCAGTTCCATGAATTCGTGGCGGTACTTGGGGATGAACCCTTCAAGCCCGTAGCGGATGCCGATGACGGCGGGCACGTTGTAGGCGTGGTACGCCTCCATGACGATGGCCCGGATCACGTCGTTGATGCCGGGGCACAGGCCGCCGCAGGTGACGATGGCGCACTTGGTCTTGGAGGAATCGAAATACAGGTGGCTGCGCGGCCCGGCGGGCTCGAACAGCAGGGGCACCGATTCCGCGCCCAAGTCGGCGATGTGTTCGCGGTCGAGGAACAGGGGGATGCCCTGCTCGTCGGCGTAGCTGCCGTAGCAGAGCGGGGTGGGGATCTTGGCCGGTCCCAGGACGGGGATGGTGGTGTCCAGTTGCAGGACGCCGTTGTCGAAATGGGTCGAGGGCATGCGGTCTGTCCTCCTGGGACTGGCGGCTTGGAGTGAGGTGGGCGGAACCGGGTGGGCCGGGGAACCGGGTGAGTCGGCCGGAACCGGACGGCTGGCATTTCGTGTGGTTTTCTTCGGATATACCCACATACAATAGCACGGCGCGGCCCATAAGGCCAGCCTGCGCGCCCGCCCGGCATGGGGCACGGTGGGGGACACGGCGGGGGACACGACGGGGGGCGCGTCATGGGACACGGCGGGGGGCATGGCGGGGGGGGGCGCGGCGTGAATGTTCCAACCAGCCTTTCACGCCCGGAACGGATGGGAAAAGGCGGACGGCCTGCGCCGTCCGCCCGTTGCCTTCATCCTTTTGGCCAGCCCTTCCGCGCGGGGAAGGCTGCGCTGGCGAAACTGACGCCGGAGCTACCAGGGGGTGGTGGGGTACTGCATGCCCAACTGGGTATCCAGCATGGCCTGCGAGGTTTCGCGCAGCACGGCCGCGTTATGGCGGGCGCACTTGTCGCAGCCGATGCCGGGCAGCACGGCCACCGCGTAGCGCACGCAGGTGCCGGCCAGTTCCAGCAGGCTGTTGCCCAGCGAGGTGAGCACGCAGTAGTTCTTCCACACGTACAGCATTTCGTCGCGCACGCGGGCGCGCACCACGCCGTTGCCGTTCAGGTCGAAGTCCTCGACCTCGGGCCGCAGGACGAAGGCGTCCTGCGCGCAGGCGCGGGCCTGCGGCACCACGGCCACGTTCCAGTCGAACATCACGGCGCGGCGGATGCGGCGGCACAGGTCGTATCCGGTGAACTCGTCGCCATGGAAGCGTTCGTCCAGCGGCCCCAGCTTGCGCAGGGCGGCGGTCTTCACGGCGGCGAAGGCCAGCGAGACGGACTGCACGCGGGTGGGCTGCTGGAAGTGCTTTTCGCCGTAGGCGGGCCAGTTGAACCAGGTGCGCGGCAGGCGGCCGGGCAACCCGCTGAGGCGGGCCAGCTTCACGATCAGGCCGGGCAGGCGGGCCGCGCCGCGCAGCACGGCGTCCTTGGGGCCGTTGACCACGCCGCCCGCCACCATGCAGGCGGGGGTGGTGTCCATGTGTTCCGCCAGGCGGCGGGCCGCGCCGGGGCACAGGGTGGCGGCCGGGTCCACGAAGATGATCACGTCGCCGGTGGCGCGGGCGATGCCCAGGTTGGCGGCGGCGGCGAAGCCTGCGCCCGCCGGGGCTTCCACCAGCACGGCCTCTGGCGCGATGTCGCGCGCGTTGCGCACGGTGGCGTCGGTGGAGGCGCGGTCCACCACGATGATGTCGGCGGATTCGGCAAGGCCCGTCATTTCGGCCGCGGCGGCGCGGACCGAGGCAAGACAGTCGCCGATGTACTTCGCCGCGTTGGCGGCGACGATGACGAACGAGAGCTTCATGCGGGGGTTCCTTTGGGGCTGTTGTGCGTTGGGTGCCGTGGGCGGTGGGGAGGAGCCGGGAGTACGGCCACCCCCGGTTGTCCGGTCCGGAACTGGCCGGGGCGGACTACATGTGCCGGATCATCCTCACCGGATCAGGCCCAGTTCGGCGGCGGTCGGCGTCATGGCCTCGATGGCGATGGTCAGGAATTCGCCGAGCTCAAGGCCAATGGCCTCGCACTCGCGGATTCGTTCGCGGCTGACGCTGGCGGCGAACGCCTTGTCCTTCATCTTCTTTTTCAGGCTGGAGGCCTGCATGCCCTCCATGCCGGTGGGGCGCACCAGCGCGGCGGCGCTGACCAGGCCGGTGACGCTTTCGCCGCAGCGCAGGGCGCGGTCGAACAGGCTGGTGGGCTCGCGCCCGGTGCATTCGCTGTTGTGGGCCACGATGGCCTGCACGGCCTCTGGCGGCAGCCTGTCGCCGATGAGGTCCACGGCCACCAGGCCATGGTGTTCGGGGGTGTCCTTGGTGAGCGGGTAGTCGATGTCGTGCAGCAGCCCGGCCAGGCCCCACAGTTCGGCGTCCTGCCCCAGGCGCGCGGCCAGGCCGCGCATGACGGCCTCGGTCGCCAGGGCGTGCTGGACGAGGTGGGGTTCCGGGTTGTGCGAGCGCAGCAGTTCGATGGCTTCGGCGCGGGGGAGCATGGGGGCCTCCGGAAGACGGTCTTCGTGAAACGGGTCACATGGTCTCCGGACCTTGTACGGTACGAGCACGGGCGTTGCAACCGCCGGACGCGGGGCCCGTCCCGGCCGGGGTGCCGCCGCCGGGCCCGCGCGGGGCGCGGCTTTGTTGACACGTGCCCCATAAAAGCGGAAAAGAGGAGGTTATTTCGCCAAGGAAGGCGGGGATGGCCGTCACGCGGCCATGCGGCGCAATCGGCCCGCGTCCCCTTCCGCCGGAATGTTTCCGGACGGGCGTCAACCGGCTGCAACCGGCGAGCACGATGGAACGAATACTCGGCATAAAATTCCGTGAATACGGACAGATATACTACTTTCTCAGTGGCGGCCAGCCCGTTGCCGTGGGCGACAGGGCGATCGTGGAAACCGACCAGGGCCAGGGCATCGGCGAAGTGGTGGCCCTGCGCGACGACCTGCCCGAAGACGCCGGCGAGGCCGAGGGCGACCTGAAGCCCATCCTGCGCGTGGCGGGCGGCGAAGACCTGGAGCAGGCGGCGGAAAACGAGAAGCTGGGCGAAGAGGCCCGCGCCTTCTGCAACGAGTGCATCCGGGGCCGCGACCTGGAGATGAAGCTGGTGGACGTTGAAGTCTTCTTCGACCGCAGCAAGATCATCTTCTACTTCACCGCGCCCACGCGCATCGACTTCCGCGAACTGGTCAAGGACCTGGTCAAGAACTACCGCACCCGCATCGAGCTGCGCCAGATCGGCGTGCGCCACGAAACGCAGATGATCGGCGCGGTGGGCAACTGCGGCATGGTCTGCTGCTGCCGCCGCTTCCTGCGCAAGTTCGCCCCGGTCACCATCAAGATGGCCAAGGAACAGAACCTGTTCCTGAACCCGGCCAAGATTTCCGGCATCTGCGGGCGGTTGCTGTGCTGCCTGAGCTACGAGCAGGAAAACTACGAGGAATTCCACCGGCGCTGCCCGCGCCTCGGCAAGAAGTACCTGACCACGCGCGGCGCGGTGAAGGTGCTGCGCGCCAACATGTTCCGGGGCAGCCTGGCCCTGCTGACCGAGACCAACGAAGAGGTCGAGGTCACGCTGGAGGAATGGCAGCAGATGGAGCCGCGCCGTCCCGACCAGGGGGGTGGCGGCCCCGGTGGTGGGCGTCCCGAGGGACATCACGAACGCCGTGGCGATGGGCCGGAAGGCCAGGCCCCGCGTGAAGGCCGTGACGGGCGGGAAGGGCGCGACGGACGCAGGTCCGAGCGTGGCGATCGCCCCGAACGCGGAGAGCGTGGTGACCGGCCCGAACGTGGTGACCGGCGCGAAGGCCGCGCCCCGCACGCCCAGTACGCCCAATACGACGGACAGTCCGCCCCGCGCGAGGCGGCACCGGCGGGCAGCATTGCCCAGGCCGAGTTCGCCGCCACCTTCGATACGTTCATGACCGGCGGTCCCGCGCCACGGGCCGAGGTGGCTGACGCCCCCGAAGCGCCGACCACGGCGCCCGGCGTGTCCGGCACGACCGGAGGCGCAACCGAAGGCGCAGCTGCCGCTCCGGCGGAAGCGACGCCCCCGGCGGTTCCCGCACCGGATGGCGAATTGGCTGCCCCGGCGGCAGCGGCGTCCGCCGTGTCCGCCATGTCGGCCGGTCCCGCTGGCGGCGATGCGCCGCAGGCCCCCGGTGCGGATGCCCCGGCGTCAGGTGCAGCCACGTCAGGCGCAGCCTCGCCCGTCGCAGCTTCTTCCGGGCCGATGTCTTCCGGGCCAGCGCCTTCCGGCACTGCTCCGGCCGTGACGCCCCCTGCCGCGGGCGCACCGGCGGCCATCGCCATGCCGCGCGCGCGCGGACCGCTGAAGAACACCGATCCGGCCACCCTGCGTTCCAGCCGGGGGCGGCGCAAGCGCAAGCGGCGTCCCTCCGGTCCCCGCGAAGGGGGAAGGGGCGAGGGCGGTTCCGGCGGCGGGCATGACGGCGGCCACGGCAACGAATAACTGACGGCATCCGCCAGCCCGGTTCCTCCGGTCCGGCCCGCCCCGCAGAGGCAGGCCGGGCAACCTACAGGCAACAGCTTCCGCCCCCGGCGCGTGCCGGGGGCGGCCATCATATCGGAACGGCGGCGCGGCAGGCCCGCGCCGCCCGCATCGCCCGAATCGGGAGACACACGTGGACCGCTTCTACATCACCACACCCATCTACTACGTCAACGCCAAGCCGCACCTCGGCCACGCCTACACCACCATCGTGGCCGATTCGCTGCGCCGCTTCCACCGGCTGCTGGGCAAGGACACCTACTTCCTCACCGGCACCGACGAGCACGGCGACAAGATCGTGCAGGCGGCCGAAAAGGCCGGGTGTTCGCCGCAGGAATTCGTGGACGGCGTGAGCACGCAGTTCCGCGATTTGTGGCCGCACCTGGGTGTGGAGTACGACCAGTTCATCCGCACCACCGACCCCGTGCACAAGAAATGCGTGCAGGACGTGCTGCAGAAGGTCCATGACAGCGGCGACATCTACTTCGGCGAGTACGGCGGCCACTACTGCTACGGGTGCGAGCGGTTCTACACCGAGAAGGAACTGGAGAACGGCCTGTGCCCCCAGCATCAGGTGAAGCCGGAATACATCAGCGAGAAGAACTACTTCTTCCGCATGTCCAAATATCAGGACTGGCTGCGCCAGTACATCCTGGACAACCCCGACTTCATCCGTCCGGAACGCTACCGCAGCGAGGTATTGGGCATTCTGGACAGCGGCGCGCTGGAAGACCTGTGCATCTCGCGTCCCAAGTCCCGCCTGACCTGGGGCATCGAACTGCCGTTCGACACCGAGTACGTGTGCTACGTGTGGTTCGACGCGCTGATCAACTACATCTCCGCGCTGGGCTGGCCCGACGGCGAGAAGTTCGGCCGCTTCTGGCCCGGCGTGCAGCATCTGGTGGCCAAGGACATCCTGAAGCCTCACGCGGTGTTCTGGCCCACCATGCTCAAGGCGGCGGGGCTTGAGCCCTACAACAACCTGAACGTGCACGGCTACTGGCTGGTGCGCGACACCAAGATGTCGAAATCGCTGGGCAACGTGGTGGACCCGCTGTCCATGATCGACAAGTACGGCCTGAGCGCCTTCCGCTACTTCCTGCTGCGGGAGATGCACTTCGGCAGCGACGCCAGCTTTTCCGAGGATGCGCTGGTGGCCCGCCTGAACGCGGACCTGGCCAACGACCTCGGCAACCTGTTCAGCCGCGTGCTGTCCATGACCGCCAAGTACTTCGGCGGCGTGGTGCCCGCGCAAGGCCCGCTGACCGAGAACGACGAGGCCATCCGCACGCTGGCGGAAGAGGCGCAGCGCAACTTCGTGCGTCTGTTCGAACGGGTGCGTTTCTCCAATGCACTGGAATCGCTGTGGGAACTGGTGCGCGCCCTGAACCGCTACGTGGACCACGCCGCGCCGTGGGCGTTGTTCAAGCAGGGCGACACCGAACGCCTGGGCACCGTCATGTACGTGATGCTGGAATGCATGCGCAAGGTGGCCGTGCACCTGTGGCCGGTGATGCCCGAGGCGTCCGGCGTCTTGCTGGGTCAGTTGGGCCAGACGCTGGACCCGGCCTCCGTGAAGCTGGCGGAAGAGGCCGACCGCTGGGGCGGGCTGGCCGCCGGTACCACGGTGGCGGCATCGTCCAACCTGTTCCCCCGCGTGGAACTGGAAAAGCCGGAAGCGGCCAGGCCCGACAAATCCGCCAAGCCGGAAAAGGGGGCGGAAGGCAAGAAGAAGGACAAGGCGGCAGCCCCCCCCGCGCAGGCCGCCGCGCCTGCTGCCATATCTGCTGCTGGTGACGTGCCCGCCACCATCGAATTCGCCGACTTCCAGAAGCTGGACATCCGCTTCGGCACGGTGCTGGTGGTGGAGCGCCACCCCAACGCCGACAAGCTGTACCGGGTGGAGGTGGACCTTGGCGAAGCTGCCCCGCGCCAGATCGTGGCGGGGCTGGCCGAATACTTCGAGCCCGATTTCCTGTTGGGGCGGCAGGTGGCCGTGGTGGTCAACCTTGCCCCGCGCAAGCTGCGCGGCCTGGAATCGCAGGGGATGATCCTTGCGGTGCGCACCGATGGCGGCATGCAACTGGTGGCCGCGTCCGGTCCCGTGGCCAACGGGGCCAAGGTGTCGTAACGGGGTTTTCAGGAGCCGGGCCGGATTCTGAAACGCAAACCGCCCGCCGATGCATGTCGGCGGGCGGCTTTTTATGGCTTTAGCCAGTTGAGGGAGCGAAGCGACCGAAACAGAAAACCACCCGCTATGCGGGTGGAGTCAATCGGTTATACCAAAAAACACCTTTCCGGTTACGCTATAGGTGTTCAAGCCAGT
>NZ_JBAIYT010000041.1:0-34339 GCF_036763125.1 Nitratidesulfovibrio sp. 1201_IL3209
CAGTTTTGGTGGCATCAATATCGATGCAAAAGCATTCAGCAATTTTTCCGATTTTGTAGCGGCTTAATTTGCTGTTTTTAAACATGATTCTAGCCTATCAGGGCTTGGCCTGATGGTCTAGAGCCTTAGAATTTTCGTTCGTTGGCAAGGAAAACGAGCCTGCCATGAGGGAGTATACTCTTCTCGTATTCGACCGATATGGCAGACGAAGTTTGACGATGCCAACGGGCGAAAAGACAATTTAGAGGCAGCCCCTACCGTGCCCCCGCAGCATGCAGTGACGCTCTCGATGGCTGGGGGAAGCATTGCGATACCCCAGCGTGCCGCAAATGAAAAGCCCGCTATGCCAACGGCATCCGCATGCCCGGCAGTCCGCGCGCGGGCAAAACGAAAGGCGGCGCGAACCGGGAGGCCCGCGCCGCCGTGATGGCATGCGCCCTGCCGACCGCATGCGCGGCGGCCCCCCCTGGCTAGGGGTAGGTAATTCGACCATTGCGTTCGATGAGCGACAGCGTGTTGGACACCTGGCGGCCCAACGGCGTTTCGCGGCTCATCTCGCGCTCGATGGAGGTGATGCCCTTCAGCACCGTGGAGTGGCGGCGGCTGAACCGGTCGCCGATCTCCTTCAGCGAAAGGTCGGTGTGCTTGCGGGCCAGGTAGAACACGGAATTGCGGGCAACCACGTATTCGCGCTTGCGGCTGCGCGAATTGAGCTGCTTCGGCGAGATGCCGAAGCCTTCGCACACCTTGCGCACGATGCCCTCGAAGTCCATGACCACTTCCTGCTGGGCGTAGTGGCCAAGCACTTCCCAGGCCATCTCCATGGAAATCTGGCGGTTCAGCAGCTTGGCCTTCAGCACCAGGTTGTGCAGGCAGCTTTCGATCTGGCGCACGTCCGAGCGGATGTGGTCGGCCAGAAGGTCGGTGACGTTGTCGGGCAGCATCACCTGGTGCAGGCGGGCCTTCTCGCACAGGATGCGGCGGCGCGTCTCGAAGCCGGGCTTGTCGATGTGCGCGAGGAAGCCGGAGCAGAACCGCGAGACCAGTTGGGTGTCCAGGTTCTTGAGGTCGCGCGGGGCGAACGAACTGGACAGCACCACCCGGCTGCCGCGCGACTTCAGCGCCTTGACCGTGGCCAGCACCTCGTCCTGCATGCGTTCCTTGCCCTGCAGGAAGTGCACGTCCTCCAGCAGCAGCACGTCCACGTCGCGGTAGCGGGCCTTGAAGCGGTCCACTTCCCGCGCCTTCAGGGCGGCGATGAGCCGGGTGGCGAACTCTTCGGCGGTCAGGTACTCCACGCGCGGCGTGGCGCGGTTGCTGGCGTCGCACAGGGCGCGGCCCACGGCCTGCATCAGGTGCGTCTTGCCGAGGCCCGGACCGGAACTGAGGAACAGCGTGTCGGCGGAAAGGGTTTCGCGGCAGATGCCGCGCGAGGCCGCGTAGGCCAGTTCGTTGCTGGCGCCCACCACGAACGAGTCGAAGGAGAAGCGCCAGTTCAGGGCGCGGTTCGGGGCGGGCATGTCCAGCGGCAGCCCCAACTGCGAGGCGCGGGCGGCGGCGCCGGACGCGGAGCGCGCGGCCACGGCCTGCACGGCATGGGCGACATAGGGAGCAGGGGCGGCGGACACGGGCAGGGCCTGCGCGCCGTCGGCCGGGGCGGCTTCGGACGCGCCAGCGTCCAGACCCGCGCCGGGGGCGGAAGCGGCGGCGTCCGCGCGGCCCGCGCGCGGCGAAAGGGGGACGGCGCCATGCGGCGCGGCGTCCACCACCACGGTGGGGGCACTGCCGAGCACGGCGGTGGCCGCCTGCACGATGTCATCCAGCAGCCGGTCGCGGACCCAGGCCGCAACGAATTCGTTGGGAGCCACCAGGCGCAGCACGTCGTCCCGGACCTCCGCCGCGAGCGGCGAGATCCAGACCTTGAAGAGCCCTGGGTTGAGACTCTTTTCTAGAATATTCTGAATTTGGCCCCAAATTGAAATCATGGTGCTTGGTTTACGGAGTTCGCGGCCGGGTTGCAATGGAGAAAAAGCGCCTGTCGTCATGAGGAACCCGCGCCCTGTTTCCCAAGACTCTTTCCGAAATAACATACTGAAACCACAAGCTATAACCACTCAATGGCGTCATTCCGCCCTTTTCCGGACACCTTGGCAGGCAAGACTTTCCACAGCAGGGAACCACAGTTTTGCACATCAATCAAAAAACTTTTCCACAGGTACTTTGTTGATTTTCGCCAAAAAATTGCCCGTGTATCTAATTTTTTTCGCCACGATACTTCGTGCGTGAAACAAAGCACCCTCAAAACCGTCCCGCGTAACCTCGCGGGCACGCCTGACGCCGCCCCGTTGCCAAAAGCCAGGGCTCCCGCCCTGCAGCGCGGCGGGAAACAACCTTGCTTCGAGTCTGGCGAAGCACCCGTAATCTTCCTGAATTTTCCGATGGTTGACGGAGAATACGCCTGTACGGTGCGATTCGGCCCAGTGCGACGGAGCGGCATGACCGCGCGCGGCGGCGTCATGCCCGCCCGTGCGCTTGCGCACGTTCAGCCAGGCTGGCGCAACGGATACCGGCCGCAGGTGAACCGTTCGCCCTCGGGGCAGTAGCCCAGCCGTTCGCACTTGGCCCCGGCCACGGCGAACAGTTCCGGCAGCACGCCGCGGCACAGGTCCAGCATGGCGTTGGCCATGGCCCGGATCTCCCACTGGGCGCGCAGGCAGCAGCGGTGCTCGAAGAAGTTGAGCAGGCTGCGGCAGTTCATGGTCAGCACGATGCGCGTCTCCGCCGCCTGGGGCAGCACGAAGCGGGCATCCTCGTTGGACTTGGCCCCGGCCCGGCCGTCGGCCTCCAACAGGGCCTTGATGTCGCGGTAGGCCTCGCCGATTTCGGCCATGCACCGCTCGAAGCGGGCCAGGGCCTGCGGGTTGCGGGCGATGGCCGGGGGCAGCACGTAGTCGAAGTCGCTGCCGTCCACGTAGCGCTGGCTCTGCTGCGAGTACGAGGCGATGCGGTGGCGCACCAGCTGGTGGGTCAGCGCGCGGGAGACGCCCTCCGCCGCGAAGGTGAAGCTGACGTGCTCCACCGGGCTGGCATGCCCCGACTCCATCACCGAGGCCACGAACTGGGCCTGTTTCTCGCGCGCGATCTCGCCCGACAGCAGGCGCGGCCACATGTCGGCCACGAACCCGGAATGGTAGCACTGGCGGAAGGCGGCATAGATGAGCGAAAGCGGTTCCGGGGTATGGGCCAGCAGTTCGACCCGCAGCGTCGTCTTGGGCATGGAGGTTCCGTGACCGGCCCTGCGGCCGGGTGAGGGTTGGAAAGGCAGTCTTCGCGGCCTGTCCGCCATCGGCCCGCGCCGTGCCGCACGTGCCGCGCCGGTGCCGGCCGATGGCGGACAGGCCGCGCGGGCCGGACCGTTCCCGCCCGGCGTCAGGCCAGCAGGTTGAGGTGGCGGTACGCCTTGGCCGTGGCCACCCGGCCGCGCGGGGTGCGCTTCAGGAAGCCGCACTGGATCAGGTACGGCTCGTAGATGTCCTCGATGGTGCGCACCTCTTCGGAGCAGGCCACGGCCAGGGTCTTCACCCCCGCCGGGCCGCCGCCGAAGTGCTCGATGAGCACGGACAGCAGCTTGCGGTCCATCTGGTCCAGCCCGCTCTCGTCCACGTCCATGCGTTCCAGCGCGGCCGACGCCTGTTCCGGGGTGATGGTGCCGTTGCCATGCACGGCGGCGAAATCGCGCACCCGGCGCAGCAGTCGGTTGGCGATGCGTGGGGTGCCCCGCGAGCGGCGGCCGATCTCCACCGCGCCCTCGGGGGTCAGGTTGGCCCCCAGGATGCGCGCCGTGCGCGTGACGATGCGCGCGAGGTCGTCCGGCGCGTAGAATTCCAGGCGGCTGATGATGCCGAAGCGGTCGCGTAGGGGCGAGGACAGCAGGCCGATGCGCGTGGTGGCGCCCACCAGGGTGAACGGTTCAAGGTCGATCTTCACCGTGCGCGCCCCCGGCCCCTGGCCGATGACCAGGTCGAGCTTGAAGTCCTCCAGCGCGGGGTACAGCACTTCCTCCACGGCCACGGGCATGCGGTGGATCTCGTCCACGAACAGGATGTCGTGCCGCCCGAGGTTGGTCAGGATGGCCGCCAGGTCGCCGCTGCGCTCCAGCACCGGACCGGAGGTGGACACCAGGTTCACCCCCAGTTCCGCCGCGATGATCTGGGCCAGGGTGGTCTTGCCGAGGCCGGGGTTGCCGTAGAACAGCAGGTGGTCCATGGCCTGCCCGCGTTCCAGCGCCGCCGCCACGAAGACCTTGAGGTTGGCCCGCAACTCGTCCTGCCCGATGAAGTCGTCCAGGCTGCGCGGCCGCACGTTCTCGTCCATGCAGATGCTGGGGCAGATACTGGGGCGGCTATCGGGGCCGCCGCCCGCGCCCTCGCCGCCGGGTTTCCTGCTCTCCGCCGTCATCAGCGCCCCCTCGCCAGGGCCTTGAGCGCGGCGCGCAGCGCGCCCGCCACGTCAAGGTCGGGTTCGGCCTTCAGCACGTCCTTCAGCACCGGGGCGGCCTCGTCCTCGTGGTAGCCGAGGTTGCCGAGCCCGGCCAGCGCGTCGCGGAACACCCCGCCCGGAGCGGCGCCGCCCGCCAGGGCCACGGCCGCGGGCAAGTCCTCCACCTTCAATTTGTACTTCAGTTCCAGAAAGATGTGCTGCGCGGTCTTCTTGCCGATGCCGGACACCCGCGTCAGCGCCGGCACGTCGTCCTCCACCACCAGACGGCGCAGGTCCTCGGGGCGGAACTGCGAAAGGATGGCCAGGGCCGTGCGCGCCCCCACCTTGCTGATGGACGTGAGCACCATGAAGGTCTGCCGCTCGTCCCAGGTGGAGAAGCCGAACAGTTCCAGGGCGTCCTCACGCACCTCGGTCCGCACGTGGAAGGCCACCTGCCCGCCCCGCTCCGGCAGGCGCGACAGGGTGTGCGCGGGCAGGTGCACCTCGTACCCCACGCCCCCTTCCGTCACCACCACGCAGGCATTGCCAGAGACTTCGGCAACGCGGCCTTCGACATACGCGATCATGGCTCCACCTCTCGCGGGCACCCTACACAAAAAGCGACCGGGCCGGAAGACGGGCGCGCCGCACGGTCCTGCCCGCCGGTCCCCGCCGCACGCTCCGCATGCCCCGGAAAAACACGCCGCTCCCGGATAACACCCTTGGTACGGAACGGAAAATCCCGTATCCTTTTCCGCACCCCGCAGCCGGAGCCTCGTCCATGCCCCTTCTGCCCCGCCAGTTCGCCCCATTCACGCCATTCACGCGGTTCCGCCACCACGCGGAGCGCACGCCCATCCGCCTGCTGCTGGCGGCGCTGGCGCTGCTGCTGGCGCCCGTGCTCTACGTGGCCGATACCTATGCGGACATGTGGGCCGCCCGCGCCCTGGAGGACATCGTGTCCGGCGCGCGGACCCGGCTGGCCCTGCGCCAGCGCACGGTGAACGACGAGTTCGAACTGGCCTTCGCCGGGTTGCGCCGCCTGCCGGACCTGCTGGCCCTGGACGACCGGGTGCGCGACGAGGTGGCTCCCCGGCCCGGGGCGGCCCCGGCCACCCCGTCCGGGTCCGCCCGGACCGACGCCGGACGCCGGGCGCCCCTCAACGCCTTCCTGAAGACCTTTGCCGAAACCATGGACCTGCACATCGCCTGGCTCATGGACCACACCGGCACGTGCATCGCCGCCAGCAACCACGACACCCCGGACAGCCTGCTGGGCACCAACTACGCCGACCGCGCCTACTTCATCGCCGCCATGTCCGGCGAACGGGGCCGCCAGTTCGCCGTGGGGCGCGTGTCCAGCGTGCCCGGCTTCTTCTTCGCCTCGCCGGTGCACCAGTACGGCACGGTGCTGGGCGTGGTGGGCGTGAAGACCGACCTGCCCACCCTCTCGCGCCGGTTGCGCCTGGACGCCGCCTTCGTCACCGACGAGCAGGGAGTGGTGGTGCTGGCCAACGACAAGACGCACATCTTCCACGCCCTGCCCGACGCCCCGGTGCGCGACATGCCCGTTTCGGCGCGCATCCTGCGCTACAAGCGCGAGGCGTTTCCCGAACTGTCGCTGCGCCCCTTCGTGGTGCGGGGCATCAGCGAGCGGCACGGCCTGACGCTCATCGGCGACGCCACGCGCCCCGCGCTGCTGGGGGTGACCCACCGGCCCCAGGACGGCCTTTCGCTGCACGTGGCCGAAGAGGTCGGCGAAGCCCTGACCCTTGAGGACCGGCGGCAGGTGCGTTTCCACTTCGCGGTGCTGTGCGGGCTGGCCACGCTGGGCACCCTGCTTTCCGCCGTCATCTACACCCTGCACAACCGGGCCCAGGTGCGCATCATCGAGGGCAGCAACCAGGCCCTTACCCGCCTGAACGAAGAACTGCGCCGGATAGCGGAACGCGACCACCTGACCGGCTGCTTCAACCGGCGGCGCCTGGACGAGGCCATGAACGCGGAACTGGCCCGCAGCGCGCGCAGCGGGCATCCCCTGGCGCTGGCCATGCTGGATCTGGACCACTTCAAGGCGGTCAACGACCGCTACGGGCACGGCGTGGGCGACGCCATGCTGGCCCACGTGACCGGCATCATCCGCCACCAGTTGCGCGAGCCCGACCTGCTGGCCCGGGTGGGCGGCGAGGAATTCGCCCTGCTGCTGCCCGACACGGGCGAACGCGACGGGATGGTCCTGCTGGAGCGGGTGCGCCGCAAGGTGGAGGAAACGCCCCTGCCCCACGAGGACGGACCCATTCCCATGACGGTCAGCTCGGGCGTGGCCGAGGCGCGGACGGACATGGAGCCGGGGCGCTGGATGCACGAGGCCGACGCCGCGCTGTACATGGCCAAGCGCTGCGGCCGCAACCGCACCGTGCGCGCCTCGCAGGTGCCGGAGGACGCCGCCAGGGGCTGGCAGGAGTCGCCGAGTTGCATCGCCCTGGATGCGGACATGAACGAGATCGGGGACGAATCAGGGGATGAATTCGGAGATGAGGCCGGGGACGAACGGGGCACACCGGGGGAACCCGGCATCGCCTGAGCCCCGCCCGCACGCGGGGATGACCGCACGCAGGATGACCGGGCGCGGGGATGCCTGTGCGCGAGGGCCGCTATCCGCCCAGCCTGGCCAGCCGCGACAGCCGCCGGGCGTTCAGGTGACACACGGCGGCGGCCAGCGCATCGCCCGTGTCCAGCGCCCAGCCGCCCTTCACGCCCAGGACGCGGGCCACCATGAAGCTCACCTGTTCCTTGTCCGCCCCGCCGGTGCCCACCAGGGCCTTCTTGATTTCCGAGGGCTGGTAGTCGGCCACGGCCACCCCGTGCGCGGCGCAGGCGGCCACGGCCACCCCGCGCGCCTGCCCCAGCTTGAGGGCGGTGGCCACGTTGCGGGCGGCGTGCACGTTCTCGATGGCGGCCTCGTCCGGGGCGTGGCGGCCCACCAGGGCGTGCAGTTCGCGGAACAGGTGGCCCAGCCGCGCGGCGAAGTCGTCGCCCTTGGGACGGATGGCCCCGCAGTCCACCAGGGTGAGCACGCCCGACGCCTCGCGCACCACCCCCCAGCCGGTGCACTGCGAGCCGGGGTCGATGCCGATGACGGTGACGCCCCCGGCGGCGGGCGAAGGGGATGCTAGGGTATCCGGTGCGGGCGATGCGGACTTGCGGGGGGGCATGGCGCCTCCGGCGGGGCCGGGATGCAGGGTGGTGCGCCCGGACAGCGAATCTTCGGGCGGCCGAAACGCCGGAGCCCGCGCAAGGCGGGCTCCGGGGCATGGACGGTCGGCGCTATTCCAGTTCGGCCAGCACTTCGTCGGGCAGGTCGAAGTTGGCGTGCACGTTCTGCACGTCGTCGTTGTCTTCCAGGGCGTCCACCAGGCGCATCAGCTTGCGGCCGGTTTCCGCGTCCACTTCCACCGTGTTCTGGGGGATCATGGACAGTTCGGCGGAATCCATCTCCATGCCCGCGGCTTCCAGCGCGTCGCGCACGGCGGCGAAGTCGGCCACGGCGGTGTGGATCTCCCAGGTGCCGCCCTCGTCGCGCACGTCGTCGGCGCCCGCTTCCAGCGCGGCTTCCATCACCTGGTCCTCGGTGTACTTGCCGCCGTCCAGGGTGATCACGCCCTTGCGCTCGAACATCCAGCCCACGCACCCGGCCTCGCCCATGGAGCCGCCGTGCTTGGAAAGGATGTGGCGCACTTCAGCCACGGTGCGGTTGCGGTTGTCGGTGGCCGCTTCCACGATCAGGGCCACGCCGCCGGGGCCGTAGCCTTCGTAGGAGATTTCAAGGATGTCGCCGCCGGCCAGTTCGCCTGTGCCCTTCTTGATGGCGTTGTCGATCTTGTCCTTGGGCAGGTTCACGGCCTTGGCGGCCGCGATGGCGGCGCGCAGGCGGGCGTTGCTGGCCGGGTCGCCACCGCCCTTGGCGGCGATGATGATTTCCTTGGCGGCCTTGGTGAACAGCTTGCCGCGCTTGGCGTCCTGACGCCCCTTGCGGTGCTGGATGTTGGCCCATTTGCTGTGTCCGGCCATGCGTCCTCCTGGAAGAAATGACGGCGAAAGAGATGAGTGCGGAAACGCCACGTTGCACCGCGCGGCGGGCGGGAGCCCTGCGCGCGCCATCGGCGCCGTGCGTCAGTCCTGCTGTCCGTCGCCCCGGTACCCGAGGCAGACGTAGAATGTTTCCTTGCTTTCGGCCCGCGAGCTTTTGGGCTTGAAGGTCTTCACGGTCTCGAAGCGGGCCCGCAGCGCGTCAACCAGTTGCTTGACGTCCGGCCCCATGAAAATCTTGACCACGAAACTGCCGCCCTTTATCAGGCAATGGTCCGCCACCGCAAGGGCCTCGACGCACAATTCCAGCGAGCGGGCCTGGTCGGTGAACCTGGTGCCCGTGGTACGCGGGGCCATGTCGCTGATCACCACGTGGAACGGCCCCGTGGCGGCCAGCGCATCTTCAAAGGCCTCGGAGCGGTTGAACACGTCCTCCTGCATGAAGGTGACGTTGGGCGGAAACGGGGTGTCGGTGGCTTGCAGGTCGCAGGCCAGCACCCGCCCCCTGGCCCCCACGCGCTCGGCCGCGCCGAGCGACCACGAGCCGGGGGCCGCCCCCAGGTCCAGCACCTTCATGCCCGGACGGAACAGCTTGAAGCGGTTGTCGATTTCCTTCAGCTTGTAGATGGACCGCGCGGGATAGTTCTCCTGCTTGGCCTTCAGAAAATAGTGGTCGCGGTATGTCTTCATGTGGTCACCCGTGGCCGCTTGTACCCGAAACCCCTCCGCCCGCCAAGGACCAGCATGACCCGCCCCGCCCGCCTGCGCATCCCCAACGAACTGGGGCAGCTCCGGACTCTGCCCGATGACGTGCTGGCGGATGATGTACTGGCGGACGGCGTCCTGCCCGCCACCTTCGACGTGCTGCCCCCGCGCGGGCAGGGCGAAAGCGCCCCCGCCGAGGTGGTGGTGCTGGGCCTGGGACCGAATCCGGCCACGGCGCACCGCGCGGTGACCGCCGCGCTGGCGGGGCTGCAAAAAAAGAATGCCCCCCTCCGGACGCCCCCCCCGGACGGACAGACGGCCCCGGCCGTGCACGTCATCGAATGCCCGGCGTTCATCCATTATATGGACGGAGCAACGCACGGCGCGTGGCGCGCGGCCATCCCCGCCGGGTGGAGGCAGGCCGCACCCGAGGATTTTCCGCCCGGCCGCCTGTCCCGCGCGCTGGTGGTAACCTACCGGGAAGCGGAACGGCTGTTCCCGTCATTCTGGGGGCCGTTGCTGGGTGCGGCGCGGGCCGTGCGCATGGCTCCCGCGCTGGCGGTGGAGCCGATTGCCGCAGGTGACGGCGCATCGTTACGCGCGGCATCCCCATCCGCCCGTTCCCGCACCGTGCTGCTGCCGGGCACGGACGGTTCGCTGCTGCTGCCGGAACTTTCGGCCGCCCTTGCGGCCGAAGGGCTTACCTCGCGCCAGGCCGATCCGGACACCCTGCACGCCGACCTGCCCCGCCTGCTGGCCGACGAACGCCCGGCCCTGTTCCTGAGCGTGAATCTTGCGGGCCTCGACGCCTGGGGCGAACGCTTCCACCTGCTGCGCGCCTGCGGCGTGCCCGTGGCCGTATGGTGCGTGGACAACCCCTTCCACCTGCTCTCGGCCCTGCGCGGGCCGTGGTGGCGCGGGGCGCTGCTGTGCGTCACCGACGCATCGTTCATTCCCCTGCTGCGCGCCCACGGGGCGCAACAGGTGATCCACCTGCCGCTGGCGACTGGACCGGAGTTTTTCGGACCGGAAAAACCCGCGACGGACGGCGCGGCCGCTCCCCCTTCCGGCAACCTGAAGCCCGTGGTGTTCGTGGGACGCTCCGCCTTTCCCGGCAAAGGCGGCTTCTTCGCGGGGCAGCGCATCGCCCCGGCCCTGCTGGACGAGGCGTTCGGCCTGCTCGGCGCGCCCGGTCCCCGGCCCGACTTCCACTGGTGGACGGCGCGCCTGGGCATCGCGGAACTGTGGCCCGGCAACGCGGTGCGCGCGGCGGGCCTGGGGGCCGAGGAATGCGCCCTGGCCCGGCGGGTGCGCTGCCTGAACAATGCCGCCCCGCACGGGCTGACCGTGTTCGGCGACGACGGCTGGCAGCCGCTGCTGCCACCCGGCACCGACCTGCGCCCCCCCGTGGACTACTACGCCACCCTGCCCGCCGTGTACCGCGCGGCCCGCTGGTCCCTGAACGTCACCAGCCTGCTGCTGCCCGCCGGGCTTACCCAGCGCCACTTCGACGTGTGGGCGGCGGGCGGCTTCTGCATCACCGACGACACGCCCGGCCTCGCCATCTTTCCCCCGGAACTGCGCCGGGAAATCGCCTTTTCCCCGGCCCGCGGCGATGGCAAGGGCACCCTGCCCCCAGCCGGAACGGGCGATACGCCCGGCCTCGCCGCCCTGCTGGACCGCCTGGAGCGCGACCCGGTCCTGCGCGGCGACCTTGCCGCCGCATGGCGTGCGCACATCCTGGCCCAGCACACCTACCGCCACCGGGTGCGCACCCTGCGCGCCGCGCTGGGGCTGGAATAGCGGCCGTCCCCGGCCCGCCCGTCCGGAGAAATTTTTCCGCCCCGGCCTCTTGCGGTCGGGCGGCAACAGGTATATACAGCCTTTTCCTGACTGGGGACGTAGCTCAACTGGGAGAGCGCAGCGTTCGCAATGCTGAGGTCGTGAGTTCAATCCTCATCGTCTCCACCAGAAAGATCAATGGCTTACCTGACACACAGGTAAGCCATTTTTCGTTTGGGCACATCGCCGGTGACACTTCCGAAGGTTTTTGCCCACCCTGTACGCGCGCGACGTTTGACACGGCGGCGCACGCATCTTGACACCAAAAGCCCCCGGCGAAAAATCGTCGGGGGCTTTGCATTACCTGTTGCTGATGAATTGACTGGCACTGGAGTTGCCACGTGCATCCGCGCGAAGGGACGCCTCCGGCGGGTCCTTCCTGCAAGATCAGGTGCGGGCAAGGTCGCGCTTCAGGCGCTTGATCTGCTCCTGGGTGATGCCCGCCCGCGTATGCCATGTCCGGGTATGCCACCCGCAGATGATGTCCAGCAGACTGCCGAAATCGAAGTAGAAGAATCGTGTCAGACCACGGCGCAGCAGGCGCTTGACGAGCACCCGGCCAGCGCAGCCTGTGGCCACCACGACCACCCCATAGGCGTCCCGATTTTCCAGGGCCGCCACGGTTTCCCGCTCGATTCTGTCCAACGCGCGGTACGAGTCCTTCATCGGCGTGCAGACGTGGGGCGCGTTGCCAAAAAGCAGGTTCCTGTCCGCGTCCGGCACATCTCCGGCACCCACGAACAAGGTGGTGTTCTGTTGCAGCAACTTCAGGAAGGCCACGGCATACTCGAAGTCCACGACGAACTGATAGTGCAGCGCCACGGCGCTGTAGATGGGGTGGCCCGAAAAACATTCCAGCGTCCTGCGCAGGAACCGCTCCGCCGCTTCGTCGCGCATCAGGAAGACACCCGGAGACATTCCTTCCTCGCATCCGAATTTTTCGGAATGTATGGGCAATGCTTTCAGGACACCCGGCATATTGCACTGGAACGCTTCGCGCATTTCCTTGGCGAACTCCGGCGTGGCCGTTTGCAGTGCGTCGTTCATGCTGTTGGCCAGGTAGATGTCTCCATCGCCAAAGCGCAGGTACGCCCCGCCACGCTGCGCGTGAATCAGGTCCGCGCAGCGCTCCAGTGTCTCCCGCGTCGTACGGATGCGAACGTTGTCTATGGGTATGGCATTACGCCAGTGCCATGGAATATGCCGTTTTGCTCGCTCAAATTGTTTGTGTAGTGTCGCTATCATCAACCACGCCCATCCACGGTTTACAAAATCATGCCTCCGTTATGCAAACGGACGTTAATGTTCCTTTTTCGAATAAACGTCAACCGACTTCACACGACGCCAGACAACGCCATGCTCCCGCGCCACTACGCGGGATAGCCCACCACGATGGCAGCACGGCGGGCACGGGGTCGCCGACGGTCATCAGCGCCGAACCAACGGCCACACCGGTGGCGGGTGTTCGCGGTCAGCGGGATTCAGCCACTTGTCGAGCGTAGCAGAGGACAATTGACGGCGTTGCCGGTGGTCAGTCTGACTCCCGCTTCCGACGCCAGGGCGTTCATGTGCTCCACCACCTGCGCGCGGGAAAGCCTGCACGAGGCAAGGGCGCGCCGCATGGACACCTTCAGCGTGGCATTCAACCCGGCAAGGCGGGCTGCCTTGTCGTCGAAAAGCGAGCACTGGATCGCAGTCACCGGCAACCGTCCGTCTGTTTCTGGGGCTACCGTCCGGAATCTCTACGCTCCGGGCGTTGACCCGTGCAGGCCGGGCGGATAAGGTCAGCTTGCTAGGATGAAACCTTCACCGCCCCGCAGCTCCATTTTTATCCAAACGGCACAGAAAGTCAACGCCGAATGGTGCAAAACTTTCCCGTTCGGGTTTGCAAAGCTTCGGGGAAATATCCCAAACAGTTAAGCCGGACCGCGCGCAAAAGTCGACGCAGGCAAGCCTTGCAAAAGTTTGGGACTGGAAGTTTTGCGTATGATTGGCAAGCGGATCGAAGAACTGCGAGGGAAGATTTCGCGCGAAGCCTTTGCCGCCGAACTTGGCGTGCATGCCCAGACCTTGGCGCGCTATGAGAAGGGTGAACGCCTTCCTGACAGCACGTTTCTGGAAAATATATCCAAACGGTTCAATGTGGCTCCGGCATGGCTTCTTTTGGGAGAAGGACCGATTTTCACCGGCCCTCAAACCAAGTGCGTCCCCGCGCGGATCGGGAACTTCAGAGTGGGTGCCCCCCTTGCGCAGCCAGTAGGACAACCCAAAGAAACAGGGGGGCATGTCATTGAGTGCAAGGACGGCCAGATCATGCTGGTGCCCATGGTGGAGGCCCGCTTGTCGGCGGGTACGGGCAGTTTCGAGGCAGGAGAAGACGTGGAACGGCGTTACGCCTTCCACACAGACTTCCTCATGCGCAAGGGGCAGCCGTCTTCCATGGTCCTGATGCGGGTAACCGGCGACAGCATGGAGCCGGACATCAAGCACAATGACGTGGTGCTTATTGATCAGAGCCAACGCGTCCCCCGCCCTGGCCTGCTGTACGCCGTCGGCGTTGAAGACTTGGTCTACCTCAAGTCGGTCAACGCAGAGCCGGGTAAGTTGGTCCTTTCCAGCTACAACCCCGACTACCCGCCGATTGAAGTGGATGCACACGACGACTTGTCCAACGGAATCCGCATCATAGGCCGCGCAGTCTGGGTTGGACGCGAGTTGAATTGACGCAACATGCCGCGCTGGCGCGGCAGAATCGCGCAGGATTTTTCATCGTATTTTGCCTTGCCCAGAAGGCAAAAGCAGAACACAGGCAAAATACAAACGGGCGGTCCGAAAGGGCCGCCCGTTTTTCTTCCATGCCTGTGATGAACCGTGCCAATCGGCGCACACTCTTCTGCGCGTTTCTTCCAAAAGCGCCCAAAACGCCTTTCCTCAAACGCTTTGCGGCACAAGGGCCAACGGCACACGAGCGGACTTCACCCCGTTGTGCCAATCTGAATGCCTCCCCGGTGTTTTTGCCCACCCTGCACCAGCGGTGTTCTACCGGACACTACCCCTCGTGTCCCTGCAACTGCGCCAGCAACAGCGACAGCGGGCGGCGCGGGCAGCACAACCGGTGCGCGGGCGGCCGCAGACCCGGCGGCAGGTGTGGACCGGCCACGGCCATCTCCGTCGCCTCCACGTATTCGGCCCGGCAGTGGCAGCCGATGGAGAACGGCGGCAGCCATGCGGCAAGGTCCGGATGAGTGCCCGGCAGGACCACGCCATGCAGGGCCACGCATTCCGGGCAGGCTCCGGCCCGGTCCTCGTCGTCCACCACCAGGCGCAGGCCGCCGCCCGGCGCGTCGCGCAGCCGTTCCAGCACGCCCAGCGCCGCACCCCGCCAGGCCACGTAATGGTCCATGAACAGGGAACACTCCCCGTCGTCCGCGCCCGCCTCTTCCGCCAGGTTCCACACCACCTGCCCGGTCAGCCGGGCCAGCAGGGGATGGCTGTCCACCAGCCTGCCCGTGGCCGGAAGGCCGCCGGAGCCCTGCCCCTTGGCGTCCTGCCCGGTAACGTCTTGTCCGGTGGCGTCCTGCCCGGCAGCGTCCTGTCCCGTCGTGGTCATTGCGTCCGATCCTTTTCGTCCCGTTGCCGGTAATCCCCAGGCCCGCCATGCGGCCATGCCTGCTGCGTGATGCGCGCATACTCCCCGCTCTCGCGCAACGCCCGCAACCCCGCGTTGAAGGCGTCGCGCACGGCCGGGTCGCGGAACGCGAAAAAGCGGTCCTGCGGCGGGAATATCCTGTGGATGCGCACCGGCACGGCCACGCCCCGTGCGGCCAGCCGGGCGCGGTGAAAGGCAAAGATGCGTTCGTCCAGCACGATGACCCGGTCGCGCCGGTAAAAGAACGCCTCCACCTGGGCCCGTTGGTCCACCTGCTCCTCGTAGTGCGGGTTGGCGTCGGCCATGGCCGCGAATTCCGGCCCCATGAACACTCGCGCGTTGTGGAAGGCCGTCACCACCAGATCCCGCAGGTCCCCCAGCGAACGGATGTCCAGCTCGGCGGCCTCCAGAGAGGCCACCACGTTGCTGTAGCGCAGATACATGTCCCCCACGGCCAGCCCGGCCACATCGGTGTGACGCCCCACCGGGCCGCAGCCGTCAAGCGTGCCCTTGCGCACCAGTTCCAGCGCGCGGGCATGCGGGAGAAACACCGGCACGATCCGGTAGCCGGACCTGGCCAGCGCGGCGGCCGCCAAGACCGGCTCCAGCCCCGCCTTGTTGACCATGTCCACATAGGGTGGCGATGACGTGCTGAACCCGATGCGCAACACGCGGGTGGCATCCGCGTCGGTGGCCGGGTCGGCCGCCCACGCAGCCGCATCGTCCGCCGGCGCAGCCGCATCGTTCGTCGATACAGCCGCATCGCCCGCTGCGCGCGGCACCGGCATTCCCGCCGGACCGGGCGCGCCGCCAGGCTCCTGCCCGGCCCGCGCACCGTCCACGGCCACGCCGGACGCAACCGCGCAGACCAGCGCCAGCACGGCGCACAGGACCATGCCGCGCAACGCCGCCGCGACGCGGCGCACACTGAACCCCCGGTGTGTCATCGAAACCAGCCTGACGCTTGCGCAAGATGAAGAATGATACCGCAGGATACCCCGGCCGCCCCATGGCGGCAAGTCGCGGCGCGCCGTGACGGCTTGCCTTTTTTCCCGGCATGGCTATGTTCGGGCTGTCGCATGACACGGACTGCGCCACCACACGGCGTGCTGTCCTTATGCCCGGCCCCGGCCGGGCTTTTTGTTGTCCGCAACCCGCCGCGCCAGTGCGGCCGCAGGAGCCATCATGTTCTCGTCGTTCATCGCGTCCGTTTCCGCCCTGTCGGGTGCGTCCGGCGCCTGGCTCGCCCTGTTCGCCGCCGGGCTGTTCGAGGTGGGCTGGGCCGTGGGCCTCAAGTACACCCACGGCTTCACCCGCCCGCTGCCCTCGCTGCTCACCGTGGCGGCCATGGCCGTCAGTCTGTACCTGCTGGCCGTGGCCCTGCGCCACCTGCCGCTGGGCACCGCCTACGCGGTGTGGACGGGCGTGGGCACGGTGGGCACCGCGCTGCTGGGCATCGCGCTGTTCGGAGAGCCCGCCACCGCGGCCCGCCTGGGCTGCATCCTGTGCATCGTGGCGGGCATCGCCGGGCTGAAGCTGCTGGCGAACTCCTGACATGACGCGACACGACACGGCCCGTCGCGCCGGGCCGCGTCGCATCCCCGGAACGGTGTGGCCGCGCGACATGATACGCCGCGCGCTCCGCCTTGCGTGCCCGACCGGCATACCGGGCTCCCGTGCCAATGATGTGGCGCCATTACCGGCAATGCGACGCCGTCATGCATGCCGTTGCAGATGTTGCGCAGGATAGACAAAGACACACTCACTAACTATAGTGTTTACTCGCATAAATATTTGCCACTCGCCACTCATTTCACAAAGCGCCGCTCCCATTTTTTCGCATTAGATCAACCGACTGACGATTATCCGGACAAATCTTTTGTACTTGCGGGGTGATCCGATCAACTTTCGAAAATTTTTCCCGGCCTCGAAAAAAATTGTTCGCGCGGTCAAACATGGGCATGGACACGCTTTTTTCCCAGCCACATCCTGTTTTGTACCACCCGTTCACAATCAGGGGGGTTGAAAGATGTCTCCGGTCAAAATAAGGTGGGCTCACGAATTGGTTGTTTAACCAATTTGCACCATACACGCTCAACGACGGAGACTCGCATGACCACCGCTCCGCCTGTCGCCGAACTGCCGTTCCTGGCCATGCTGGGGGCACTGCTGCTGCTCGGTGGCGCCGTGTCGGCCCTTGCGGCACGCCGACGCCCCTTCACCATGCTGGGCCTGATGTTCCTGTCCGACATCGGCCTCACGCTCCTCGGCCTTGGCCTCGGCGGGGGAGCCGGGCTGGTCGGGGGAACCACCCAATGCATCTATCAGGTGGCGGCGCGGTGTCTTGCGCTGCTCACCCTTTCGCGCCTGGCCCGCACGGCGGGGTCCGCCTCGCTGGACGACCTGCGCGGCATCCGCGCCGCGCTGCCCCTGACCGGGCTGTTCTTCGGGTTCGCCATGTTCGCGGGCATGGGGCTTTCCGTCTTCCTCGTGCCGGACGGCCGGGCCTTCATCCTGCACGCCGCCTTTGCCGCCGGGCACTGGGGCTACGCCGCCGCCGTGGCCATCGCGGGCATGGCGCTGGCCGCAGCCACGGTGCTGACAGTGCAGGCCATCTGTCTCGAATCCGGCCAGTGGCGCGAATCCGCCCACGTTCCGCATGCCCCGTCCGCCACGTTCCACGTGCAGGCGGGGCTTTTCGCACTCTTCCTGGCCGCGTTCGGCCTGGCCGGGCACGCCGTCACCGCGCAGGTGGCCGCCGTCCTGGGCGTCGCGTCCGACGCCCTGCCCGCCTTCGGCGCGCACTGGCATCCGGCGGCCCTCGCGCCCTACGCGGGCGCCTTCGCCGTGTGGTGTATCGGCCTCGTCTCCGGCCGCGCCCGCGCGCTGGCCGGGGTGGCCCTGGTGGCCGCCTCGCTGGCGCTCACCTGGATCGACGCCGGGATCGACCCCCTGTCCCGCCTGTTCGGCGTGATCATGGCGGGCATCGGCCTGGTGGTGGCGGTGTACTCGGTGGGCTACATCCACCACGACCGCCGCGCCAATGGCTACTGGTTCTTCCTGCTGCTGCTATGCGGCTCGCTCTCGGGCCTGGCCCTGGCGCGCGACTTCGGCGGCTTCTACGTATTCTGGGAACTGATGACCTTCTCGTCGTACTTCCTGGTGGCCCACGAGGCCACGGACAAGGCGTTCCACGCCGCCGTGAAGTACTTCGTGATGTGCGTGGCCGGGGCCTGCGCCATGCTGCCCGGCTTCATGCTGCTGTCCGCCCAGGCGGGCACGCTGGACTTCGCGGCCCTGGCCGGTCTTGCCGCCGCCCTGCCCGCCGCACTGCCTGCTCCCGTAGTCAAGGGCGCGGTGGTGCTGGCCTTCGTGGGCTTCGCGGTCAAGGCGGGCCTGGTGCCCGGCCACGGCTGGCTGCCCGACGCCCACCCCGCCGCGCCCTCGTCCATCTCCGGCCCGTTGTCGGGCATCCTGACCAAGACCGGCGTGTACGGCACCCTGCGGCTGATGCTGGCGGTGTTCGGCTCCGCCGTGCTGCTCAAGGCCGGGGAATCCGCCGGGGGCTTCAGTTCCATGGGCCTGCTGGTCACCGTGCTGGGCACGGCCACCATGCTCTACGGCGAACTGATGGCCCTGCGCCAGGACGACCTGAAGCGCCTGCTGGCCTACTCGACCATGGGGCAGGTGGGTGAAATCTTCATGGTCATCGGCCTCGGCACGTGGCTGGCCACCACCGGCTCGCTGCTGCACGTGCTGAACCACGCCATCATGAAGAACCTGCTGTTCCTCTGCGCGGGCGGGCTCATCCTGCGCGCGGGCAGCAGGAAGCTGGCGGACCTTGCGGGCATGGCCCGGGTCATGCCCTTCACCGCCGGGTGCATGGTGGTGGGCCTCATCTCCATCATGGGCCTGCCGCCGTTCAACGGCTTCGTGGGCAAGTACCTGATGCTGCAATCGCTGGTGGCCGCCGGTCACCCGGCGCTGGCCGCCGTGTTGCTGCTGGGCAGCCTTGCCGGGTGCGTCTACTACATGCGCATCGTGCGCACCCTGATCTTCCAGCCCTACGCCGGCCCCACGGTGCAGGAGGCCCCGGCCTCCATGCGCGCGGCCACCGGCGTGCTGGCCGCGCTGTGCCTGGTGCTGGGCGTGCTGCCGCAACTGGGCCTGTCGCTGGTCACCCCCGTGGCCGACATGCTGGCGGGCGCGGGCAAGCTGGACGCGGGCGCCCTGCCCATGCTGGCGGTGTCCTGGCAGCCCTTCGTGCTCATCCCCATGCTGGGCGCCGTGGTGCCCTGCCTGCTGCGGCGCGACCGCAAGGCGGCGGGCATGGCCACCGCCATCATCCTGGCCGTGGCAGCCGTGGCGGTGGTGGCCTTCGGGCGCGGGCTGGACTCCGTCTCCTTCGCCTTCGCGCTCGTCGTGCCGGTCATCGGCTGCCTGAACATGCTCTACGCCGTGGGCTACATGGAGCACAGCCACACCCAGTGGCGCTTCTACACGTTCTTCCTGTTCATGGCGGGCGGGCTGATGGGCGTTGCCGCCAGCAACGACCTGTTCGGCTTCTTCACCTTCTGGGAAATCATGAGTTCGTGGAGCCTGTACTTCGTCATCGTGCATGAGGAGAACCCCGCCGCGCTGCGCGAGGGCTTCAAGTACTTCTTCTTCAACGTGCTGGGCGCGGCCTTCCTGTTCCTGGGGGTGGTCATGCTGTCCTCCATGGCGGGCGACCCCGGCTTCGGCGCGGTGCGTTCCGCCCTGCCGACCATGCCGGTGGCCCTGGCCGCCACGGCCGTGGCCCTGATGGCCATCGGCTTCACCATGAAGGCGGCGCAGCTGCCCTTCCGCATCGACGTGCAGATGCACCCGGCCACGGCGCCCACGCCGGTTTCCGGCTACATCTCGTCCGTGCTGCTGAAGAGCGCCCTGTTCGGCCTCGCCAAGCTGTTCTTCGTGCTGGGCGGCGCGGGCTTCTTCACCGGGCTGTCCGCCCAGTGGGGCCAGCCGCAGGTGATGTACGCCATCGCCTGGGTGGGCGGCGTCACCATCGTCATGGCCGCCCTGCTGGCCGTGATGCAGT
This sequence comes from Nitratidesulfovibrio sp. 1201_IL3209, assembly GCF_036763125.1. Lineage (NCBI taxonomy): Bacteria > Pseudomonadati > Thermodesulfobacteriota > Desulfovibrionia > Desulfovibrionales > Desulfovibrionaceae > Nitratidesulfovibrio > Nitratidesulfovibrio sp. 1201_IL3209. Next base: position 19,845 of record NZ_JBAIYT010000041.1, read on the forward strand.
CGGACCTCAAGCTGGTGCTCATCTACTCCACCGTCAGCCAGTTGGGCTACATGGTGGTGGGCGTGGCCCTGGGCACCCCGCTGGGCATGGCCGGGGGCATGCTGCACATGGTCAACCACGTGCTGTTCAAGGACCTGCTGTTCCTGGTGGCGGGCTCGCTCATCCTGTGCACACACAAGCACTCGCTGGACGAGCTCGGCGGCATCGGGCAGCGCATGCCCGTCACCCTGACCATGTTCGCCATCGGGGCGCTTTCGGTGGTCGGCGTGCCGCCCACCAACGGCTTCGCCTCCAAGTGGATTCTCTACCACGCGCTGATGGCCGAGGGCGAAGTGGCGCTGGCCTTGCTCTCGCTGGCGGGCAGCGTGCTGACGCTGGCCTACTTCGCCAAGTTCCTGCACTCGGCCTTCCTGGGCCGCCCCTCGCCGGACCTGGCCCACGTGCATGAGGCCCCCCGCGTGATGCTGGTGCCCATGGGCATCCTGGCCGCCGGGTGCATCGTCACCGGCGTGTTCCCCGGCCTGCCCCTGCTGGCCATCGACGCCATGGGCCGCGAACTGGGCTTCGCCGGGCTGGCGGTCGCGCCGTGGGGCGTGGCCTCCGGGGCCGGGGCGTTCAACGCCACCGCCCTGGCCGTGCTGCTGGCGGTCGCCTTCTTCGGCGGGCGGTTCGCCCTGCGCGGGCTTGTCGGCACCGTGCGCACCACCGACATCCACACCTGCGGCGTTGCCATGAAGGCCGACGAGGCCCGCCTGGCCCCGCAGGACATCTACGGCGCCCCCCTGGCCCTGCTGCGGCAGCTGGCCCAGGCGGCCGTGCCCGCCCTGAAGCGGAGGTAGACCATGTCCCACGCCACCGAACTCTTCACCCAACTGCTCACCCAGACCGGCCTTGGCCTGCTCGGCCTGCTGGTGTTTCCGGGCGGGTTGTTCGCCCTTACCGTGGGCCTGTTCCTGAAGGGGCTTGACCGGCGCATCGAGGCGCGCTTGCAGCGCCGCGTGGGTCCGCCCCTGATCCAGCCCTGGCTGGATATCGCCAAGCTGTTCACCAAGGAAACGGTCATGCCCGCCTCGGCCAACCGGGCCGCCTTCCTGCTGGCCCCGCTGCTGGGCCTGACCGGCATGGCGGTGTGCGCCGCGCTGCTGCCCGTGCCGGGCGTCAGCCGCGGCCTGCCCGCCATGGGCGATCTGCTGGTGATCTTCTACCTGCTGCCGCTGCCCGCCATCGCGCTGATGGTCGGCGGTTCCGCCTCCAGTTCACCGTTCGGGGCCATGGGCTTCTCGCGCGAGATGACCCTGATGTTCGCCTACGAAATGCCGCTGCTGGCCGTGATGCTGGCCGTGGCCATGAAGGTGGGCATGGCCACGGGCGGCGGGGCCGAGTTCTCGCTTGCCAGCATCGTGAACTATCAACTGTCCAACGGGCAACTGGCCTTCGACCCGGTGATGATTCCCGCGCTGCTGGCCTACCTGCTGTTTTTGCCCGGCACCATGGGCACCGTGCCCTTCGACGTGCCCGAGGCGGAAACCGAGATCATCGAAGGTCCCCTGCTGGAATACTCCGGCCCGGCGCTGGCCTTCTTCCACATCGCCTCGGCGCTGAAGACCGTGGTGGTGCTGGGCCTTGGCGTGGCGCTGTTCCTGCCGGGCACGGTTCCCGGCGGCGTCCTGGCCAATATTCCGTGGTTCGTGCTGAAGTGCGCGGCGCTGATGGCCGTTTCGCTGACGCTGGTCAAGTCGGCCACCGGGCGCTTCCGCGTGGACCAGGCCTTCACCTTCTATCTCAAGTACCCCTCGGTGCTGGCCCTGGCGAGCCTGGTGCTGGCGTGGCGGGGTATGTAGGCAGAGGCAGTTTCTAAAATGTCCTTTCGCCCGTTGGCTTCGTCAAACTTCGCCTGCCATTTCGGTCAAATACGGCAAGAGTATGCGTTGCGGTCGCCATCCGTAAGGCTCGCAAGCTCGCCTAACGGCTGCCGCACTCCCTCATGGCAGGCTCGTTTTCCTTGCCAACGAACGAAAATCCTCATTTAGAAACAGCCCCGAGAGGAAACGATATGAACTTCCTGAAGAAGCTCTCCGTGCGGTCGCCGTGGCTGTACCGGATCAACGCGGGCTCGTGCAACGGCTGCGACGTGGAACTGGCCACCACCGCCTGCATCCCCCGCTACGACGTGGAACGCCTGGGCTGCAAGTACTGCGGCAGCCCCCGCCACGCGGACATCGTGCTCATCACCGGGCCGCTGACCGCCCGCGTGAAGGACAAGGTGCTGCGGGTGTGGGACGAGATTCCCGAACCCAAGGTCACCGTGGCCGTGGGCATCTGTCCGGTGAGCGGCGGCGTGTTCCGCGACGGCTATTCCATCGAAGGCCCCATCGACCGCTACATCCCCGTGGACGTCAACGTGCCCGGCTGCCCGCCGCGCCCGCAGGCCATCATCGAAGGCGTGGTCAAGGCCCGCGACGTGTGGATGGCCCGCCTCGGATTGCAGGAGTAAGCCATGCTGGGATTCCTGAAGATACTCGCGTGCAACGTGGCCCAGGGGCCGTCCACCGACCCCTTCCCCTTTGCCGAGACGCATACCCCCCGCCGCTTTCGCGGCAAGGTGACCATGGACCCGGCCAAGTGCGTGGGCTGCGCCATCTGCCGCCACGTGTGCGCGGGCGGGGCCATCCGCATCGAGCCGCACGAGGACCGCAGCGGCTACGACTTCACGGTGTGGCACAACACCTGCGCCCTGTGCGGGCTGTGCCGCCACTACTGCCCCACCGGGGCCATCACCATGACCAACGACTGGCACAACGCGCACCTGCAGGAGCGCAAGTACGAGTGGGCGGAGCACCACTACGTGCCCTACCTGCGCTGCACCGGCTGCGACGCGCACATCCGCATGCTGCCGCCGGACCTGGCCACCCGCGTGTACGCCAACCATACCCACGACCTGGACTTCCCGGCGCTGCTGCGCATGTGCCCCAAGTGCCGCCAGGTGGCCGCGGCCACCCGCGCCGCCGCGCTGGCCGCCCACGCGGACGAGGCCGCACCCCACGCCGGACATGACGAAACGGCCGCCCCGGCCACTGACACTCCCCCTGCCCTCAATGACGCCATTGTCGATGGAGGACGCACCGATGCTGACACGCCCCGCGCAACTGCACGCTAAGACCCTGCTGGACGAACGGCTGCCCGCCGTGGCCGGCGCCGACATATCTTGGACCGAGGACGCCCACGGCAACATCTACGGCTGGCTGGTGCTGGAAGAAGCCCCTCGCCTTGCGGGGCTGGCCCCGGCCATGGCCCGCTGCCGCCTGCGCCTGTGCACCATGACCGCCTACGACCCCGAGCGCGACCCGGCCAACCCGCGGCGCGCCATCGCCTACCACTTTGACCTGAACGGCCTGACCTTCACGGTCACCGCGCCGTTGGTCATGCCGGAACCTGACGAGAACGGCGAAGCCACGGGCAGGCCCGAGGTGCCCTCCATCACCCCGTGGTTCCGCAACGCGGACTGGAACGAACGCGAATTCATGGAGATGTACGATATCGCGGTCACCGGCCATCCCAACCCCAGGCGGCTGTTCCTGGACGAACGGCTGGACGCGGGCATCATGGGCCGGATGATTCCCCTTTCCACCATGATGAACGGGGCCTCCACCCAGGACCTGTGGGAGCGCATCATGTCGGCGAAGCTGCCCGAGGGCACCACCGCCGTCACCACCGTCGCGGAATCCGACGGCGAAACCGGCGGGGAGGCACGGGCATGAGCACCGCCATCCACACTCCCCACGCGCCCCATGCGCCCCATCCCACGGACACCCACGTGAACACCGACCCGCGCGCGGGCTTCACCCTGCCCGTGGGGCCGCTGCACGTGGCCCTTGAGGAACCCATGTACTTCCGCGTGAGCGTGGAAGGCGAAACCGTGAAGCACGTGGAGATCACCGCCGGGCACGTGCACCGGGGCATGGAGGCGCTGGCCCTGCGGCGCAGCCTGTTCCAGAACATCGTGCTCACCGAGCGGGTCTGCTCGCTGTGTTCCAACAGCCACCCCTTCACCTACTGCATGGCGGTGGAAAACCTGGCGGGCATCGTGGTGCCCGAACGGGCCCGCTACCTGCGCTCCATGGCCGAAGAGATCAAGCGCATCGCCTCGCACCTGTTCAACGTGGCCATTCTCGCGCACATCATCGGCTTCAAGTCGCTGTTCATGCACGTGATGGAAGTGCGCGAGATCATGCAGGACATCAAGGAGACGGTGTACGGCAACCGCATGGACCTGGCCGCCAACTGCATCGGCGGCGTGAAGTACGACGTGGACGCCGACCTGCTCACCTTCCTGACCCGCAACCTGGACCGGGTGCAGAAGCACGTGGAAGAGATCCACAAGCTCTACCGCAACGACCCCATGGTGCGCGGCCGCACCGTGGGCGTGGGCGTGCTGTCGCCGGAGAACGCGGCGGAATACGCCGTGGTGGGTCCCGTGGCGCGCGGCAGCGGCCTGGCCGTGGACATCCGCAAGGACATTCCCCACGCCGCCTACCCCCGCCTGGCCTTCGACGTGATCACCGAAACCGGGTGCGACGTGCATTCGCGCGCCCTGGTGCGCCTGCGCGAGGCCATGGAATCCATCAGCCTGGTGCGCCAGTGCGCCCGCGACCTGCCCGGCGGCGACCTGGTGGCCCGGCTGCCGGAAATCCCGGCGGGCGAGGCCGTGGCCCGCAGCGAGGCCCCGCGCGGCGAACTGATCTACTTCCTGCGCACCGACGGCACCGACGTGCCCAACCGCCTGAAGTGGCGCGTGCCCTCGTACATGAACTGGGACGCGCTGGGCGTGATGATGCACGACTGCAAGGTCTCGGACGTGCCGCTCATCGTCAACTCCATCGACCCGTGCATCTCGTGCACGGAACGATAGCCGCAAGAAACCACGAAGGCAGGCGGTCATGCACGAATCGTCCATCGTCGAAGGCATCCTGCGCATCGTCTCGGACGAGGCGGCGCGCTACGGCGCGGCGCGCGTCTCCCGCGTGTCGCTGGCCGTGGGCCTTCTGGCGTGCGTCGAGCCGCGCACTCTGACCGCCTGTTTCGAACTGCTGGCCGAAGGGACGCCCGCCCAGGGCGCGCCGCTGGACGTGCACCTGCTGCCCCTGCGCGGGGCCTGCCCGGCCTGCGGCGACGTGGAAACCCGCAAGCGGAACTTCTCCTGCCCCTCGTGCGGCCACGACGCCGTGCACTGGACCGGCGGCAGGGAACTGTACATCGCAAGCATAGAAGTGCCCTCCCCGGATGCCACCGACCTTCCGGCAACGGCGCAAACCATGGAAGGATAGCACCATGACCAATTCGCTCATGCGGTACGTCGTCTTCGCGGAAGCCGACAAGTGCAAGGCCTGCAAGAAGTGCGAACTTGCCTGCATCGCCTCGCACAACAACATGACCATCAAGGAGGCGGTGAAGAAGCGCAACCTCTTCCAGCCCCGCGTGCACGTCATCAAGACCGACAGCGTCAAGATGCCCGTGCAGTGCCGCCAGTGCGCCGACGCGCCCTGCGCCCGCGTGTGCCCCACCGACGCGCTGGTCCAGGAGGACGGCGTGGTGGTGATGCGCCAGCAGTACTGCGCCGCCTGCCAGTTGTGCGTCATGGCCTGCCCGTACGGCGCCATCGAACTGTCCTTCATCGGCCTGCCCGAGGAAGGCGCGGCCGACGCCGCCCAGCCCGTGCAGCCCCGCCGTGAGGTGGCCGTGCGCTGCGACGTGTGCGCCGAGTGGCGCGCCAGGGAAGGCAAGGATCAGGGCGCCTGCGTGGAAGCCTGCCCGGTGAAGGCCCTGCACATGGTCACCGTGGACGAATACCGCGCCATGCAGCGTTAAGCTGCACCGCCGCGGCCCGGCGGCCATCACCCCGGCCACGCCCATCACGGGGCGGGAACCTTCCCGCCCCTTTTTCTTGCGCCGCGGGCATCCTCCGGCCCCGGCAGGCGCTGGCCGCCCCGGCCGTCATCCGGGGGGTCGTCTTTGTCGGGATCGGGGCCGGGGTCGGGGTTGGGGCCGAGGCCGGGGTCGGGGTCAGGGCTGTTCAAACACTCAACATACCGCCATCGCAGGACTTCTTTCCGGTTTCCCCTTCCGTCATCGTTCCGTAACAAAACCGCGTTATTTCGTGGCGAATTCATGACGATGCCGGTTGCCCGGACGCTGGGGGACGCGTAGAATTCCCGCGGTCCCGACCGGCTTTTTTGCGCACGGGCAGTGCGCGTCCGGCACCCGCCGGGACCGCAACACATCCGTAACCGTCGCCGCTTGCGTGGCGGCCGCTCCCGCCACGGGACCGGCCGAACCGGAGGGGGCGGCGGGGTCGACTCGCCAAACGACAACACCGGAGCCACCGCATGGCCTTGAACCTGTTTCCCAAGACCGTCCGCTTCTTCGACCTGCTGGGCCGCCAGAACGCCATGCTGGTGGAAGCGGCCGATCTGCTCACCCGCATCCTGGAGGAGTTCGGGAAGGTTGACGACGCCTGCAAGCGCGTCAACCTCATCGAGGTGGAGGCCGACGAACTGTGCCGCGAAATCTCGCGCCAGCTCTCGCTCACCTTCATCACCCCCATCGACCGCGAGGACATCTACCGCCTGAACCTGTCCCAGGAAGACTCCATCAACCTCATCAAGGGCATCGCTACCCGGGCGCGGCTGTACGGGTTCACCTACATCCGCTTTCCGGCCCGCAAGATGGCCCGCAACATGCGCCAGATGGCCGCCATCACCGGCGAAATGATCTGTTGCCTCAAGGACAAGACCGACGTGGCCGCGCAGGTGAAGCAGCTGAAGGCCATCAAGGGCGAATGTGAAATGCTGCTGGGCACGGGCCTTGCCGAACTGCACGACATAGAGAATCTCGACATGCGCGCCGTGGTGGACATCATGAAGTGGACCCAGGTGTACGACCGCATCGAGCTGGCCGTGGAACGCCTGGACGACCTTGCGGACGCCATCGAGGAAGTGGTGCTGAAGAATGCTTGAGATACCGGTGCTGCTCGTCGTCATCGTCATCGTCGCGCTGATCTTCGACTTCACCAACGGGGCGCACGACTGCGCCAACGCCATCGCCACCGTGGTCTCCACCAAGGTGCTCTCGCCGCGCACCGCCGTGGCCATGGCCGCCGTGCTGAACCTTTTCGGGGCCATGCTGGGCGAAGAGGTGGCGCACACCCTAGGCCAGGGCATCGTGAACACCGACATGGTCATGGGCAGCCAGACCCTGGTGCTGGCGGCGCTGCTCGGGGCCATCGCCTGGAACCTGATCACCTGGTATTTCGGCCTGCCGTCCTCGTCGTCGCACGCGCTCATCGGCGGGCTGATGGGCGCGGCCATCACCCATGCCGGGTTCACCACCCTGAACGGCATGTCCATCGTCAAGAAGATCCTGGTGCCGCTGGTGCTGTCGCCCCTGGCGGGCTTTGCCGTCAGCTACGCGTGCATGATGCTGCTGATGCTGCTGTTCTGGCGCACCAACCGGCGCACGGTGACGCGGTCGTTCGAGAAGTTGCAGATCGTCTCCTCCGCCTTCATGGCCACCAGCCACGGCCTCAACGACGCGCAGAAGACCATGGGCATCATCACCCTGGCCCTGTTCCTGTTCCACCAGATCGACACCATCCACGTGCCGCTGTGGGTCAAGCTGTCGTGCGCGCTGGCCATGGCGCTGGGCACCGCCCTGGGCGGCTGGAAGATCGTGAAGACCATGGGGCACAAGATATTCAAGCTGGAGCCGGTGCACGGCTTCGCGGCCGAAACCTCGGCCGCCGTGGTCATCACCGGGGCCTCGCTGATGGGCGCGCCCATTTCCACCACCCACACCATCACCGCCTGCGTGTTCGGCGTGGGGGCCACCAAGCGCCTGTCCGCCGTGCGCTGGGGCATCGCGGGCAACCTGGTGGTGGCGTGGATACTCACCATTCCCGCCGCCGCCACCATGGCCTCCGTCAGCTTCCTGATCATGGAACTGCTGGGCATCGCGGACTAGCCGTCCTCCCGTCGCCGTTGCCGGACACGGAACGCTGAACGGCCCGCGATCATGACGATCGCGGGCCGTTCGGGGGTGACCGGGTTCGGGGCTAGTTGCCCGCTTCCATCTCTTCCTGGCAGGTCTTGCACAGCCCCACCCCCGGCACGGCGGCCAGCCGGGCGGGGGGAATGGGTTCGCCGCATTCGCGGCAGCAGGCGACGCCATCGATCCATTCGGGCCCCTCCCGTCCCTGCGCGGAGGCGCTCCGCGCACGGGACAAGGCGGCCTCGCGTTCCAGCCGCTCCAGTTCCTGGGCCTGATCGAAAATGTCCATGAGACCTCCTGGTTGTCCCGATCCGCTCCCTGTCAGCGCTACGTCCGCCCCCCTCGGCGCGGGTGGTGCCCGCGCGCATCCGGCCTGACTCCATCAGCCGTCATTGTCCCGCAATTCCCTGCCAGTTCCGCCAAGTCCGTTGATCCCGCCAGGCCCGTCGTTCCCGCCAGGGCCGTTGCTCCCGCTGGCGCAACGTGTCCGGCGCTTCCTACCCGTCCAGCCCCCGCGCGAGTATCCCCGCCACCGCAAGGGCGTCCACCCGCACCTTGGCCACCGCCTTGACCATGGCGGCCGGGCCGCCCGGCACGGCGATGCCCGGCATGTGCGCATCCTCCGGAAACAGCGCCGCAAAGGCGCCGGGTTGCAGCAGCACGCGGGTGCAGGGGCGCTCCGTCACGGAAAAGAACCGCACGTCCCTGTCTTCGGCGTAGGGCCCCAGGGCCCCCAGACCGGCCAGCGGCGTCCAGTCCATCCATTCCATACCCGAAAGAACGTACTGGATGTCAATATGCCTGCGGTGGGCCTCCAGCCGTCCGCTGCCCTCGGGCTTCGTATCGTAGCGTCCCACCTCCACGTACACGCTGCCCTCCGGCGTATCGTTGCAGGGCACGGGATGGCGGCCGGTGGCCGCATCGGGCGAGAGGTTGGCCAGAAAGGCGAAGGCAGCCCGCCACGCGGGGCCGAGATCATACCGCATCCACGTGTCCGACGTACCGATGATCATCCTTTCCTCCAGTTTCGTGGCAGGGTTCCGCTGTTCCGGCGGCGGACAATATAGTGTCGCCGTGCGGCGCGCAACCATGCCGTGCATGCGCGCACGACGGCACGGCCACATGGCCGCCTCCCCTCGACACGCGGGCGCAACTCCCTATCGTTATAGTGATGCTTGCAAATTTATAATATGCACAACAGCATGCCTCTTGCCAATCTTCACGAATATGGGCATGAAGGCCGCGCGGCGCACGGAAGCGGCTGGGGAGCCATCCGGGCGCCGACGCGAGCGCACACTCCTCGCAATCCCGGCCACGCGACGGAAGGGTTCACGGCGGGCCTACCGTAAACATCCAGTCGCCATGGGGGGCACCATGTCTCTGACCATCCGCAGCAAACTGATCATCACCTTTCTCCTGTCCATCGTCGTCGCCATCGGCAGCGTTTCCGCCGTGGTGTCCATCGAAATCCGGCGCGCCTCGCTGCGCGATTTCGAGGATTCGTCCAGCGCCCAGTTGGAACGGGTGAACGACTTCATCACCACCTTCTTCGAGGCGGCCCAGCGCAACGTGGTCTACATGGCCTCGCTGCCCCGGGTGGTGGAGGCCAGGGGGCAGGTGGCCTCGTACGCCGACACCAAGCAGGACAACAAGCTGTTCCACGCCTCGCTGACGCCCGAGGAACAGGCGCTGGCCAAGGTGCTCACCCTGATGGGCAAGGCCAACAACTGGTACGATGAAATCTTCATCGGCTACCAGGACGGCGGCTTTATCAGCCACATCGACGGCTCCGGCGTACCCGCGGGGTACGACCCGCGCAAGCGCCCCTGGTACAAGGAGGCCATGGCCTCTTCCGGCAACACGCTGATCAGCAAGGCCTACCTGTCCACCACCGGCTATCCGGTGGCCAGCGTCATGAGCAAGGTGCGCGCCGGTTCGGGCGAGATCGTGGGCGTCATGGGCGTGGACATCAACCTTTCCACCCTGACCAAGGTCACCTCCAACCTGCGCATCGGCAAGACCGGCTACGTCATGCTGGTGGAGGACACCTCGGTCATCCTGTCCGACCCCAGGCACGAGAAGTTCGGCTTCAAGAAGGCCGAGGACACCGGCGTGCCCGCCATGGCCCAGATCATGAAGATACAGCGCGGCACCTTCGAGGCGCCCATGGACGGCACGGACAAGCTGATTACCGTGTTCACCGGCTACCAGGGCTGGAAGATGGCGGTGGTCATCGACAAGGCCGAGGTGTACGCCCAGTCGGCCAGCGTGGTGAACTACATCCTCATGGTGGGCGCGGGCATCGCCGTGGCGCTGATGGTGGTGGCGTGGCTGCTGGCCCGTTCCGTGGCCAACCCGGTGCAGATGCTGGTGGCCGCATCCGGCCGCGTGGCGGCGGGCGAGTTCGACGCCCTGCCCGACGCGCGCCACTTCTCGGGCGAACTGCTGGACCTGCACGGCAGCCTGCGCGCCATGGTGGGCAACCTGGGCGAACTGCTGGGCACGGCCAAGGCCAAGACCGCCGAGGCCGAAGAACAGACCCGCAAGGCCGAAAACGCCCTGCGCGAGGCCGAGGAAGCCCGCCTGCGCGGCGAACAGGCCCGCAAGGAAGGCATCCGCCACACCGCCGAACGACTTGAAGGCATCGTGGAGAACGTCAGGAACGCCTCGCACGAACTGGCCGGGCAGGTGGACGAAGCCCGCTCCGGCGCAGAGGTGCAGCGCGCCCGCACGGCCGAAGCCGCCACCGCCATGGAACAGATGAACGCCTCGGTGCTCGAGGTGGCCGCCAACGCCTCGCGCGCGGCCGAAAGCGCCGAGAACGCCAGGGCGGAAGCCGAGGCGGGCGGGGCCATCGTGCGCGACGTGGTGGACAGCATCCGCAAGGTGGACGAGTTCGCCCGCGACATGAGCGGCGGCCTTGGCGACCTGGGCAAGCGGGCCGAGGGCATCGGCAACATCATGACCGTGATCACCGACATCGCGGACCAGACCAACCTGCTGGCGCTGAACGCGGCCATCGAGGCCGCCCGCGCCGGTGACGCCGGGCGCGGCTTCGCCGTGGTGGCCGACGAGGTGCGCAAGCTGGCCGAAAAGACCATGACCGCCACCAAGGAAGTGGGCGACGCCATCACCGCCATCCAGCGCGGCACGCAGGACAACATCACCGGCATGGGCCGCGCGGCCGAGGTGGTGCAGCGCAGCACCGACCTGGCCTCCAGGGCGGGCGAGGCGCTGGCGCGCATCGTGTCCATCGTGGAATCCACGGCCGACCAGGTGCGCTCCATAGCAACGGCGTCGGAGCAGCAGTCCGCCGCGTCCGAGCAGATCAACCGGGGCACCGACGAGGTGAACCGCATCGCCTCGGAAATGGCCGAGGCCATGGCCCAGTCCACCCGCGAGGTGGGCGAACTGGCCCGGCTGTCGTCGGAGTTGCAGGACGTCATCCACGGACTGAAGGAAGACGGGTAGCAGGCGGGGCGGCCCCCATCCCGCCCGGACCTTCGCACCGGACCTCTCGCACCGGAAGCGGCAACGCAACGCACGCCCCGGCATCCCCGCGATGCCGGGGTGTTTCGCGCCTATTTCCCACCAGAACGGGAGGGAATCGTGACAACCGGGACGGAAGTGCTTACCCTGTGCCCCGTGGCCCGGACACCCGCGGGAAGCGCCCGTGGGAAGCGCCCGGCACCCTTCCGGCAACCGTCAGCACGCGAGGCGTCGCATGAAATACCGCATCCACCCCATCGTCATGGGTTCCAAGGTCTTCGACAAGGGCATGATGACCTACCAGCACGACTACGGCACGCCGTACACCATCCCCATCTACGCCTGGTACATCGAGGGCGGCGACAAGCGCATCCTGGTGGACACCGGCGAACTGAACCCCATCGTCTCGCCCGACCGCGAGGCGGCCTTGGGCGGCAAAATCTACACCTTCGAGGCGGGGCTCGCGAAATTCGGGCTCACCCCGGCGGACATCGACGTGATCATCCACACCCACCTGCACAACGACCACTGCGAAAACGACTACAAGTGCGAAAACGCGGAAATCTGGGTGCACGAGAAGGAACTGGAATCGATCCACAATCCGCACCCGCTGGATTTCCGCTACCTCGAGGACTACATCACCGACGTGGAGGACAACGGCCAGTTGCGCGTGATCACGGAAGAAGAGCGCGAAATCCTGCCCGGCATCCGCGTGGTGCACACCCCGGTGCACACCGAGGGCGGCCTGACCGTGTTCGTGGACACCGAACAGGGCACCGCCGCCATCACCGGGTTCTGCATCATCGACGAGAACATGAACCCGCCCGCCGCCATCCGGGGCATGGAGATGGAGGTCATTCCCCCCGGCACCTGCATCAACCCCAAGCAGGGCTACGACATCATGCTCAAGGTGAAGGAGGCGGCGGACATCGTCATTCCGCTGCACGAGCCGCGCTTTGCCCGCATGGAGACCATCGGCTGACCGGAGCCGCCCCGAGCGGCGCCGCAACGCCACCCGCACGGCACGATCCGACCCCGCGTATCCGCCACGCGCCCTTGCCACGCCATTGTCGCGCCATTGTCGCATTTCACCCCACACGGAACATCCACAGGAGCCGCAGCATGACCATGAAGTTCATCGACGTCGTCTTCAACGGCGGCATGAAGATCGACGCCGTACTCCACCCCGCCGCCACCGCCGGGCAGGACGCGCCCGCCGCCCCGGCCCCCCCGGACACCGTCATCCGCACCGACCAGCCGGTGAAGGACGGCGGCGAAGGCACCGCCCCCACCCCGTTCGAACTGTTCCTGGCCTCGCTGGCCACCTGCGCGGGGGTGTACGCCCAGCGCTTCTGCGAGGCCCGCAAGATATCGACGGAAGGGCTGGGCATCCGGGTGGGCTGCGAGTTCGCGCCCAAGGGCTTCCAGGTCACCCGCATGACCTTCGTGGTCACCCCGCCGCAGGGCTTTCCGGCCGAATACCGCGACGCGCTGGTGCGCGCCGTGGAACTGTGCACCGTGAAGAAGCACATCATGACGCCGCCCGCGTTCGAGGTGGTGCTGGCGTAGGCGTCTAACGCCATGGTCCTTTTGCTCTCTGCCTACGTCAGACCGGCTTTTTATTCCGGTCGAATACGACAAAAGTATGCTCCCTCCATAAAAAACCGGTCTTCCTTGGCAGAGAACAAAAATCCTCATGGCGTTAAAACCCCTCTGACAGTTGGTGCCTCGTCATCCATCTCCGGCCGTTCTCCGCAGCGCCGTGGCGCCATGGCGGACCACGGCGCTGCCGCATTCATGGGGTATGCTGCTGTTGCCGGGCGGCATTGCCGCCCCCTTTGCCCATTCCCACGCGGCCTGTCCTGTGGCAGATTCTTCATCTCCAAGATATCCACCATGGGGGAGCACTCCCGCGCCACACGGGTAGCCCCCGCACACGAACCGCCAACCGGAATCGCCGCCACCGGAGCCGCCATGCCCCACCGTTCCGTCAACCTTGCCCTGCACGTCATGAAGGATCCGGCCGCCATGGCCGAAAAGGCCGCCCGGCTGCTGCTGGATCGTTGCGAGCGCGCCGTGGCCGCGCGCGGCGTGTTCACCCTGGCCCTGTCCGGCGGCAGCACGCCCATCCCCCTGTTCCGCCTGCTGGCCACCCCGGCCTGGCTCGACCGCCTGCCGTGGGAAAAGATCGCCGTGTACTGGGTGGACGAGCGCTGCGTGGAGCCGGACCACCCGCAGAGCAACTACGGCGTGGCCCGGCGCGAACTGCTGTCGCTGGCCCCGGCCACCCGCTTCTACCGCATGAAGGGCGAGATGGACCCGGTGGAGGGCGCGGCCGCCTACGAATCGCTGCTGCGCGAGCATTTCGACCTGGAGGACGGCGCCTGGCCATGCTTCGACATGGTGCTGCTGGGCATGGGCGAGGACGGGCACACCGCGTCGCTGTTCCCCGACTCCACCGGCCTTGCCGAACGCGCGCGCCTGGTCATCGACCAGTACGTGCCGGCCACCAAGAGCGACCGGCTTACCCTGACCCTGCCGGTGCTGAACAACGCCCGCTGCTGCGTGCTCCTGGTGTCCGGCCGGGAAAAGCACCCCGTGCTGGCGCGGGCGCTGGACCTGCTGGCCGAACCCACCCTGCCCGCGCAGTTCGTGAAGCCGGCCAACGGGGATCTGGTGTGGATCGTGGACGAAGGGGCTGCCAAGGGTTAGGGGCTGTTTCTAAATTGTCCTTTCGCCCGTTGGCTGCGTCAAACTTCGCCTGCCATGTCGGTCGAATACGAGAAGAGTATACTCCCTCATGGCGGGCTCGTTTTCCTGGCCAACGAACGAAAAACCTAAGGCTCTAGACCATCAGGTCTTTGTTTTTTGATACCAGTCGGTTCAGTTCGGCAATGAGTTGGGGCAGGGGCTTGTTGTAGCGCCATTCACATTCTTTGAGGTGTAATTCGAAGTTCCTCTTC
>NZ_JBAIYT010000042.1:0-34221 GCF_036763125.1 Nitratidesulfovibrio sp. 1201_IL3209
GCCGTTTTGGTGGCATCAATATCGATGCAAAAGCATTCAGCAATTTTTCCGGTTTTGTATCGGCTTAATTTGCTGTTTTTAAACATGATTCTAGCCTATCAGGGCTTGGCCTGATGGTCTAGAGCCATCCTAATTTGGAAACAGCCCCCTTATGTCGCGGGGTGGTAACCTAATCTGTCATCCCAACACTCCGCGCGGGTTCCCCTGCTTGCCCCGTATCTGGCCAGCCACGCGTGGTGTTGCCGGGGGTTGTCATTGCCGGGCTATTGCGGCATGACGTGCCCGTGAACGCGCCAGACCCCGCACCCCCCTCCGCCCCCCGGCCCGCCGTGCCGGGCGACGCGCCGTCGCCGATGTCTTCCATGACACCGGCCGAGGCGCCATTGCGCACCATTCAGGTGGTCAACGTGCGCTGGTTCAACGCCACGGCCTGGTACGGCATGATGCTGGCCCGCCTGCTGCGCGAGGCCGGGCACCAAGCCCTGGTGCTGGGCCTTGCGGGCACCGAATCCTTCGAGCGCGCCCGCGCCTGGGGGCTGGACCCGGTCCCCCTGCCGCTGAATTCCGCCAATCCCCTTACCCTTGCCGGTCTGTGCGGTTCGCTGCACCGCATGGTGCGCGATTTCCGCCCCCACGTGGTCAACTGCCACCGGGGGGAATCGTTCGTGCTGTGGGGCCTGCTGAAGGCGCTGCACGCGCGCGGGCCGCACCGCTTCGGGCTGGTGCGCACGCGCGGCGACCAGCGCCTGCCCAAGGGCAACCGGCCCAACCTGTTCCTGCATACCCGCGTGGCCGATGCGGTCATCGCCACCAATTCGGTGATGGCCGGGCACTTCGTCGATGAAATGGGCGTGCCCGCCGACCGGGTGCACACCATTCTCGGCGGGGTGGACGAGGACATGTTCCGGTTCGACGCGGCGGGCCGCGCCCGGGTGCGCGCCGAATACGGCTGGTCGGACGGCGAGTTCGTGGTGGGCCTGCTGGGCCGGTTCGACGCCGTGAAAGGCCAGCGCGAGCTTGTCGAGACCGTGGCGGGCCTGCGCGCGGGCCGTTGGGACGGCACGCCGCGCCCGCGTCTGCGGCTGATGCTGGCCGGGTTCGATTCGGCCACGCCCGAGGCCACGGTGCGGGGCTGGCTGCGCGAGGCGGGCATCGAGGACATTTCGGTGATCACCGGCAAACGTCCGGACGTGGCCGCGTGCATCTCGGCCATGGACCTGGGCGTGGTGGCCTCGCTGTGGTCCGAGACCATCGCCCGCGCCGCGCTGGAAATCATGGCCTGCGGCAGGCCGCTGGTGTCCACCACCGTGGGGGTCATGCCCGACCTGCTGCCGCACGGCGCGCTGGTGCCGCCCGGCGACGTGCCTGCCATGGCCGGGGCCATCGCCCACGCCATGGACAGCCCGCCGTGGCTGGAAATCCTGCGCGAGGCCTGCGGACTGCGCATCGCAAGCCTGCACCGGGCGGACTTCCTGAATCGTACCCTCGAGGTATATCGCGGGGTATGCCGTTCCGTGTGGCAGGGCGCCTGCGGTCCGGACTCCGCCGATGCCGCGCCCCGCGCCCCCGGCGGCCCCCGCGACCGGGGCGGCCGGGCCTGACGACTGGGCCTGATCAACTGGGCCTGACCGGCCGCGACACATCTTTTCCACTTCGACGGCGCGTCCGCGCCGCCGCACCATGCACGACGGACGGGGCCGCCCATGCCGCCCCGCCACGCAAGAGCCAGAGCAGGAGACACACCAGTGAGCCTCAAGAGTTTCGCCAGCGACAACACCTCGGGCGTGCACCCGCGCATTCTCGCCGCCATGGAGCGCGCCAACGCCGGGCACGCCCGCCCCTACGGGCAGGACCCGTACACCGAGCAGGCGAAAGAGGTGTTCGCCCGACACTTCGGGCCGGACATCGACATGTATTTCGTGTTCCTGGGCACGGCGGCCAACGTGCTGGGGCTGCGCGCCGTAACCCGGCCATGGCATTCGGTGGTCTGCGCGGACGTGGCCCACATCAACGTGGACGAATGCGGCGCGCCGGAATCGGTGACCGGGTCCAAGCTCCAGGTCATCCCCTCGCACGACGGGCGCATCCGGGTCATGGACGTGGTGCCGCTGCTGCACATGATCGGCAATTTCCATCACAGCCAGCCGCGGGTCGTTTCCATCACCCAGTCCACGGAACTGGGCACCGTGTATTCCCCGGCGCAGGTGCGCGCCCTGGCCGACTTCGCCCACGCCAACGGCATGCTGCTGCACATGGACGGGGCGCGGCTGGCCAACGCCGCGGCGGCGCTGGACGTGAGCCTGGCCGAACTGACCCGCGACGCGGGCGTGGACGTGCTGTCCTTTGGCGGCACCAAGAACGGCATGATGTTCGGCGAGGCGGTGATCTTCTTCAATCCCGACCTGTCGCGGGAATTCGACTTCATCCGCAAGCAGGGCATGCAGCTCATTTCGAAGATGCGCTTCATCGCCGCGCAGTTCATCGAAATGCTGCACGACGGCCTGTGGCTGGAAAACGCCCGCAACGCCAACGCCATGGCCCGGCTGCTGGCCGACAGCCTGCGCGGACTGCCCCACGTCACCATCACCCGGCCGGTGGAGGCCAACGCGGTGTTCGCGCGCCTTTCGCCGGAACATATCGCCCGGTTGCAGCAGGACTTCTACTTCTACGAATGGGACCCGGTGCTGCACGAGGTGCGCTGGATGACCAGCTTCGACACCACCGAGGAAGACGTGAGGGAATTCATCGGCGCCGTGAAGGCGCTGGGGTAGGGGGAAGCGGTTTTTTGTTAGCCTCCGGCGGCCAAGGGGGCGAGGCCCCCTTGGAACCCCTTTCTTGTTCGCAAAGCAGAACCGCTCCAAGGTACTGGGGCGGTTCTGCTTTGCGAGCCCATATGGCAGCATGCAGCCAAATAAAAGTTTTGGGGGGAGGGGGTGCGGGGGAGGAGACCCTTTTTCAAAAGGGTCCCTCCCCCGCGTTCTTTTGTTCCCGTTCTTCTTTTCTCTTTACAACCGCATTTTCGCGTACAGCCTGGCCAGCCAAGGGCGGGAGTACAGGAACAGGCGCAGCAGCAGCCACGAGCCGGGCTTGTCCTTGGCCTTGAAGCGGTGGACGTGGGCGGCGCTGCCGGGCGGGTTGGGGCCCATGGTGGTGGCGAAAAACACGGAAAAGCCCTGGGCCCGCGCGATGTCGCGGGCCTCGTCGCAGTAGGCGCCCCACGGCCAGCACAGCGAACGCACGGGGTGGCCCAGTTCGCGGGCCAGGGTGGCGGAGCAGTCGGACAGTTCGCGGGTCATGCGGGCGGTGCGGTCGGCGTCGGATTCGTACGCGCCAAGGCCGTCCGGTTTGGCGGCGAAGAGTTCAACCAGTGCTTCAAGTTCGCGCACCCTGCCGGAATCCTGGAAAAAGGCGTAGGCCCCGGCCTTGTCCTGGGGGACAAGGGTGCGGATGGCGGCCACCAGTTGCGGGTCGGGCACGAAGGCGCAGCGCAGCAGGGCGGGCCGCTGCGGAAAGGCGGGCAGCCCCCACGGCACGGGAAAGTCCACCCGGTCGAAGGTGCGCGTGCGGTGGCCGGGGGCGTGAAACCCCTTGAATTCCGGCCTGGCGAACACGGCGTGGTGCCAGTGGGAATGGGCGGCCACGGCCATGGTGGAGTCGGCCTCCATCAATCGCGCCTCGTCCCAGTTGCAGAACAGGTCCTTGCGCTCGTCGAAGCCCAGTTCGTGCCGCACGTAGGGCGCGTCCACGCGGGGCAGCGCGTCCTCGCGGATGCGCCCGGAGCGCACGTCGTCCAGGGTGGGGCGGGGCGTGCCCTGCTCCAGCCTGCCCGCCACGGCAAAGATCACGCCCTTGTGCCCGTACTGCTTCAGGATGGGCCAGGCGTAGACGTAGTTGTCCAGGAACCCGTCGTCGAAGGTGATCAGCGCGCTGCGCGGAGGCAGCGGGGCCTCGCCCAGCAGATGGGCCTCGGCCTCGGCCAGGCCGATGCCGGTCCACCCGGCGCGGCGCATGGCCCGGCAGTGGTCCTCGAAGGTGTCGGGGTGGACGGCGATGGAGTTCTTCCTGCGGCTGACGTAGTGGTACATCAGCACGGGCAGGCTTTTCAGGCCGGAAGGCGCGGCGGGCCGGGATGCGGACATGCGGTGACGGTGGCGGGGCCGGTTTGTGGGTATGAAAGGGCGGGGCCGTGGAAACATGGTCCCGTTCGGCGTCTGTAGCGCAACGGGCGGCGGCCGTCGAGAGACGCGGACGGTGTGGCTTGCGTGGCTTCGGCCGCATCTCGCGTCGGCCTTTTGACGCAAGCCGCTTGACACCGGAGCGCGTCGGATTATCCTACAATGGCAGCAGGTTTGCGGCCGCACAGACGATAAAGGAGAGCTATACGAGATGGCAGTCGAATACAAGGACTATTACAAATTGCTGGGCGTGGAGCGTTCCGCCCCGCGCGACGACATCTCGAAGGCCTACAAGAAGCTCGCCCGCAAGTATCATCCGGACCTGAACCCCGGCGACAAGAACGCGGAAGAGCGCTTCAAGGAAATCAACGAAGCCTACGAGGTGCTCAAGGACGACGAGAAGCGTCGTCTCTACGATCAGCTGGGGCCCAACTGGCAGCACGGACAGCAGTTCCAGGGCGCGCCCGGCTTCGAGAACGTGCGCTTCGACTTCGGCGGACGCGGTTTCGAAGGCGCCGGATTCAGCGACTTCTTCGAAACCCTGTTCGGTGGCGGCGGCGCGCGGGCGCGTGGGCAGGGCGGCTTCGGGCCGGACCCGTTCGGCAACTTTTCCGCCCGGCAGCGGCGCGGCCGCGATGTGGAGGCCGAATTCGCGCTGACGCTGGAAGAGGCCTACCGGGGCGGCCGCAAGGCCGTGACCCTGCGCGAGGCGGGCGGCTCCACCAAGACGCTGGAGGTGAACATCCCCTCCGGCGTGCGCGAGGGGGGGCGCATCCGCCTGGCCGGGCAGGGCGACCCCGGCATGGGCGGCGGCCCGGCGGGCGACCTGTACCTGAAGGTGCGCATGGCCCCGCATCCGCAGTTCACCCTGGACGGCGACAACGTGATCTACGACCTGCAACTGGCCCCGTGGGAGGCGGCCCTTGGCGCAACGGTGCGCGTGCCCACCCTGGACGGCGAGGTGGACGTGACCGTGGCCCCCGGCACCAGCAGCGGCCGCAAGCTGCGGTTGCGCGGTAAGGGGCTGGGCTCGGGCGCGGCGCGCGGCGACCAGTACGTGCGCATCGGCATCCGCACGCCGGGCGAACCCACCCCGCGCGAACGGGAACTGTGGGAAGAACTGGCCCGGACCTCGTCGTTCCGGGCGCGCGACTGAGCGGGCAAGCTGAGCGGGACTGATCGGAACTGACAGGGCCTGACGCGGAACCCCGCCGACACGATTTCCATCCGGAGGTGGCACCACATGTACCCCGATGACAGAAATGATCTTGGACACGACCTCGCGCAGGGCGGCGAACTGCCCATCCGCTCCGACTTCATCGCCTGGGCGGAATTCCTCCAGATATCCGGCGTGCACCCCAGCCGCCTGGGCGAACTGATCGAACTTGGCTGGCTGGAACCGCGCCGCACGGCGGGCGAAGGCTACCTGTTCCGCCGCATGGACGTGTACCGCACCCGCAAGTTGGAGCGCATCTGCGCCGACTTCGAGTTGTCCAGCCTGGGCGGCTCCATCATCGTGGACCTGCTGGACCGCATCGACCGGCTGGAACGCAGGGTGCGGGAACTGGAAGCGCAGCGCTAGACGCGGAGTCAGGCCAACCCGGCCACGCCGCACCCGCGCGCGATACATGAATTTTCCGCCACGGGCGCGCCGCCCCCGGCATCCGCCGGGGAAGCCGGCCGCCGCCCCGGCACACCGCATTCCTGGCCCGGCCCAGCCGGGCAAAGGGGAAAGAGAGACCATGGATATCAGCAAGTTCACCGAAAAATCGCAGCAGGCCATTGCCGAGGCCCAGTCCACGGCCGTGCGCCTCGGGCACCAGCAGGTGGACGTGGAACATGCCGCGCTGGCCCTTGTCCGTCAGGAGCAGGGTCTGGTGCCGCGCCTGCTGGAACGGGCGGGCTACAAGCCCGACGCCTTCGCCGCCGCCCTGGAGGCGGCCTTGCAGAAGCGTCCGGCGGTCAGCGGTCCCGGCGCGGCCCAAGGGCAGATCTACGTCACCCAGCGCCTGAACCAGGCCCTGGTGCGGGCGCAGGACTTCGCCAAGCGTCTCAAGGACGAGTACGTCAGCGTGGAACACCTGTTCTGCGCCTTCCTCGAAGAGCCCGCCTCCACCGACATGGGCCGGGTGGCCCGCGAGTTCGGCCTGACCCAGGACAAACTGCTGGCCGTGCTGGAAGACGTGCGCGGCGCGCAGCGCGTCACCTCGCCCAATCCCGAGGACACCTACGAGGCGCTCCAGAAGTACGGGCGCGACCTGGTGGAAGAGGCCCGCAAGGGCAAGCTGGACCCGGTCATCGGGCGCGACGCGGAAATCCGCCGCGTGGTGCGCATCCTGTCGCGGCGCACCAAGAACAACCCCGTGCTCATCGGCGAGGCGGGCGTGGGCAAGACGGCCATCGTCGAGGGCCTCGCCCACCGCATCCTGAAGGGGGACGTGCCCGAGGGCCTCAAGAACCGCAGCCTGTTCGCGCTGGACATGGGCGCGCTCATCGCCGGGGCCAAGTACCGGGGCGAGTTCGAGGAACGGTTGAAGGCCGTGCTGAAGGAAGTGGAAAAGGCCGAAGGCCGGATCATCATGTTCATCGACGAACTGCACACCATCGTGGGCGCGGGCAAGACCGACGGGGCCATGGACGCCGGCAACCTGCTCAAACCCATGCTGGCGCGCGGCGAGTTGCACTGCATCGGCGCCACCACCCTGGACGAGTACCGCAAGTACATCGAGAAGGACCCGGCGCTGGAACGCCGTTTCCAGCCGGTGGTGGTGGACGAGCCCACGGTGGAGGACACCATCTCCATCCTGCGCGGCCTGCGCGAGCGGTTCGAGGTGCACCACGGCGTGCGCATCAGCGATTCGGCCATCGTCGAGGCGGTGACCCTGTCGCACCGCTACATCACCGACCGCCAGTTGCCGGACAAGGCCATCGACCTCATCGACGAGGCGGCGGCGTTGATCCGCACCGAAATCGACTCGCTGCCCGCCGAACTGGACGAGGTGAACCGCAAGGTCATGCAACTCGAGATCGAGCGGGAAGCCCTGCGCCGCGAGACGGACACGGCCTCGCGCGAACGGCTGGAAAGGCTGGAGAACGAACTGGCGGACCTGCGGGCCGGGCAGGCCACCCTGCTGGCCCAGTGGGAGCGCGAAAAGGGCTCCATCGACGCCGTGCGCTCCATCAAGGAAGAGATCGAGCGCACCCGCTTGGCCATCGACGAGGCGGAACGCAATTACGACCTCAACCGCGCGGCGGAGTTGAAGTATTCCAAGCTGCTGGAACTGGAGCGCAAGCTGGCCGACGCCGAGCGCGGCGACGACGAGAACCGCCTGCTCAAGGAAGAGGTGCGCCCCGACGACGTGGCCGAGATCGTGGCCCGCTGGACCGGCATCCCGGTTACCCGGCTGCTGGAATCGGAACGCGAAAAGCTGCTGCGCCTGGCCGACGTGCTGCACGAGCGCGTGGTGGGCCAGGACGAGGCCGTGCAGGCCGTGGCCGAAGCCGTGCTGCGCGCCCGGGCCGGGCTGTCCGACCCCGGGCGGCCCATCGGGTCGTTCATTTTCCTGGGCCCCACGGGCGTGGGCAAGACCGAACTGTGCAAGACGCTGGCGGAATCGCTGTTCGACAGCGAGGACAACATCGTGCGCATCGACATGAGCGAATACATGGAGAAGCACGCGGTGGCCCGGCTCATCGGGGCGCCCCCCGGCTACGTGGGCTACGACGAGGGCGGCCAACTGACCGAGGCGGTGCGCCGCAAGCCGTACAGCGTGGTGCTATTCGACGAGATAGAGAAGGCCCACGCCGACGTGTTCAACGTGTTGCTGCAAATCCTGGACGACGGACGGCTCACCGACAGCCACGGCCGCACGGTGGACTTCAAGAACACCATCATCATCATGACCTCCAACATCGGCTCGTCGCACCTGCTGGACGGCATCACCGAGGCGGGCGAGTTCCGCCCCGGCGTGCGCGACAGGGTGATGGACGAGATGCGCCGCCACTTCCGGCCGGAATTCCTGAACCGGGTGGACGAGAACGTCATGTTCCGCCCTCTGCTGCCCGAGCAGATCGGGCGCATCGTGGAACTGCTGCTGGGCAGGCTGCGGGCGCGTCTGGCCGACCGCAAGATCACCGTGGAACTCACCGACGCGGCGCGCGATTTCATCGCCGAATCGGCCTACGACCCGGTGTACGGCGCGCGGCCCCTGCGGCGCTATTTGCAGACCAACGTGGAAACCCCGCTGGCCCGCCGCCTGATCTCGGGCGACTTGAAGGACGGGCAGCACGTGACCATCGGGGTGCGGCTGGACAAGCTGACTTTTGAATAAGGGGAAGGAATCGGGGGAGGGGCACCCTTTGCGGCAGCCGTTAGGTGAGCTTGCGAACCTTGCCCCAGCCGTTATGTGAGCGCGGAGCGCGAACATTACGGATGGGGACAGCAGAGCTACGGATGGCGACCGCAGCGCGCAAAAGGGTGTCCCCTCCCCCGGCCCCCGCTTTGCTGTCGCCATCCGTAAGCACTCGCGCGGGGCGCTCGTGCAACGGCTGCCGCTCCCCTCCCAAACTTTTCAATCGGTGTACTTATCGTCTGCATCCCCCGCCCATTGGTACGCCATGCCGATTGCCCTGCGGTGGCGCTTCTGGTAATGGCACGGCACGGGCGGTTCGCCCATCCAACTTTCACATTCCCGGAGCAGAACATGCGTTGGTTGCTGCTGGCCGCGCTTACGGCCCTTTTCGCGTTCGCAGGTCACGGAACCGCCATGGCGGCTTCGGCACAGAGGGGACACACGGTGATCAAGCTGGAAACGAGCATGGGCGACATCGTCATCGAACTGGATGACGAAAAGGCCCCCAAGTCCGCCGCCAACTTCCGCGAATACGTCGCGGCCGGCCACTATGACGGCACCATCTTCCACCGCGTCATCGACGGCTTCATGATCCAGGGCGGCGGCTACGACGAAAAGATGCGCGAAAAGCCCACCCGCGAGCCCATCGAGAACGAGGCCAACAACGGCCTGCGCAACGAGAAGTACACCGTGGCCATGGCCCGCACCATGGCCCCCAATTCCGCCACGGCCCAGTTCTTCATCAACGTGAAGGACAACGCCTTCCTCGATCACCGCGCCCCCACCATGCAGGGTTGGGGCTATGCCGTGTTCGGCAAGGTGATCGAAGGCGCCGACGTGGTGGACAAGATCAAGGCGGTGCGCACCGCCACCGTGGGTTCGTTCGAGAACGTGCCCACCACCCCGGTGGTCATCAAGAAGGCCACCGTGCAGCCCCCAGCGGCGAAGTAGTTCGCGGCTTCGCGGCACCACGGAAAGATGCATCGCAAGCGCCCCGCACCCCCCACGGGTGGCGGGGCGCTTTTGCGTGACGGCGCAGCCCATAGGCGGGCGGCGGCAAGGGTGGTATGCTGCAACCGTGGGTGTCCGATATCATGGGCAGCATGGGCGGCACGGGCCGCCACGGCGCAATCCCGGCATCCCGGCATTCCCGGTAACAAGGACGGCATCCCCCATGGAATACCGCATCGAACGCGACAGCCTGGGCGAGCGCAAGGTGCCCGCCCACGCCTACTACGGCGTGCAGACCCTGCGGGCGCTGGAGAATTTCGACGTCACGGGGCAGACCATCGGCCGCCACCCGCGCTTCGTGCAGGCGCTGGCGTCGGTGAAGAAGGCCGCCGCCCTGGCCAACATGGAACTGGGCCTGCTGGACGGCGACGTGGGCCAGGCCATCGTGCAGGCCTGCCGCGAGGTGCGCGAGGGCCGCTTCGACGACCAGTTCGTGGTGGACGTGATCCAGGGCGGGGCGGGCACCTCGGTGAACATGAACGCCAACGAGGTCATCGCCAACCGCGCCCTGGAACTCATGGGCCGCACGCGCGGCGAGTACGGCGTGATCAGCCCGCTGAACCACGTCAACCTCTCGCAGTCCACCAACGACGTGTACCCCACGGCGCTGCGCATCTCGCTGGTGTGGTACGCGCGCGACCTGGGAAGCTCGCTGCGCGAACTGCGCGACGCCTTCCACGCCAAGGGAGAGTCCTTCGCCGACGTGATCAAGATGGCCCGCACCCAGTTGCAGGACGCCGTGCCCATCACCCTGGGCGCGGAATTCGCGGCCTACGGGGTGACCGTGGGCGAGGACACCGAACGCCTGGCCGAGGTGGCCCGCCTGCTGTGCGAGGTGAACATCGGCGCCACGGCCGTGGGCACCGGCATCAACACCGTGCCCGGCTACGCGCCCCTGGTCTGCGGCAGGCTGGCGGACATCACCGGGCTGCCGCTCTCGCTTTCGCCCAATCTGGTGGAGGCCACCAGCGACGCCGGGGCCTACGTCACCCTGTCGGGCCTGCTCAAGCGCATCGCCGTGAAGCTCTCCAAGATCTGCAACGACCTGCGGCTGCTCTCGTCCGGGCCGTTCACCGGCCTTGGCGAGATATCCCTGCCCGCCGTGCAGCCGGGGTCCAGCATCATGCCCGGCAAGGTCAACCCGGTGATTCCGGAACTGGTCAACCAGGTCTGCCAGCAGGTCATCGGCAACGACCTTACCGTGACCCTGGCGGCAGAGGCGGGGCAGCTGGAACTGAACGTGTTCGGCCCGATCATGGCCTGCAACCTGTTCCAGTCGCTGGAAATCCTCACGCGGGCGGCGCGCATCCTGCGGGTGCGCTGCGTGGAGGGCATCACCGCCAACCGCGAACGCTGTCTGGAACTGCTGCACGGCTCGCTGGGCATGGTCACGGCGCTGGCCCCGGTCATCGGCTACGAGGCGGCCGCCGCCGTGGTCAAGGACGCCCGCGCCACCGGGCGCGCGCCGCGCGACCTGCTGGCCGAGCGCGGCCTGATGCGGCCGGAAGACTACGACGACCTGATGGACCCGGCCAAGATGCTGGGCCCGCGCGACGTGCGCGGCCACCGCAACGGCGCCGTGGCGCGGGAAACGGCGGGGCAGGGCGGACGGTCCAATGATGCCCCGGCCGATGCCCCGGCCGGCGGGCCGGATGAGGGGGGCGCATGTCCCGCAGCCTGACGTTCACCCGCCTGGCGGACCTTGCGCACCCCATCGGAACCGGCATGCCGCGCTGGCCGGGCGACCCGCCCGTGACCTTCCTGGAGGTGGCCTGCCGCGAAGAGGACGGCTACGACCTGCGGGCCTTCGCCATGGGCGAGCACGGCGGCACCCACGTCAACGCGCCGCTGTCCTTCCTGCCCGGCGGGGCGGACGTGCGCGCGGCGGCCCCGTGGCCGCTGCTGCTGACCCTGGCCGTACTGGATTTGCGTGGCCGAGCGGCGGCGGACCCCGGCGCGCGCTGCGCCCCGGACGACGTGCTGGCCTGGGAGGCAGCCCACGGCCGGGTTCCGCGCGGCTGTCTGTTCGTGTGCAACACCGGCTGGCACCACCTGTGGCGCGAGCCGGAACGGTTCATGGGGGTGCAGTGGGGCGCATTGCGCGCCGGGCCGGGCCATGCGCCGCCCATGGTGTTTCCCTCGTTCACGCCGGATGCCGTGCACCTGCTGGTGCACGAGCGCGGGGCGGCGGGCATCGGCATCGACACCCACGGGGTGGACGCCCCCGAGGACGCGGAATTCCTGTGCAACCGCATGGCCCTGGCCGCCGGGGCCGTGGTGGTGGAATGCCTGGCCGGGCTGGATGGCCTGCCCCCCACCGGGGCGCACGCGCTGCTGGCCCCCTTGCCGCTGTGCGGCGGCACCGGCGCGCCGGTGGCCGTTACGGCGTTCATTCCGTAAGTCGATCGGGCTCCGCCTGCTGTCTGTAACATGACGAAGGGGGAGGAACCTCATGGTTCCTCCCCCTCGAAG
Organism: Nitratidesulfovibrio sp. 1201_IL3209; assembly: GCF_036763125.1. NCBI lineage: Bacteria > Pseudomonadati > Thermodesulfobacteriota > Desulfovibrionia > Desulfovibrionales > Desulfovibrionaceae > Nitratidesulfovibrio > Nitratidesulfovibrio sp. 1201_IL3209. Next base: position 12,011 of record NZ_JBAIYT010000042.1, read on the forward strand.
TCGTGCGGTACGACACGCGGCGTCAGCTGTGCATGTCGCCCCACACAGCGTCAGCTGCGCATGTCACCAATGACACGCTTCAGGTCCGACGCCAGCCGCGAAACGTCCTCCACCGCTTGCGACGAGTGGCGCATGGCTTCGGCCGTTTCGGCGGCGATGCGGGTGATCTCGTCCGTGGAGCGGTTGATTTCCTCGCTGGCGGCGGACTGCTGCTCCGACGCCGTGGCAATGGAGCGCACCTGGTCGGCGGTGCTTTCCACAAGGCCCACGATCTCGCGCAGCACGTCGCCCGAGCGGCGGGCCATGCCCGTGCCTTCCTCGATGGCGGCGGTGGCCTTTTCGGTGTTGTCGATGTTCTTGCGCGCGCTGTCCTGGATGCCCCGGATGGCGCTGCCCACCTCGTTGGTGGCGGTCATGGTCTTTTCGGCCAGCTTGCGCACCTCGTCGGCCACCACGGCGAAGCCGCGTCCGGCGTCGCCCGCGCGGGCCGCCTCGATGGCGGCGTTCAGGGCCAGCAGGTTGGTCTGGTCCGCGATGTCGGCGATGACGTTCATGATCTGGCCGATGCCCTGGGCCTGGGTGCCCAGTTCGGCCATGTCGGCCTTGAGGTGCGACGCCAACTCATGGGCGTGCTGGATGGTGCGCACCGAGCCGTCCACCACCCCGGCCCCTTCCTGGGCGCGGGCCTTGGCCTTTTCGGCCAGTTCGGCCGCGCTTCCGGCGTTGCGGGCCACCTCCAGCACGCTGGCGTTCATCTGTTCCATGGCGGTGGCCGCTTCGGCCGTGCGTTCCCGCTGGATGTCGGACCCGCGCGCCGACTGTTCGATCTGCGCCGCAAGCTGTTCCGACGCGGCGGCCAGTTGCGAGGCCACGTCGTCGGCCTCGGCCGAGGCCCGCTCGATGCGTTCGTTCTGCTGGGCGATGACGGTGGCCTGGCGCTTCATCTCGGTGGTGTCGATGTACAGGCAGAACCCGCCGATGACGTTGCCGTCGTAGTCCTGCAGGTAGGTGACGTTGGCCAGCACGTCCACCTTGCCACCCTTGTGGCCGGTGATGACCACCTCGAGGTTCTTGATGCTGGTCTTTTCGCCCATGGCCCGGCCCACGGCGGTCTTGCGGCCGGGGTCGTTGTAGAACACCTCGGCCAGGGTGCGTCCGTACTGCGCCGTGGGGTCGGTGTCGATCTCCAGCATGTCCATGCAGGCCTTGTTGGTGAACACCGTGCGCTCCTCGCGGTCCACGATCAGCACGGGCACCACCATCGCATCCAGCACGCTCTGCGAGAAGCCCAGCTTTTCCTTCAGTTCCCCGACCATGGACCGGATGGAGGTGGCCAGGTCGTCCAGTTCGCAGCGGTAGACCCCGTCCATGACGGCGCGCAGGTCGCCCTGGGCCACCTGCCCGGCGAACTGGCGGATGCGGTTCATGGGCGCCAGGATCACCCGACGGGTCAGCAGCACGATGGAACCGGTCATGGCCACGATGGCCACCAGACCGGTCATCGCCAGCAACAACCGCTGCTGGCGCGCCACCGCGGCCAGGTCGTCCTCGTAGGCAGAGGCGCAGATCTTCCAGCCGGTGAACGGCATGGTGCGGCTGACCAGGATCTTGGGCTTGCCCTCCCACGGGTATTCCACCTGGGCGGTCTGTTGCCCCATGACGGTGCGCACGAACTCGTACTTGTTCATGTCGGCGAAGAGCAGGTCCTTCACGGGGTGCGAGATGAGCCTGCCGCCGCCGTCCAGCACGAAGGGATAGCCGTGTTCGCCGAATTTCACGCTTTCCACGAAGCGGGCGCTGAAGCTGGACCAGTCCAGGGTGATGGCGATGCCCCCGCCCGACTGCCCCATGACGTTGAGCACCGGGGCCGCGATGGTGAACAGCACGTTGCCCTTGGGTCCCTTGAACGGCGTGGTGGCGATGAATTCCTTGCCCGCTCCGGTGGCGGCGAGCACTTCGGGCATGTCCAGCGGCTTGCCGGAAATCTCCTGCCCGTCCTCGGTGTAGCCGTAGAGCACCTTGCCCGTGGCGTCGAACGCGTGGATGGCCGCGTAATGGGGGTTGCCCTTCAGGGTCTGTTGCAACTGATCCTTCATGACCAGGCTGGCGCTGCCGTACAGCACGCCGCTGGCCAGCGCCTTCTGCTGGGTCAGCCCGCGCACGGCGGTGAGGTTGCCGGTCACGAAATCTTCGGCCGCCTTTTCGATCTGCTGGCTCACCTGGGCCATGTTGGCCGTCTCGCTGCGCAGCATGCCGTCGTAGGCGGTGTTGGACGCGATGAACACGAACGCGCACATGAAGAAGATGACCAGCCCGCCGGTAAGGACGGTGATCTGCGTGGAGATGCTCTTGAAACGCATGTGGTACCCCCGGAAACAGTGTGTCTCTTGCCGGGCTTATCGACACATTCCGGCGGTTGTTTAGACGGACCGGACGTGACGGGCGCGAATGGCCCGCGCCTTCCGCACGCGGGAGGAGAGCGGCGCGGCCACTCCGGCCCTGATGCGGGGTATGGATACAGGCTAGCCGGAAGCGCGCCCGCTGCCAAGCGGTTTCGCGCGGGTCACGCGCTGCGCGCGGGGCGTGAGGCGGGCGCCGGGACTGGAGGACTGGGTGGGGAACTGGGCGGCGGGACAACGAATGGGGGACGCCGTGCGGCGTCCCCCGTGAGGTTGCGTGCGCGGGCCAGGCAGACCGGATGTCGGGCCGGATGCGGCCCCTGCCGGCGGCTAGACGATGCCCGCCGCCGACAGGATGTCGCGCAGGCGCGACTGGTTGGCGGGCTGCAACGGCACCATGGGCAGGCGCAGTTCCAGTTCGATCCTGCCCATCATGGACAGGGCCGTCTTGACCGGGATGGGGTTGGTCTCCAGGAACATGGCCCGGTTGATGGACGCGATTTCGTAGTGCACCCGGCGCGCGGTGGCCAGGTCGCCCTCGAAGAAGGCGCGGCACATCTCGGACATCTTGGCGGGCACCACGTTGGAACTCACCGAGATGACCCCGCAGCCGCCCACGGCCAGCAGGGGCAGCACCGTGAAGTCGTCGCCCGACAGCACCTGGAAGTCGGCGCCGCAGTATTCGATGATCTCCGAGACCTGGATCAGGTTGCCGGTGGCTTCCTTGACCCCGATGACCTCGGGGATGTCGCGCTTCATGCGGGCCAGGGTTTCCGGACACAGGTTGGTGCCGGTGCGGCTGGGCACGTTGTACACGATGAAGGGCATGGGCACTTCGGCGGCGATGGCCTTGAAGTGCTGGTACAACCCTTCCTGGGTGGGCTTGTTGTAGTACGGGGTGATCAGCAGCGCGCCGTCGGCCCCGGCCTGCCTGGCGTAGCGGGTAAGCTCCACCGCCTCGCGGGTGTTGTTGGAACCGGCGCCCGCCAGCACGGGCACGCGGCCCTTGACCTGCTCGACGCAGATGCGGATGACGTCCTTGTGCTCCTGGTGGGTGAGCGTTGCCGATTCGCCGGTGGTGCCACAGGGGACAAGGCCGTTGATGCCCTGTTCGATCTGCCACTCGATGAGCGCGCGGTAGCGTTCCTCGTCCACCGCGCCGTTGCGGAACGGCGTGACGAGAGCGGTGAAAGCGCCTTGAAACTGCATGTTGCCTCCTTTGGGCCGGGTACCTGCTGCCCCGGCCTTCGACACGCCGTGCCCGTGGGCCGCCGCTTCCGCCGCGCCGCACGGCCTGAAACGCGCGGCAACGGCAAGGGGGTCCGGCCGGGCCGGGTGCGTTACGCCAGGGCCAGCCCCAGCCCTTCCAGGAACATCTCGCCCGAGAAGACGCGCACGGCCTTGCCGGACAGGAACACCGAGCCGCCTTCCACGGATATGCCGAGGATCTCGCCGCCGGAACTCCTGACGTTCACCGTGGATTCGGTCAGCCCCAGCGCGTGGGCCACCACCGCGCCCGCCGCCGCCCCCGTGCCGCAGGCGTAGGTTTCGTCCTCCACGCCGCGTTCGAAGGTGCGCAGGTGGATGTTCTTGCGGTCGATGACCTGCGCGAAGTTGGCGTTGGTGCCCGCGGGCGCGAAGTGCGCGTGGCGGCGCAGCGCGGCGCCCAGGGTGCGCACGTCCACGGCCGAGGCGTCGCGCTTGAACACCACGGCGTGGGGCACGCCGGTGTTCACGAAGTGCACCATCTCGCGGCCCTGTCCGAGGTCCAGTTCGATGCCCAGGGCCAGGTCGCGCGGCGGGGTCAGTTCCACCTTGGCCATCCCGGCGGTCACGTCGGCCTCGGCGCGGATGAGCCCGGCATCGGTGCCGAAGACGTGTTTCGGCCCGGCAAAGCCCAGTTCCACGGCCAGCAGGGCGGCGCAGCGGGAGGCGTTGCCGCACATCTCGGCGCGCGAGCCGTCGGCGTTGTAGAAGTGCCAGATGTAGTCGCCTTCGCGGTCTTTCGGCGTCTCGTCCAGAAAGACCAGGCCGTCGGCGCCCACGCCGAAGGCGCGGCGGCACACGGCGCGGGCCCAGTCGGGCATGTCCGCCACGGGCAGGCGCAGCGCCCGGTTGTCGATGAATACGAAGTCGTTGCCGCACCCGTGCAGCTTGTGGATGGGTACGGTGCGTGCCTTGCCGCTCATGCTGCGTGCTCCTTGTGTTGGCCGGGACCGGGGCGGGCGCGCGTTGCGCTGCCTACCGCGCGGCGGGAACCGTGCCGACGACCGCCTCGACGACAGGGTCCGGCTCCACGGCGTCCTTCAGGGGAACCTGCCGGACGGAAATATCCATGCCCACGATCCAGTGCCGGGGCTGCGAGCGGCCCTGAACCCGTTGGGGCCAGGCCAGTACGTCCACCACGTTGACGCTTCTGCCTTGCATGTCTGGCCGGGACCATAGCAGCGAAGGGGCCGCGCCGTCCACGACCCCGTCGAAGCCGGTGCCGATGCCGCCGCCGAGCAGGATGTGGAACGCCTGCCCCAGTTCCGCAAGGTAGCGCCGTTCGCCCATACCGCCCCATCCGGCCACGGCGATGACCAGATCGGCCCGTTCAAGGGCGGCCTGTCCGGCGCGCACGGCCTGCGCGGCCATGGCGGGGGTGGGATCTTCCCACGGCTTGGGTGGCGCGGGCAGGAAGACCACGGCCACCGTGCGCCCGCCGACATGGTGAAGGCGGGTGGCGGGCTCGTCGCCCACCTCGCGGAAGCCTGCGGGCGCGCCGTCCGCATGGTCGCGGAACCACGCGGCGGCAGCGGCGGAAAGGTAGCCGTCGTCCACGCGCAGCAGGTCGTAGGCCCTGCGCGTCATGGGGGCCAGGCGGCCCGCCGCGTCCTCTCCGGCATCGGGGGAAAATTCGTCGGGTCCGGCCAACACCAGGGTCGGTATGCCGTCCTGCCCGCGCCACTGCCCGAACATGCTCGCCCGCCGGGCAAGCCCACCAGAGGTGCCGCCTCCTCAGGAAGGGCAGGGGTGCAGCGTCCCCTTGGTGCTGGCGTTGTAAAGGATGCGCAGCACCGGTCTGTCGAATGCGTTGGCGAACGCGCTGGCGGATGCGTCGGCGGAACCGCCTTGGGCCGTCGCGTTGCCGGGGCCGTTCTGTCCGTCCTGCGTCATCAGGGCGAAGTCGGCCAGGCTGCGCGGCGCGGGTGTGGCTTCGGAAGTCCGGGGGGCCGGTTGCGGCGCCGCTGGCGCGGGCATGTGCACGCGGGGTTCGCCAGCCGACGCGAAGGGCAGGCCCGAGGGCAGGCCGTCGCGTTGCGTTGCCGGGTTGGCCGGGGGCGTGGTCGTCGCGTCCGCCGGGCCGGGCCGCACGGCCGTCACGGCAGCATCGCCGCCATCGCCAGCCAGGCCGGAGTTGCCGGACGGGCCAGAGCCGGACGGGGCGCACGCGGCCAGCAGCACGCACAGCAGCGCCGTCAGCAGGCAACGGCACACCCATGCCGCTGCCCCCTGGGAGCGCGGCTGGCGGAGACGGAAGGTCGGGGTCGGATTCGGGCGAAGCGTCGGGTCGGCGGCACGGAAAGCCCGTGCCGCCGTGCCGTCAGGCGATGGATGTGGGGACATCGCCTAATCGTTGAGGAATTCTTTCAGTTCCTTCCCGGCGCGGAAGAAGGGCAGGCGTTTGGGCTGGACGACGACCATGTCGCCGGTCTTGGGGTTGCGGCCGGAGTAGCCGCCGTAGTCCTTGACCTTGAAGCTGCCGAAACCGCGGATTTCCACGCGGTCGCCATCGGTCAGCGCTTCCTTCATGCTGTCCACGAAGGTGTTCACGACCATGGCGGCTTCCTCGATGGGGATGTTCGTCTCTTCGGACAGCGTCTTGATGAGTTCGCTCTTGTTCATGGAGTCCTCCGTGGTGCGGCGGTGCGGTGGGTACGGTTCGTTCCGCCCCGGAAAAACGTGGCCGGTAACTTCGGTTCGTGGCGTGGCGCCTGCCGCCGGATGCGCTGAAGCCTTGTCCGGATTGCCCGCCCGCAGGGTAAGGGGGGAGGTGGGGTGGACAATCCAGAAGACGATGGACGCACTATGGCCGAAGATGGTCAAGGTTTCAAGGGGTTAATATGCCCCTTCCGCAAGTGCGCGCAAGGGGCGCCTGTCCGCCAGTTCCGGCAGCAGGGCGGCGCGCATGCGTTGCAGCTTGACCGCTATGGAAAAAAGATCTTGCGCAGCGGGCGATTGCGGTGCGACGCGCATCAGCGGCTTTTGCCTGCGCACCGCGTCCGGCAGGGCCTTGTCCAGGCGCACGCCGCCCAGGAACTGCGGCTCGATGTCCAGGAACTTGCGGCAGGCGGCGGCAAGCCGCTCGAAGGTCTGGGTCTCTTCCTTGCGCGATTCCGCCTGGTTGACGATGACGAAGAAGTCGCGCACGCCGTGCTGGGTGGAAAGCACCTTCATCAGCGCGTAGCTGTCGGTGAGCGAGGTGGGTTCCGGCGTCACGATGACGATGCGCAACTGGGTCATGGCGGCGAAGGCCAGCACCGTGGGGTTGATGCCCGCGCCAAGGTCCAGGAACAGGAAGTCGTAGTGCGAGAGCAGCGGTTCCAGCTTGCGCACCAGCAGGGTGCGCATGTCGCCGTCCATCTCCACCAGTTCGGGCACGCCCGATGCGGCGGGCAGGAAGTCGAAGCCGTCCGGCTCGATGGGCACGGCCACGTCGCGCGGGGCGGCGTCGCTGTCCAGAAGGTCCTGCATGTTCCTGTCCGGCGCGATGCCCAGCAGCACGTCCAGGTTGGCCAGCCCGAGGTCGCAGTCCATGAGCAGCAGGGGGTGCCCGCCGCGGTACAGGCAGTACCCCAGGTTGAGGGCGATGTTGGTCTTGCCCACGCCCCCCTTGCCGCTGAGTATGGAAACGCTGAGTGTGGTGTTCTGCGTCATGTTTCGTCCGTGCATCAGGCCCGGCATGGAAGCGGATCGCTCCAGCGGCGCTGGGTACTATTCGTCGTTGCCTGAAAAAAGAAACTGCTTCTCGTCCGACTGCACCATGGTCGAGCGGTCGTAGTCGGGCACGCCCGGCAGCCGGTGCACCCGCACGCGGGCCTTGCCCGAGGCCTTGGCCTCGTACAGGGCCTTGTCCGCCCGGTCCAGCAGTTCTTCCGCCCGGCACACCGTGGCGCCCCTGCACCCGGCGATGCCCGCGGAGAACGTGACCCGGAAGGTTGCGTCCCGGCAGGTGAAGTCTTCGTCGCGCATCTCTTGCAGCAGCCGTTCCAGCAGGGCCTGGGCGCGCATGGGCGAGGCCCCCGGCAGCAGCAGCACGAATTCCTCGCCGCCGATGCGGGCGGCCACATCGTAGGCGCGGGTGGCGTCGCGCAGCAGGTCGGCCATGCGGCGCAGCACAAGGTCGCCGCAGGCGTGGCCCCAGGTGTCGTTGACCCGCTTGAAGTCGTCCAGGTCCACCATGGCCAGGCAGATTTCCGCCCCGCCCCGGTGCACCCGTTGCAGTTCCAGTTCCACCTGGCGCAGGAAGGCCCGGCGGTTCATCAGGCCGGTGAGCGGGTCGTGGTCGCGCTGGTGGGCCAGCTCTTCCACGGCCTTTTGCAGTTCGCGCAGGTTGAAGTTGGAGCTTTTGTCCAGGTCGATGGCGAACCACTGGCGCAGGCCGTGTTCTTCGGCCAGGGCCAGCCAGCGGTGCCGGGTCATGCCCGGAAACAGCCGCGCCACGGCCAGCAGGGGGCCGTCGGCCGACAGCCCTTCGCCGGTGGGCGCGGCATGGCGCGCGGCCTCTTCGGCCAGCGCGCGGCGCAGGGCGTCCAGTTCGCCCAGCAACTGGGCGGAATCGCCGGTGTCCACTGCCGGGCCGGCCTGCCCTGGCCGCTCGGTCTGTCCGGCCTGGCCCGGCTGCCCGAACGGGGAGGACTGGCCGGATGGGAAGGACTGGCCGGAGTCGTCGACCCTGGCGGCCTTGTGGGCGTCAGTTCGTTTTCTGGCCATGGAGGTACAACAGATAGTCCCGCAGGAGCTGATCGATGCGGCCGTCCAGCACGGCCTCGACGTCGCCTATTTCCGTGTTGGTGCGGTGGTCCTTGACGAGGCGGTACGGTTGCAGCGTGTAGGTGCGGATCTGGCTGCCGAAGCCGATGGCGTCCTTGCCCGCGTACTGGGCCTTTTTCTCTTCTTCCAGCTTGCGCAGTTCCAGTTCGTACAGGCGGGCCCGCAGGATCTGCATGGCCGTGTCGCGGTTGCTGTGCTGCGACTTTTCGTTCTGGCACTGCGCCGAAATGCCCGTGGGCAGGTGGGTGATGCGCACGGCGGAACTGGTGGTGTTCACGCTCTGGCCGCCGGGGCCGCTGGAGCGGAAGATGTCGATGCGCAGGTCCGTTTCCTTGATGTCCACGGTGATTTCCTGACCCACGTCGGGAATCACGTCCACCGAGGCGAACGAGGTGTGCCGACGGCCGGACGAATCGAACGGCGAGATGCGGATGAGCCGGTGGATGCCCTTTTCGCCCTTGAGCAGGCCGTAGGCGTTGGGCCCGGCCATGCGCAGGGTGACGCTCTTCACGCCCGCCTCGTCGCCCGCCAGGTAGTCCAGGTATTCGGCCTTCATGTCGTGGGTGTCTGCCCAGCGCAGGTACATGCGCACCAGCATTTCGGCCCAGTCCTGGGCCTCGGTGCCGCCCGCGCCGGGGTGGATTTCCACGATGGCGGGCAGGCGGTCCTCCTTGCCGGAGAGGAGCATGTTCATCTCCGTCTCCTGCAACAGATTTTGCAAAACCATCACCTGTTCGGCCAGCGATTCCAGGGCCTCCTGCCCCGGTTCGCCCGCCGCTTCCTCCTCCTCGGCCAGGGTCAGCCATTCGGTGACGTCGCGGCGGCAGGTTTCCAGGCGCTCCAGGCGGGTTATCTCGCCTTCGAGCTGGCTTTTCTCCTGCAGGACCGGGGTGAGCCTTTCGGGGTTGTTCCAGGCGTCGGGGCTGGAAAGCTGGCGCTCGATCTCGTCGAGGCGGTTGCGGTTGCCCGCAAGGTCAAAGACGCCCCCAGAGCGAGGCGTACTGGTCGATGAGGGTGGCGCTGCGCGCGCGCAGTTCGGCAAGCTGAAGCATGTGGATGGTGTCTGTTTGCGGGGTTGTGCGTGGGGCGGGGGCGGCGCTCAGGACCGGCGGCGGGCGGGCAACAGCAGCGCGACGGCCGCCAGCCCCAGGGCCACGGGCCACACCAGGTGTTGCACCCGGTGGAACACGGTGGTTTCCGTGCGGGCCGTGGCCATGCCGCCGATCACCTCCGCCCGGAACAGGCCGCCGCGTTCGGCGATGCGCCCGTGCGGGTCGATGATGGCGGAAATGCCGGTATTGGTGCCGCGCAGCACGTAGCGGCCCTGTTCCACGGCCCGCAGCGCCGACAGTTGCAGGTGCTGCTCCGGGGCCGAGGTGGTGCCGAACCACGCATCGTTGCTGATGTTCACCAGGACGCTGGCGCCGTCGGCAACGCGCTGCTGGGCCAGTTCCGGGAAAATGGTTTCATAGCAAATGAGTATGCCCAGCGCAAGGTTGCCGAGGCGCAGCGGCGCCACCGAGGTGCCGGGGGTGAAGTCGCCCACGCCCTGCATCAGGGTTTCCAGGAAGGGCATGTCCAGGCCCGGAGGGGCGTATTCGCCGAAGGGGACAAGGTGCTCCTTGTCGTAGTGCCCGGCGTCGCCGCCAGCGGCGTCCACCAGCATGGCCCGGTTGTACAGCAGAAAGCCCCGCTTCACCGGCGCGTTGACGTAGCCGGGCGTGCCCACCAGCACCGGGGTGCGGTTGGCGGCGGCAAAGGCGCGGATGGCCGGGCCGAATTCCTTGTGCTCCTGGAAATAGAAGGGCATGGCCGTTTCCGGCCAGACGACCAGGTCCGGGTGCCCGGCGGCCACGGCGTCCTTGCTCAGGGAAAGGTAGCGCTCCACCGTGGCGCGCTGGAAGGCGGGCTCCCACTTCTGGTCCTGGTCGATGTTGCCCTGCACCAGGGCCACCCGGAACGCTTCGCCGTCCTTGGGCAGGCCGCGCGACAGGGTGTAGGCCCCGTAGCCCATCAGGCAGAAGGTAACCAGCGAAGCCCCCAGCGCGCAGGCCAGGGTCTGGGCCAGCGACGACGGGGAAACGGACCGCCGCACGCCGGGGCAGCGGGGGCCGCATTCCGGGGCGATGGCCCCCATGGTCCAGCAGACCACGGCCACCAGCAGGCCGGACAGGCCGTACGCGCCCACCACGGCCACCCCCTGGATGGCCACCGGCCACGGGACGAAGGCGGCGGACAGGGTCAGCCACGGGAACCCGGTCAGGAACACGCCGCGCAGCATTTCCAGCAGCAGCCAGGCGCAGCCCAGGAACAGCCCGCGCCGGAACGGGGCCAGCCGGTCGCGCGTCAGGCGCGCCACGAGGCAGAACAGGCCGCCGTACAGCCCCACGTAGGCGCCGATGGCCACGCCGCAGGGCACGGCCAGCACCCACGGCAACTGGCCGTATTCGTGCACGGGCAGGGCCAGCCAGTACAGGCAGGCCGAGGAGCCGGCGATGCCGGTGAGCCAGCCCAGGCGGAAGGCGGACCAGCGGCCCGAGGCGCCAAGGCCCAGCAGCAGCAGGGCGAGGGGATAGGCAAGGGCGAGCAGGGGCAGGTGGGCCACCGGGTTGGGAAAGCCCAGCCACAGGCCGGCCGCGCCAAGGAGGATGCAGAGTGCGTTGCGCATAACCGGAGGTCAAAACCTCTGGGGGGGGAAAAGTCAAGGCCGGCACGGAAACGCCGGGGTGACGGTCGTGCTGCGGTGCGGTTCAGGCGCGGCCGGGGCGTGGCCCGGACGGGGCATGCCCGGCGGAAACCGCCTACACGGCTTCCAGCGGCCCCACGCGCACGGTGCGGATCTGCTTGGCGTCGGCTTCCACCACCTCGAAGCGGCGTCCGGCCAGGTCGAAGGCTTCGCCCGCCTGGGGCACGTGGCCCGCCAGCATGCTGAGGTAGCCGCCGATGGTGTCCACCTCGTCCGAGTCGAGGCTGATGCCCAGCTCCTCCAGGTCTTCCAGCAGGGCGCGCCCGGAAAGCTGGTAGTTTTCGCCGTCCAGGACCACGATGTCCTCGTCGCGCGGGGTGTCGTGCTCGTCCTCGATGTCGCCCACGATGAGTTCCAGCACGTCCTCGATGGTCACGAGGCCCGACGTGCCGCCGTACTCGTCCAGCACGATGGCCATGTGGTTCTTGCGGCTGCGGAATTCCTGGAGCAGTTCGTAGACGTTCTTGGTCTCGGGCACGAAGTACGGCTCGCGCATCAGGTCGGCCACCGGGGTTGCGCACCCGGTGGGGTCGACGAAGCAGCGCAGCAGGTCCTTGGCGTAGACCACGCCCACGATGTTGTCGCGGTTGTCGCGGTAGATGGGGATGCGCGAATGCCCGGAAGCGACGATGCGCTCGATGACTTCCGCGAGGGGGTTGTCCACCTCCACGCAGTCGATGTCGGTGCGGGGGGTCATGATGTCCTGGACCTGCGTGTCGTCGAGGCTCAGGATGTTCAGCAGCATCGAGCCTTCTTCGGCGTCCAGTTCGCCGTCTTCGCGGGCCTCGATGATGGCCTGTTCCACCGAGTCGTTGGTGCGGCCATGGAACAGCCGCGCGATGCGCGACCAGATGGGACTGCCCGATTCTCCGTCCAAGGGGGGCTCCTGTGTTGTGGTGACGTCGCCGTGGGGCGGGGCGGTATTCGCCACCGGCGGCTGGCGGATCTGCCGCCGCGCACGGGCGTGTCCGGCTGGTGGTGCCTGCATGGGCGTGCGGCGCGGGATGCGCCCCGCACGGGCCATGTGCGAGTCAGGCCAAGGTTGCCAGCGGACACGGGCGCTTGCGGTCCGGCGTCACACTACATCGCTCCCGCTTTCCCTGTAAAGCTCAAGGTGGCGGCGGATCACCCAGTTGCCGAGGGGTTCCACCTCGCCCTCGTCGGACAGGGGTTTCCAGTCGGCCATGTGGGGGGCGTTGTCGCGGGACTGGCCCCAGGCCAGCACCTGGGCTCCCAGTTCCACGTCGCGTGTCTCGAAGGCCACGAAGCGGTTCTGGATGCGGCATTGCAGCCAGAAGCCCAGGCTGCGGTCGTGCTGGGGGTCGTACAGTTCCAGCAGGGCGGCGAAACGCCCGCCGATGTCCAGGTCCATGCCCCGCGTGGCGGCGGCGCGGGCCGTGGCGCGCGGCAGCAGCAGGCGCAGCCCGCCGCCGGAAAGGTTCAGCAGGGCCACGGGCTGGGCGTGGCTGATGTCCGGAAAGAGCGGGGCGGCGACATCGTCGGGGACCGTGTCCGCGCAGGCCGCCGGGGCGGGCGCTGCGTCTCCGGCGGGGTCGGAGTCCGGGGCCGCGTCGAAATCGGGGTCGGCGCCGGAGGCATGCGGGGCGGTATCGCCGACGGGGCAGGGCGTGGTGTGGGCGGTGAAGCTGTTCAGGCTGGTGGCGTCGGGCAGGGCCAGCAGCGGCGTGCCCAGGCGGCGGCCGTCGGCCGGGGCCGGGGTGTCCGTCCCCATGGGCCACGCGGCAAGGCCCAGCACCAGGTGGCGCGGCACGTCCAGCCGCAGGAAGGCGCGCTTCTGGCGCCGTTCCAGCTTTTCCGGCAGGGCCAGGTCCACCAGCCATACCGCGTCGGCCGTGGCGTCGGGGCCGCGCGGAGCGTTGCGGTCGGGCGGCGGGGCGCGGTGCGCGCCGGTGATCACCGAGGTGAACTGGTAGTACACCTGCATGCGCTTCTGCTGGGTGCGGAAGTAGCAGTCCACCTCGCGCCCCTTCCATGATTCCGGCACGGTGCGCAGCAGCGAGCATTCCAGGGTCAGGGCGGAGCGGGTGACGGCCACGGCCGTGCAGTACGTGGAGCGGCGGCCCGTGGGGCCGTGGAACTGCATCTCGAAGCGGCCGCGTTGCAGGATGGCGGCGTCGAACAGTTCGCGGATCACGTGCGGGTCGTTGACCCAGCCTTCGGGGGTGTAGCGCTCGCGGCGCTGGCGCAGCCCGCCCACCAGCAGCACGGCGGCCAGCAGGGCGGCCACGGCGGCCACGATGAGCACGAATTCGCGCACCAGCGAAAAGTCGGTCTGGTAGTTGCCGAAGTTGCGCGAAATCTCGGCCAGGAAGCTGGCCGCGCCCGGAAGCGGAACGGGAAGGGAAAGGCCGTCCGCCAGGGGCCAAACAAGGTCGGTGACGAGGTCGGCGGCGAGGCCGGCGAGGCCGGAGAGGCAGAAGTCCAACGGGAACGGTGCGGCGCTGCTCATGATGGTGCCCCGGACTGTTGAGGTACGCCGAAGGACGCGCGGCAGGCTGGGTGCGAAGCTGGACGGACGCACCCTGCACGGTAGCGCCAAACGGCTTCTGCCGCAACAGGCGGGACGTCAGGGCGGGATGTCAGGGGGGACGTCGGGCGGTGCATCCGGGCGGCGTGCTACCCCTGGCCCCGTTCCAGCTTGCGCAAGTGGATTTCGATGCAGGTCAGCGCGGCCGGGGTGACCCCGGAAATGCGCGATGCCTGGCCCATGGTGCGCGGCCGGACGCGGGTCAGCTTTTCCACGATCTCGCGGCTCAGCCCGGCCACCACGCCGTAGTCCAGGCCGTCGGGCAGGGGCAGGGATTCCTGCCGGGCGGCGCGCTCCACCAGTTCTTCCTGCCGGGCCAGGTATCCGGAATAGCGGAGGATGGTTTCCGCCTCTTCGCATACCTCCGGCGCGTAGTCCGTGGCTTCGGGCCAGAAGGGGCGCAGCCGTTCCAGCGACATGGAGGGGCGGCGCAGCAGGTCGGCCAGCGACACGGCGCGGGTGGGCACGGCCTCGCCAAGGTCGGCGAAGGTGGCGCGGGTGGCGGCGTCGGGCGTCACCCGCCGCTGTTCAAGTTGCGTCATGAGGTCGGCCAGGGCGTCGTGGCGGGCGCGGAACACGGCCCAGTGGCCGTCGTCCACGAGGCCGAGGTCGCGGCCCAGGGGGGTCAGCCGGGCGTCGGCGTTGTTCTCGCGCAGCAGCAGGCGGTGCTCCGCCCGCGAGGTGAACATGCGGTACGGCTCGCGCGTGCCCTTGGTGACCAGGTCGTCCACCAGCACGGCCATGTAGGCCGCGTCGCGCCCCGGCAGGAACGGCGGCAGCCCGCGCAGCGCGCACGAGGCGTTCAGCGCGGCCCACAGGCCCTGCGCCGCCGCCTCCTCGTATCCGGATGTCCCGTTGATCTGCCCGGCCAGGTACAGGCCCGGCAGCGCCTTGGTCTCCAGTGTGGGGTGCAGTTGGATGGGGTCGGCGTAGTCGTATTCGATGGCGTAGCCGGGGCGCACGATCTGGGCGTTTTCCAGGCCCGGAATGGTGGCGATCATGGCCTTCTGCACGTCCAGCGGCAGGCTGGTGGGAATGCCGTTGGGGTAGCATTCCGGGCTGGTCAGCCCTTCCGGCTCCACGAAGATCTGGTGGCGTTCCCGGTCGGGGAAGCGGGCCACCTTGTCCTCGATGGACGGGCAGTAGCGCGCCCCGGTGCCGGTGATGACGCCCGTGAACATGGGCGAACGGTCGAAGCCGGAACGGATGGCCGCGTGGGTGCGCTCGTTGGTCCAGGTCATGTGGCAGGGCACCTGGGGCAGGCGCACGCCGGGGCCGCGAAAGCTGAACGGGCGCGGCGGTTCGTCGCCGGGCTGCTCTTCCATGACCGAGAAGTCGATGCTGGCCCGCAACAGGCGCGGGGTGGTGCCGGTCTTGAGACGGCCAAGCTCAAGGCCATGGGCGCGCAGCGAGGCGGAAAGCCCCACGGCCGGGGCGTCGCCCAGCCTGCCGCCGGGAAAGTTGGTGAGCCCCACGTGGATCAGCCCGCACAGGAAGGTGCCGGTGGTCAGCAGCACCGTGCGGGCGCGGAATTCCTGCCCCAGGCCGGTGCGCACCCCGGCGGCGCGGCCGTGTTCAGCCAGGATGGCTTCCGCCGTGTCCTGCCAGACCCACAGGTTGTCCTGCGCGAAGATGTCGCGCCGCACCGCGTGCAGGTAGGCGTCGCGGTCGATCTGGGCGCGGGAGGCCCGCACGGCCGGGCCCTTGCTGACGTTCAGGGTGCGGAACTGGATGCCCGCCTCGTCGGCCCACAGGCCCATCATGCCGCCCAGCGCGTCGATTTCCTTGACCATGTGCCCCTTGGCCAGCCCGCCGATGGCCGGGTTGCACGACAGGTGCCCGATGCGGTCGGCGTTGCTGGTCAGCAGCAGGGTGGGGTGGCCCAGGCGCGCGCTGGCCATGGCCGCCTCGCACCCGGCATGCCCGGCGCCGACCACGATGCAGTCGAACAGTTGGGGAAACGGGGCCTTGCGGGGCATGAGGGGTGCGGACATGTGCGGTACCGTGGATGTGGGGTGCCAAGGGCGGGGCGGGGCGTTGCGCGCCCGGCTACTTTTCGCCCTCGAACAGCATGGTGACGATGACCTTGGCGTCGCCGATGTTGCACGAGACGCGCGTGGCCTCGTTGGGCACGTGGGCGTTGGGCACCAGTTTGGACCACACGGCGGCGGAAAGGCCCATGCGCCGCACGATGGCGGCCACGGTGCCCCCGCCGATGCCCGCGGGCCGCGCGGTGACGCCGTACACGTCCCGGATGGCCGCGCGCAGCCGGGTGACCACCTCCGCGTCGGGGCTGGTGGGCGGGGCGGCCTGCTCGCGCAGGATCTCGGAAATGGCGATGGACACGCCATGCTCGCGCTCCACCTCGTCGGCCAGCCCGCGCACCGCCGCCACCACCTCGTCCAGATCGTAGCGGGGCAGCACGCGGCAGTCCACGTAGAACACGTCCGAGCCGGGCACGGTGTTCACGTTGGGCACGTTGGCCTCTTTCTTGGTGGGCACGAAGGTGGAGGTGGCCGGGTTGAACAGCGGGTCCGCGTCGGGGAAGCGCCCGTTCAGGTGGCGGATGCGCAGGATGAGCGCGGCGGCGGCCGCAAGGGAGTTCACCCCCTCGTCGGGGGTGGAGGCGTGGCACTGCTTGCCGGTGACGGCGATGCGCAGCCAGAGCATGCTCTTTTCCGCCACCTCGATCATGGAACCATCGCTGTCGCCGAAGTCGGGCACCACGATGAGGTCGTCGGGCCGGAACAGGTCGGGCCGCACGGCGGCCACGTGGGCCATGCCGCGCGCGTTGCCGGTTTCCTCGTCGGCCACGAAGGCCAGGCCCAGCGAAAGGTCGGGGGTGATGCCTTGTTCCAGCAGTTCGCGCGCCACCAGCAGGCCGGAGACGATGGCCTGCTGGTTGTCCTCCACGCCGCGGCCGAACAGCACGTCGCCGTCCACGCGCAGGGTCCACGGGTCGCCGTCCCACAGGGCCGGGTCGCCGGGGGGCACCACGTCCATGTGGGCCAGCACCCACACCGTGCGCGGAGACGCACCGGGCACGCGGGCGATGATGTTGGGGCGGTGTCCGCAGGGTACGCGGGGGTCGGGGGCGTCGATCTGCTCGATGTCCGTCACGCCCATGGCGCGCAGGTGGGCGAGCAGCCAGTCCGCTTTTTCGCGCTCGCCTTCGCCGCCGTTTTCCGGCCCCAGGGCCACGCGGCGGGTCAGTTCGCGCTGCAATTCGATGACGGCGTCGCGGCGGGCGTCGAGTGCGGAAATGATGCGGTGCGGCATGCGGCAAACCCCGTGCGCGTGGCGCGTGGCGCCCGCAGCCGCACGAAGCGGCCCGGCCGCCGAGTCAGGATGGCCCCGCCGGGCATGACCGGAACCGGCGCGCGGCGGAGAAAAAAAGAAAGGGCGAGGTTGCCCGCGCCCTTTCCCGTGCTGTCGAGGTAGGGACTAGCGGCCCTTGGCGGCGCGCTTGGACGCCTTGAGGGGGTTGACCTTGGCGGCCGCGGCGGTCTGCGACTTGATGTGCGTGGCGAAGTTGCACTTGCCGCCAACCCACTTGCGCTCGGGCATGGGGTAGCTGCTGCAGAACTTTTCTTCCTCGAACACGCGAACGCGATCACAGCCTTCGCACTGTTCGACGATGGGCTTGAGGGCGATGCCGTTCATCACCACGCCGTCGGCCGTCTTGGTGGCACCAGCAAGGACGTTGCTCGTTGCGCTCATCTCGAAATCCTCCGTCGCGCGCGAAGCGCGTTTGTTCTTTCAGAAAGCAGGTTCCAATTATCCAGTTTGCCCGGTTTGTCAACAAAAAGGATTATGTTGATAGAGCAAAACAATCCAGGATAATCCACGGAAATCACAATAAAAAACAATATATTATATCAAAATAGCTCAAAAGAAATTCCATAGGAATAACGCTGGCTGGATTATTTTGAAGGGCTTCCCGCGCTCGAAAAGGCAGGCTACCTGCCCAGCTTGTCCAGCACCCAGCGGCGCACGTCGCGCATCTGGGCCAGCAGGGCGGGGTAGTCGAAGCGGGTGAACCGTCCGTCCTGATAGAGCACTTCGCCCGCTACCATGGTCAGGCGCACCTCGTGCCCGGTGGCGGCGTACACCAGGTGCGAGACGGGGTTGTACATGGGTTGCAGGTTGGGGGCGGAAAGGTCCAGCGCGGTAAGGTCGGCCGGGCAGCTGGGGGCAAGCTGGCCAAGGCCCGGCCAGTGCAGGGCCGCCGCGCCGCCCAGGGTGGCCATGTCCAGCACGGCCTGGGCCGGGGCGCAGGTGGGGTCCATGCACCGCAGCTTGTGCAGCATGGCGCAGCTGGTCATTTCCGTGAACATGTTCAGGCTGTTGTTGCTGGCCGCGCCGTCGGTGCCGATGCCCACGGCGATGCCCCGCGCCAGCATCTGCGGCACCGGGGCCGCGCCGGAGGCCAGCTTCATGTTGCTTTCCGGGTTGTGGGCCACCGCCGCCCCGGTGGACGCCAGCAGGTCGATCTCCGCCCCGGTCAGGTCCACGGCGTGGGCCACGGTGGCGCGCGGGGTCAGCAGGCCGAGGCCGTGGCAGTACGGCACGGGCCGCTGGCCGAACATTTCCACGCACTGGGCGGTTTCGGTGGTGGTTTCCGCCAGGTGGATGTGCAGGGGCAGGTCCAGTTCTTCGGCCAGGGCCATGCACCGTTGCAGCAGTTCCGGCGAGGTGGTGTACACCGCGTGCGGGGTGACGCACTGGCGGATGCGCGGGCTGCGGCGCCAGCGTTCGTGCAGTTCGCGCACCAGGGCCAGGCCCGCGTCGGCGTCGGGGTAGGCGGGCGAGGGAAAGCCGAAGATGCCCTCGCCGCCCAGGCAGCGCAGGCCCGCCGTGTCCACGGCGCGGTAGGTGGCGTCCTGGATCAGGTACATGTCGTTGAAGGCCGTGGTGCCGGTGCGCAGCATTTCGGCGCAGCCCAGCAACGCCCCCGCTTCCACGATGTCGGGCGTGAGGTGCTTTTCCACGGGAAAGATGTGCTGCGTCAGCCATTCCATCAGCGGCAGGTCGTCGGCCACGCCGCGCAGGAAGGTCATGGCCGCGTGGGTGTGCGCGTTGACGAGGCCGGGCATGACCAGCGCATCGCCCAGGTCCAGCACCCGCGCCGGGGCGTGGGCGGCGGCCACGGCCTCGCGCGGGCCCACGGCGAGTATGGTGCCGTCGGCCACGGCCAGCGCCCCGTCCTCGACGACGGTGCGCAAGGCGTCTTGTGTAACGATGCAGGCGGCCTGTATGAGGATATCACAGGGGCGGGTCATGATGACTCCTTGGGGGGCTCCTTGGGTGTGCGCCGCGTGGCGAAGCGTGGTGGCCGGGCGACGGATCGAATGTCCAGATAATATAGGGCATGGCGTGCGGCAAGCGTGCGTCATGCGCAAGAAACGCCAGGGAGGAAAGATGCGCGTGGGATGTCTGCTGGTGCACGGGTTCACGGGTGCGCCCTTCGAGATGGAGCCGCTGGCCGGGCCGCTGCGGGACCTGGGCTGCGTGGTGCGCAACATCCGCCTGCCGGGGCACGACACCTCGTTCGAGGACTTCCGGCGCACCGTGTTCGCCGACTGGGTGGCCCACGCGGAAGACGAATACCGCGCGCTGGAGCGCGAGGTGGACGCGGTGGTGCCCATCGGGCTTTCCATGGGCGGCACCATCGCCCTGCACCTGGCCCAGCTGTTCCGGCCGCTGGGCGTGGTGGCCCTGGCCGCGCCCATGTACGTGTACCGCATCATTCCGTGGCGCATGAAGGACTGGCGGCTGCCGCTGGTGGGGCTGCTGCGCCACGTGCGGCCGGTGTGGCCCTCCGCCCCGCGCAGCGAGGCGGCGCGCGCCGTGGCCCCGTGGCGCGGCTACGAGGAGGCCACGGCCCTGCCGCAGTTGCACAGCCTCATCGTGGGCGCGGCCGGGGTGCGCCGGGGGCTGGCCCGGGTGACGGCCCCGGTGCTGGTCATGCAGGCGCGGGGCGACGCCACGGTGCACTACTCCAACGCCCTGCACATCGCGGCCCATGTGGCCTCGCCCGACGTGACCCTGAAGCTGTTCGACATCACGGACATGCGCGCCGGGCACCACGTCATCACGACGCATGTGGAATGCCGCGACCGGGTGAGCGGGGCGGTGCGCGACTTCGTGCGCGAACTTTTTTCTTGATACAAAAATGTTATTTTTTGCGATTTTGGTCGGTTTTCACAAAAAGCATAATTTCACAAGCTAATATTCCGCAACAATTACATAGTTTCAGCTGGTCAGGTGATCAGTATCGTCTCCTGAAGATGCTGGGATTGACGATTTTGCACGGAATCGTTAATTCTCGGTCATGCCGGACGCTCCGGGGGGATCGCGCTGCCGCATTCCCTGCCTCCTGCCGCCCGTGCTGTCAGGCCCTGTTGTGTCCTGTCGTGTCCTGTCATGTGCTGCCTGTCCCGCCTTCCGCCTTGTTGCCAGGCACACCGGACACGCACGCGGAAACGTGCTATGCAGGAGACGACCCGGACCACCGTTCCCGGCAGTTTTTCCACAGGTTCGCCAAGCCGAGGTTACCAGCGTGCATGTGAAGCCCATCAGCCAGCATTTCAACGACTTCGTCATCGAGCGCGAGCGCGCCCGGTGCATCAACTGTGAGGTCTGCGTGCGCCAGTGTTCGTACGAGGCCCACTTCTGGGACGAGGCGCGCCAGTTCGTGGTGCATGACAGCGCCCGCTGCGTGGGCTGCCACCGCTGCGCGGCCATGTGCCCCACCAGTTGCCTGACCATCCGCAAGAAGCCGTCGGACTTCCGCGACAACGCCCTGTGGACGTCCACGTACATCAAGCACATCTTCAAGCAGGCCGACACCGGCGGGGTGCTGCTGTCCGGCATGGGCAACCCGCAGCCCAAGCCCATCTACTGGGACAACATGCTGCTGGACGCCAGCCAGGTGACCAATCCCTCCATCGACCCGCTACGCGAGCCCATGGAACTGCGCACCTTCCTGGGGGCCAAGCCCGATGCCGTGGACTTCGTCCACACCCCCGAAGGCCCCCGCCTCAAGCAGCCCCTGCCGCCGCAACTGCAACTGGAATATCCCATCATGTTCGCGGCCATGTCGTTCGGGGCCATCAACTTCAACCTGCACGTGGCCATGGCCCGCGCCGCCACCGAACTGGGCATCTGCTACAACACCGGCGAGGGCGGCCTGCACCCGGACCTGTACCAGTACGGGGCCAACACCATCGTGCAGGTGGCCTCCGGCCGGTTCGGCGTGCACAAGGACTACCTGAACGCCGGGGCCGCCGTGGAGATCAAGGTGGGGCAGGGCGCCAAGCCGGGCATCGGCGGGCACCTGCCGGGCGAGAAGATCGACGAGGAAGTCTCGCGCACCCGCATGGTGCCGCAGGGCTCCGACGCCATCTCGCCCGCGCCGCACCACGACATCTATTCCATAGAAGACCTGCTCCAGCTCATCTGCGCCATCAAGGAGTCCACCAGGTACCGGGTGCCCGTGGCCGTGAAGATCGCGGCGGTGCACAACGCCCCGGCCATCGCGTCCGGCATCGTGCGCGCCGGGGCGGACATGGTGGTCATCGACGGTTTCCGGGGCGGCACCGGCGCGGCCCCCACCATGATCCGCGACAACGTGGGCATTCCCATCGAACTGGCCCTGGCCTCGGTGGACAACCGCCTGCGCGACGAAGGCATCCGCAACCACGCCTCGCTGGTGGTGGCCGGGGGCGTGCGGTGCAGCGCCGACGTGGTCAAGGCCATCGCCCTGGGCGCCGACGCCGTGTACATCGGCACCGCCGCGCTGGTGGCCGTGGGCTGCACCCTGTGCGGCCGCTGCTACACCGGCAAGTGCCCGTGGGGCATCGCCACCAACGCCGCGCAACTGAAAAAGCGCCAGAACCCGGACGTGGCCGCGCAGCGCATGGCCAACCTGGTCCGGGCCTGGGGCCACGAAATCCAGGAAATGCTGGGCGGCATGGGGCTGAACTCCATCGAAAGCCTGCGCGGCAACCGCGACAAGCTGCGGGGCGTGGGGTTGAACGAGGTGGAGCTGAACGTCCTAGGCATCAAGCACGCCGGTCTTTAATTTTGGCCAGCGGTCCGGTCTTTCGCCCTCCGGCTGCGTCGGACTTCGCCGTGGTCTCCGGTCACGCACGAGAAGAGTACGCTCCCGTCGCCACGGCTCGGCCTCCTTGCCGGAGAACGAAATCCCTGTCCCTGGGTCGCGGTAGCTCCGGGCGGGTAAAGACAGAGTGCTGACGCTGCCCCACGCTGCGCCCCGCCGGAGTTGTGCCGGGTGCGGCGAGATGAAAAGCTAAAGAAGAACTTGAAGCCAGTGTAGCCCACTGACATTATGGAAGGCTCTAGACCATCAGGTCTTTGTTTTTTGCTACCAGCCGTTTCATTTCGGCAATGAGTTGGGGCAGGGGCTTGTTGTAGCGCCATTCACATTCTTTGAGGTGTAATTCGAAGTTCCTCTTCA
>NZ_JBAIYT010000043.1:0-33263 GCF_036763125.1 Nitratidesulfovibrio sp. 1201_IL3209
GCGGACAAGTTGCCGTCGCCGTCCACCTCGCCGTCGTGCGCGCCGGGCCAGCCCATGGCGCGCAGGTCTATCTCATCCACGATGTTGGCGATTTCCGGGCCGCCGATGTCGGCCACCAGTCGCGCCGTACCTGCGGACATGCGCCCTCCGGTGTCCACGGCGCGTACCATCCACAGGGTTTCCGCGCCCGCGTAGCGCGACATGTCGTAGACGGCCGTGGGCACCGTGCCCTCCGGCACGGGCGTGGCCATCTCCCACGATGCGGACGGATTGCGCGAAAACCGCACCAGGAATCCGGCCAAGTCCAGCGGTGCGTCGGGGTACGACCAGCGCAGCATGTCGCCGTCGCGCATCAGTTCCGGGATGTCCGGCGGGGGGGAAAGTTTGCCCACCACGGTGTGGAGCAGGGGGGCGGACCAGTCGCTGCCGACGCCCAGCGTGGAAACAGCCTGCACCCGCACCTCGATTTCTACGCCCTCCTCAACGTCCGTGGCGTACACAACCCGCTCGATGGCGGGCACGCTGCCAGCCACGCGCCACTCCTCCTCGCTGCCAGCCACGCGCACCTGGACGCGCACGGTCGCCGCCTCGACGTCGCGCACGGTCGCCGCCTCGAACGACACGGCGACGCGCGGCACCAGCGATCCGTCAGCCAGCCGCAGCAGCACCGTTTCGTCGCTGCGCAGGGACAGTATTGTGGGTACGGCGGGCTTGCCCTTGGACCAGCGTGACGGACTGGTGATGCCGCTCACGAACGGCGGCACAGGTCCGTCGATGGCAGCGTAGACGTCCGTCCCTTCCATCTGCGCGGTAATGCGGGCAACGAAATCCTGTTCCGGGTAGATGCCGGTAACGACGAGGCGCAACGTCTCCCGGCCGGACACGCCGAACACCACCATGTCGTCGAACTGCGGGCTGGCGGCCGCCGGGGTGGACAGGTGTTCCCCCGTCTCCTCGTCCACCACCGGCCAGTACAGTTCGCGCCCCGTGCCGGGCACGGTCTGCACGGCCCACGCCGTGCTCATGGATGCCGCCGTGTACTGGCGCAGCATGTACGTGACACCCGCCTCCATGGTCACGTCCTCGTCCAGGATGACCCCGATGATGCGGGTATCGTCCTCCGGATCGGGGATGGCGCCGATGACGCGCGCCTGCGCGATGCCGGTCAGCAGCGCGTCATGCACGTGGTCAACCACGCTGCCCTTCTGGACCATGAGGTGGCTGAAATCCGTCTGCCACTCGAACGTCTCCGCCCGGTGGATGGAATCCGCGATGTGCAGCCGCCCGAACTTCCAGATTAGGCCGGGGTTCGTCACCCCTTCCTGCTCGTCGTCGATGACGTAGGTGGCCGTGCCCGCGTCGTATCCGTCGGCGTAGACCACCCGCTCGTCTTCCTCGTAGTCCTTTTCCTCGTTCAGGAAGGCGAACCTGCGCCCGTGCGGCATGCGCTCCGGCATGGTCTTGCTGGCCCGGAACCCCCACGAGTTGCGCGGCCCGTAGATCATGGACACCGGCTTGTCCGGCGCGTCCCAGGCCACGGCGTGCAGGCCGTCCAGAATGGCGTACCCGCCCCGCGCCGCCCGCAGCACCGGGGCCAGCACGTCGGCAATGGTCCCCTCGCTGGTGATCACCGAGTTGTACTGCCAGTCCATGGCCTCACACCACGCGTGGAAGTCGCGCCACACGTCGTCGTGCATGTCCTCGGCATCCAACGCCACGTCGATGATGCGGTCGCCGGAGGCGTACTTGCCGGACGTGAGCAGGTAGCCCAGCGCGGATGGCCTGTTGGTGGGCTGGTCCAGCCAGCCGCCGCCCTCCTGCGGGACCGGAGCGTAACTCTCCATAACGGCGCTGTAGGCGTCGATCACCCCGTCCAGCGCATCGTTCGCCCGGAATTCCGCCTCGATGAGCGTCAGCGGGAATCCCTCGTAGATGACCGGCCTTCCGGGGACAAAACTGCGCAGTTTCACCCACTTGGAATCGTCCAGCAGGGTCTGCTCGGTGTCGTTGTCGTTGGCGTCGGCCGTCATACGCTTGACGTGCACGTTCCACTTCCCCGCGCTGGGGAACGTGATGGAAATGCCGCGCCGCTGCGGCGTGACCGTGGCGGCGGAATGCGTGACGGTGTTCCCGGCGTCTCCGAACGCGGGCAGCCGCGTGGTAGACCCGGATGCGGAAATCTCCACCCGCAGCGTGACGGAGGCCGTATACCGCCTGTTTTTCTTGTCGATGCGGACAAGACCCTGCGGGTAGTAGATTTCCAGCGAGCACCCGGTGGCGTCGGCCTGCGTGGTCTTGGTCACCTCGCCGCCGGAATTGGTCACGGTTGCGTCGAACGAGTTTTCAAAGACGTTCCGGATGAATTTAAGCGGCTCGCCGCGCCAGTTTTCATGCACCACCGTGCGCGCACCGGTCACCTGCGCGAGGGGCGTGTCTCCGATGCGCTGGTCCGTCACCCGGTTGCGGCCCATGACCACGTACAGGATGCGCGCGATGACCGTCTGGCCGCTGAGCAGGGTATAGCCGCGCGTGGCCATGCGGTGGGCAAAGCGCACCTTGCCCAGCACGAACGGGATGGGGCCGTAGGGGTCCACCTGGTTCTGCGTGCCGGTGATGGCCCACGTCTTTTCGGCGGAAAGGGAACTGCCGGTGGAACCGAGTTTGGCGACGGCAGGCGGGAACAACTGGCTGACTCCCCACATCGCCATCATGGACAGCCCGGCGATGCCGCCGACAAGGGCGGCCTGCGGAATACTTGTGCCCGCTACCAAGCCTGCTCCCCAGGCACCGGCGGCCCCGTATGTCAGCGCCGCAGCCGCCACCACCACGACCAGCGACAGCAGCGTGCCCAACGGGTTCTTGCCGCTGCCGCCCCCACCACCGCGCACGGGCACATGCAGGCTGGCGAGGTCGCCGGGGCGCATCAGGCGGGCACCCCACTCCGAGCGCGGCACGGGGACGCCGTTGATGTCGATGCGCGCGCCGCGCAGGATGGACGGGGAGTGCCCGGCGTCGCGCAGGGCCTGCCGCATGGCGGCCAGCACGGACACACCCGTGGGCACCACCAGATCGACGGTGCGCAGCGACAGCAGGTCCGGCCGGTACACCATGCGCGACGCCTGCCCGTACAAGGGCGGCGCGTCGGCCAGCAGCGCGGGCAGGTTGGCGGCGGTCACGACTTCCGGGTTGCGGGTCATGCCGGGGCCTCCGTCAGTTGTTCATGGCGGCGAAACTCCACGAAGCGGCGTTTCCACTGCGGGGACGCTAGCGCAATCAGGTGCGACCGCGCCGCGCCTTCCAGCGCGTGCAGGAACATCCCCCCGCCCACGCACAGGCCCACGTGGCAGGGATTGCCGCCCACGGCGTAGCGCACCAGGTCGAACGGGCGCGGCGGGCCGGACACCACCCGCCACTCGCGCAGGCCGCGCTCCACCAGTTCGGCCAGCCGCCCCTGGCCGAGCGCACCGTGAAAATCGTCCGCGCCGTAGGCCGCATCCGTGTCCGCGGCGATGATGCCGTGTTCCTCGCGCAGCGCCAGCAGCACCAGCCCGGCGCAGTCGCACCCGGAAAAGTCCCGCCCGCCCTCGCGGAACGGGATGCCCACGTATCTGTCGGACCAGTGCGGCATCAGAACAACCCCGGAAAGTTGGAGGGCAGGAACCGACGCGGAGGGAACGTGCGTTGCAGGGTGGTGGCGAAAGTCAACCGTCCGTTGATGGCAGCCGCATCCCAATCCGTGCCGGTCAGTATGAGCTTGGGCAGGGCGTACTCGATGCGATCCGGGTTGCTGGCGAGGACGATGGAACAGGCAAAACGCGGGGCCTCGTGCAACTCGCGGATGGTCCGCACCAGCACGCGGTCCACGTTGTCCAGCACGATCGCCGCCTCCGGAGTTTCCGTGCCGCTGGGCTGGCCGGGCAGCGTGAAGCCGAACTGGTAGTACAGGTATTCCTCGCCGTTGCTCACGGTGCCGTACTTGGGCGTGCCGTCGTCCAGCCAGCCGAGTTGTTCCGTCGGGTCCGACGAGACGCGGATGGTCGCCGCCATGTCCGGATGCGAGATGGCGATGAGGCACACCAGCACGTCGTCCATGTTGGACGCCAGCGAGTAGCGCTTGAAATCGCCGCTAAGTACGGTCGCGGGACACATGGGGCCACGCCTCCAACGTGAGGGTAACGGTCATGCCGGTGCCCATGGGCTGCAAGGTGGCAACACTTTCCTGTGATTCGGGAACAAGGTCCACGAGGAGGTACTTCGTGTCGTCCATGGGGTCCGGCAGCCAGAACGACTGGCCGGGGACCGTCTCAAGGAACTCCTCCAGCGTCGCCACCTGGGCCATGGTCAGGTATAGCGGGTACGACAGGCGGCGCTTGGCCGCCGACGTGTATTGCCGCTGCCGGGCCGGACCCTTGTCCATAGTGGAGCGCAGGATAAGGTTGGGGATGCCCCGCTGCGTCCCGGAATTGAGGGGTTGCTGCGGCAGCGATTCCGGCCAGTAGAGTTCAGGCTCGGCCATGGTTACCCCCTGCCCGCCATGCGGGATGTGCGCGAGAAGCCACGGCCCGCGATGGCCTGGTCGATCTTGCCGCCCTTGGCGATGTCCTGCGCCACCACGTCCTTGATTACCACGTCCAGCCGCACGCCGTTGGCCGTGGGCGTCTGCGTCACCTCGGCCTTGGCGTTGGCGCTTTCGATGATGTTGATCTGCACGTTGGTGCCGATGCCGCCGGACAGCGCGCCATTTGGCAATACTGCACCGCTGGAGTTAGGCGTGAACAGTTCGGGGCCGTTCTCACCCACCAGATAGGTGTTGCCGGACAGCACAGGCCCCCCGCCTGCGCGGGTGCCCGCGATACCCACCACCCTATCCGAATAACTGCCCCAGGCACCGCTGGCATCGCCGCCCGTTCCGCCGGAGCCCGTGAATAGACCACCGATCATCCCGCCAAGGGCCTGCGCCAGCGGGCCCGTGATGCTGGTGCGCACCACCAGCCGCATCACGTCGGCGATCATGGCGTCGATCATGCTGGTGAATTCCAGCTTGCCCGTGGTGCACATGTCCACCATGGCGTCCTCAAGGTTGTTGAAGGCGTTGCCGGTGACGTTGGCCCAATTGGTGGCCGCGTTCTGCGCGTCCTCGTAGTAGTTGGTCAGGGCGCGCCGCATGCCGCTGGCCGCGTCGGTTGCCATTTCCAATTCCTTGCGCGACTTCCAGCGGGCCAGGTCCACCTGCGCCACCCCGGCATCCCGGTAGTTGCGCACCTGCTTGTCCAGGATGTCCCGCTGCAAGCCCTCGTCGTTGGCGTACAGCCCCGCCAAGTCCTGTAAGAAGGACTCCTGAACGGCCAGGTCCTGCTGGCGCGCCTCTGCCGTGGCCGTCGTAACCGCAAGGTCACGCTTCTTGGCCGCAATGGTCTTGTCGATTCCCAGCAGAACGTCGTCATTGTAGGTGCGCTCTGCTTCCGCCGTAGCTGTCAACAGGGTTAGCTTCTGCTGGTCTACAGTCCCATCTGCGCGCGTGGCTGCCCGCATGGCCTTGGCCCTGTCTTCCAGCGCTGCGACCTCTTTCTTCACCCCACGCTCAAAGGCGGCCACCTGCTGCGGGGTGTACCCGTTGTGCGCCAGTGCGTAGTCGATGACGGCCTTGAACTCCTTCAACTTGGAAGCGGCCACGCCGGGGACTTCCGCGAAGTCCTCAAACTTCTTTTGCAACGCGGCAATACGGGCCTCACCCTCGGTGCCCGTATCGGTCATTTGGGCAAGTTCCTTGGTGATGGACTGCATGGCGTCGGTGGTCTTCTTGGCTGCGGCGTCGCCCCTCTTCCCCCACTCCGAAATCTGCCGGTCGTACTCCTTGCCTGCCGTAGAAAGCATGCCCTCAAGCGCCGTGGTGTCCTGCCCGGCGTCATACGCCTTTGAAATGGCGTCGGTTATCGCCGCAACGGCATCCCCGTAGTCTGATTTGATCTTTGCGAGTTTGGATGCCGGGGATTCTTTGGCGAACGAATCCAGCGCACGCTGGGCCTTGCTCATTGCCGCTTCGAAATCAACGGCATCGCGGGACAGGCCGCGCGTGGGTGATGCAGAGGAGTGAGCACTGGCCATTTTGGGGTTAGCAGCGAACTCCATGGCTCTGCGTTGCGCCGCCTCCAGTTTTTCGGCAGCGGCAATTTTGGCTTCAACCTCCTTGTCGTCGCCGAAAATCAGGTCGCTCCACTGCATGTTGCCCTTGCCAATCTGCGCAATGGAGCGGTCCATTCTGTCGCCAACGCCAGCCGCCCACGAAAGCGCGGCCAGCGCGGCCATGCCCTTCTTGCCCAGCACAATGCCGCCAACAAGGCCCAACTCTCTCACCGGCTCCGGCAGGGCGGCCCACCCGCTGACTACAGAGCCAAGCAGGTCTTTTGCCATACCACCGGCGCTTGCCAGTGCGCCAAACGCCGACTGCCCCGTTTGCGCCATGCTGTGCAGCGTGCCCTGATGCGCGGCAAACCGGGCGAACTCCTGAACAAGCTCGCCAACGCTGGTCGCAAGAACGGCCATGGCGTGTTGCAGGCCGGGGTCCTTCATGGTTTCCGTCAGGCTGCGCAGCGTTGACGTTGCAGATTCCATGAAGCCCTTGCTGCCCATCGCCACCTTGAGATCGGTCCACGCCTCCTCGAACTTGTTCACTGCGGCCTGTGCCGTTCCGGCGGCCTTGCGGGCTGCCTCACCGAAGTCTCGGTGCAGGATGGCGGCGAACTTGGGGCCAAAATCGAGAAAAGGTACGGCCCCGTCTTGCAACAGTTTGTCGAGTTTCTCCGTTGTGATGCCCATGGCCTCGGCGGCCTTGTTGAACGCGCCGTACAGAGAATCACCCCACTGCTGCCGCAATTCCTCTGCCGTCAGTTTGCCTTTTGACATTACTTGGCTGAGGGCTTTGAGCGTGCGCTCCGTGGCCTCCCCGGACATGCCAAGGGCCACGGAGGCCTCGGTTATTGCGGTGAAGAGGTCTTGTGTTACGGCCCCTTCGTAGTTCGTTCCCTGCGCCGCTGCGGCAACCTGTTTATATCCCTCGGCTAGAACGTAGAAGTTCGCGCCAAGTTCGTCGGAAAGCCCGCGCAGAAAGGCGAATTCTTGCGCGCTGGCCTCGCTGCTGCCGGTAATGGCGTCGAAGGCGATTTGCAGTTTCTGCACCTGCACGCCCGCGTCGAACACTTCCTTGACCAGACTGGCAAGGGCCAGGCCGACGATGGCGGTCTGGAAGCTGAACACGGCATTGCGGGCGGTGGTGAAGCCCCCGGCCACATGAGACTTGAGCGTGTTGGCAAGCATTCTGGCCGCGCCATCGGTGTCGCCAAGGCGGTATCGCAGCATCACCTGTTCCGCAGTGGTCAACTTGGCGGCCTTGGCCACGGCAAGAAACGACCTCTCCGCGCTGTCCATAACCCGTTGCTTCAGCATGCGGCCTTGCAGCAGCGCGAAGTCGTTTGCCGCCAGCCCGGTCATGGAGCGCAGTTCTCCAATGTCGCTGCTCAGGCCCCGGAACTGCTCGCCAGTGAGTTTGGAGGCCGAATTGACGCGCTGAAGGTTGCGGATCAGCCCCATCACTCCGCGCTCGACGCTTTCGGGCTTGATGGCGTTGTTCAGGTAGTTCGAGATGGCAATGGAGTCGGCCTTGACGATGGCCTTGGCTTTGTCAAGCGACTTCTCCAACTTCGTGATGTCGCCGGAAATCTCGACGTATACGCCGGGAATGCGAATCGCCATGTCTACCTCACGTGCGGGTGCGGACGGAAAGGGGGTGATGTGCTGGCAATCAGCGCCGTTTTTTGAGAAGATCGCTCACCGCCTGAAGCGGTGAACTGGCTGTCAAGCATGCAGGAGGGGGTGGAGGCTATGCCTACTTCGTCAGCGTCTTTTACGGTTTTCTATGATGGGGATGCGTTGCGCGGCAGCAAAATGGACGTGCGCGACCTTGCGCCAGCGCTTCTTGCCCTGGGCGACCTGCTTGAAAACGCCAACCGCGTTCTGAACGGAGAAAGTACCGAGGTTTCGGTCAAGGTGAAGGCTTTCGAGCCGGGATGCTTTGGCATCAGCTTTGAGGTGATACAAGGCTTCACAGACACGATTCGCAGCCTTTTCCATCCCGAAAGCAGGACCCGAGAGGCGTTGGAAATACTGAACCTTCTGGGAATCAACCCCGCCACTGCGGGTGGGGCCTTGTTCTGGCTGGTGCGCAAGGCGCGCGGGAGAAAGCCCAAGCGCATGAAGGCGCTGGAAAACGGGAAGGTCAGTATTGAATTTGATGACGGCATTGAGGCTGTAGAGGTAGAGTCTGGCGTTGCCGAACTTTATGGGGACGGTGGCGTTCGCACTGCCCTTGACAAGGCGGTTGACCCCGTGCGCCGTGAAGGCATCGACTCCCTGTATGTGGCCTCCGGGAAAGAAAAGGCTCCGCTGGTGACGAAGGACGAGGTGGACGCCTTCACGCCGCCGGAGTTTGCCCCCGTTGTCATCGCCCAGGACACAGAACCGCAGATTCGTTTTTTCACCATCGTTTCGTTGAGCTTCAAGGAAGACAACAAATGGCGGCTGACCGACGGTTCGACGCCTATCAATGTGAAGATTCTTGATAAGCGCTTCCTTGACAATGTGGACAAGGGACGCATCACGTTCGCCAAGGGCGACCAACTCAAGATCAAGCTTTGCGTCACGCAGCTTCAAACCCGCGAGGGACTCCGCACGGAGTATGAGGCCGTAGAAGTCGTGGAGCACATCAAGACGCCGCGCCAACTTTTGCTGCCCATCGAGTAGCCCCCCCCATCCCCACCCACTGAGTTAGCCTTGGCCATCGCAGCCTACCCCACGGGCGGGGTGTGCGCGAATTCATTGCCTGTGGGCAATTCAACTTGTCAGAACGTGGAACGACGGTTACTGTCTGGGCATGAGGAAACGCATCGCGGACTGGCTTGAGAAAATGAGCGTCGGGATGTTTATCGGCGGCATGCTCAACCCATCGACAGCGCTGCCTCAGTGGATTTGCTACTCGTTCGGATTCGCATTCATAGCCATTTCGCTACTGCTCACATGGAAGGAGGCAAGAACATGACCACATACCTGATCGCGGTTGGCGTCCTTGGCCTGCTCGTCGGCATTGTCGGGTTCTTCCTTCCGCCTGATGGCAAGAAGGGAAAGCGCGACAAGCATTGTGGTGTGCACTAGCCCGCCCCACTCCACCCCACCCGCCCGGCCCCGCTTCTGCGGGGCTTTTTCTTTGCCCGTTGCCACGGCTGCGGCTAGCTGGTAACGGCTTGGCGAAAAGGAGGCGGGTATGGGAATTTTTCAATGGCTCTTCGGCACGGGCAATCAGGAAAAACAGGATGTAGCCACGCCACAGCCCCAAACCCTCCCGCAGGACGAGGGCCTTGATCCCCCTGTGATCATCAACCGCACCAAGGAAATCAGTTGGAACGCGTGGCATGCGCCGGAAGCATTAACCATCACTATGGAAGGCGTCCCTGTTGCAGGCGTCACGCACAACAACAGCGACGGTGTGAGCAGGCAAAAAATCATCGCGAGACTTGAAAGATGGGAAGCCGTTGACTTGGTGCGCGAGCCGGACAACAGGCATGACGGAAACGCAATTGCCGTCGTTAGTGGAATGGGAATGATCGGGTACATAAAAAGCGACAGCAACACGCGGATTGCGCAACTTCTTGATTCCGGTTGCACATGCCTTGCGAAGATATCAAGCGTACATGGAGGGAGTGGAAAGTCCTATGGCTGCGCGCTTGAAGTGCACATATCGCCTCCAGAAAACGCAAAATATATGACAATGAGCGTTACGGGGATATCTGGAACAAACAATATGGACGAGCGTAGAAGAGACTGCGCGGATGAACTTAGCAATTATTCATCTGTTTCACTTGTGCTCGGAAGTGTGTCCGAGGATACAGATGGTATTGTTTTTGTTGATGCTATATGCGGTGACTTTGGTAGGCTGGGTGCAAAAGATGCGAAAAACGTAACGGCACTCATAAAAAGCGGGCACAAGCATCTTACGGAGGTCTATGACATATCCGACGACGAACACCCAAAAATAAAGATACGAAGTGCGTTTTGGGAAAAAACCGCAAATAGGGGGAAAAAATGAAGTCCATTGCAATTTGTGCGGCGCTTGCAGTTGTTATTTTGTCAGGATGTGCAACAGGAAACAATCAAATCCCAAATGGCCCACCAGAATACCAGGCAGGATATGGGCCAGGGTGCGACAGTGGGTATGTTGCATCTGGGCATCCGTATTATCGTTTTTCTAAGGATGTCAGTAGGTACGCATCAGACCCGATCTATAAGCAGGGGTGGGATGACGGCTTTGCCACATGCAAGGGCAGATATGAGGCGACACAGCGCATGATGGCATGGTGACGGGCTTGACTTTTTCCACATTCCATGGCGTGGTGTCCGCACGGCCTTCAACAGCCGTCAGTAAGCGGATTCCGCGCCCGTCAGCCGTGGTTTTTTATGCCCTGTCAACCCCTTTTGTGTGGTTTGGCGGCGGGGTATACTTCCAAGCATATTCGGGTCGGGAGTCCAGACGCCATACAATACCCGCAAGGGGAAAGCGTATGGGCCGCTCTTGCTGGCGGTGTTGAAGCTCCCGGCCCTCTCCTTTTTGGGGAGGGGGAATTCAACATCCCAGCAAGGAGTTCCCCATGACCAGCCTTACCCCTTCCCCTGTTTCGTTTCACGGCAACACCCTGTACGTCATCGAACACGAAGGCGAACCCGTCACGCCCATGCGCCCCATCGTTGAGGGCATGGGGTTGAACTGGGCCACACAGTACCGCAAACTCACCGCAAACCGTGACCGATGGGGTGTTGTCATTATGACAACACCCTCCGCAAGCGGCGACCAAGACACCCTCTGCCTGCCTGTGCGCAAGTTGCCCGCCTACCTGTTCAGCGTCTCGGCGAACAAGGTCAAGCAAGCCAGCCGTGCCACGATTATCATCTATCAACAGGAATGCGACGATGTGTTATGGCGGCACTGGTGCGAGCGGCGCGCCCTGATCGAAGGCAAGCACGCCCAGCCCGTCGCCATCTCGCCCACCCTTGCCACCAAGGCCGAGCGCAAGCCGCTCGTTGACCTGGTACGCATGTGGGTCAGCATGGCCCCCATCGGCTACGGCCCGGCGTTCCGACAGGTGAACACCGCCATGGGCGTTGCCTCCGTGGAGGACATGACCGTGGAGACTGTCCAGCGCGCCATCGCATGGGTGCAGGAGCGCGTCGATGCCATCCAGAACGCTCCGAAGGCTTTGCCGCCTGCGGAGCCGGACCTTCCGGCAGACCTCCGGCGCAGGCTGTCAGTTCATGCCCACGAGTGCCTTGCGTTCGCGTCCGAGGTGCATATGCGGTCGCTGGAGCTTGGCGTTGCCGGGTGGCGTCTTGCCCAACTGCTGTACCCGCACCTCTCCGAAAGATTCACGGACCAGCTTGCGCGGGAGCGTGTGCTCGACTCCATATCCGCCAACCGGGGCACGGCAGCCATCGACATGGGGGCCGACGCGCTGTGCCATACTGCCCGCCTCATGGAGGGATTGGCGGGCATGCGGTAGCGCGATATGATGCACCAACAATCGAGGTTGCCATGAGCCAGGATGCAAGACGTGTGGAGATGGCAGAAGCCGTGCGACGTGCAGCGGATGCTTTTTCGGCAGTGCTCCGCGATGCGGCCCAGGCAGGGCTTACCGTCCGCCTCGACGTTGTGGACGTGACCGCCCACGGCGACCCTGCGCCGTCCTTCATCGTCGTGCCGACAGAAATCACGCACAACGCCGAAACGCGCTACTAACCAGCAAGGGGCCGGGCCATCCCGGCCCCTTCGCTTTCCGTCCGTACCCTATTTGATTGTCATGCCCGGCACCCGCATTCGGGGCCGGTCGGCGGCTATTTCTTGCCGCCCTGCTTCTCGCGCGCCAATGCGGCGAGTCGCAGTACCTTGCGGAAACATTCCCGCCTGTCGCGGATACCGTACAGGCGCATGGCTTCGTGGATGGCCTTGTGGTCGATGTCCACCACCCCACCCATGGGGGCGATGATGACCTGGCCCTGCACGATGCCGAAAATCATCATGGCGTCCGCGTTTTCCTCCATGAGCGGCGGGGTGCACTCCTCGCAGGGGGGCTGCGTGCCCCGCCGGTCATGGATGGTTTCACACGCCGCGCAGTCGGGCCGTTCCCACAGCCGCGCGGCGTGCTCGATCAGTTTTTTTCGGCGCTCTCGGCGCGCTGGAGGCGTGCTTCGGTCAACTGGTCCAGCAGATCACCCACGATGCGCGCGAACACCGGGGAGCCGTTCATGAGCGTGGCCTTGTTCTCGCGCGTGCAGGGGATGGGC
Organism: Nitratidesulfovibrio sp. 1201_IL3209; assembly: GCF_036763125.1. Classification (NCBI taxonomy): domain Bacteria; kingdom Pseudomonadati; phylum Thermodesulfobacteriota; class Desulfovibrionia; order Desulfovibrionales; family Desulfovibrionaceae; genus Nitratidesulfovibrio; species Nitratidesulfovibrio sp. 1201_IL3209. The sequence goes on from NZ_JBAIYT010000043.1 coordinate 12,382, forward strand.
ACGCCGTTCTCGTCCTCGATGCCATCCCACGCGACGATGGCGTAGTCCCACAGCATTTCGCTGTGCAAAGCCTCGTTCACGTCCACCACCTCGTGCCGCTGGCCGCGCCGGTACTCCACGCGCCGGGTGCGCGTCTTGCGCTCGATGTCGGCCAGCGTTTCGGAGTTGAGCGTGCGCAGGGTGATGGACCCGGCGCCAGTGTCCTGCGGGTCCAGCGGGCACACGGTGCCGGGGTTCAGGTCGGTCATGTTGAAGCGCATGGATGCCCCCGTTACGAACCCACGGTTTCCACGACGCGCTTGAGCGGGCCGGAGCCGGAGAAAGAGACGGACAGCGAGGCCACGCCCGCCTTGTCCTGCCCCACGTTGAAGGCGGTGATGCGCGCCCCGGCGTTGGCGTCGGCGGTGGTGTCCGGCGTCCAGTACACGACCTCGCCGGTCGTGGCGTACTTCTCGTAGAACCGGATGTGTCCCACCAGCGAACCGTCCTGGAACGCTTCCTCGATGACGCCCTGGCCGTCGTCGTCGCTGGGGTCGCTGAAGCCTTCCAGACTGCCGGACCACTTCTTCATGCCCACGTCCGACTTGGCCCAGCCGGACCCGAAGGAAGTGGTGTCGATTTCGTCCGCGCCCAGGTCGATGGACCACGAGCCGATTTCCATCACGATCTGTTCCGTGCTGGCGGGCTTGACGGTCACGCGGGCGTTGCGCCCGTTGAGGGTAGCCATGCTGTCGCTCCTCTATGCCTTTTGCAGTTCCACCACGTACTGGACGATGACGCGCCATGCGTCGCCGTCCTTCAGCGGCTGGGAAAATTGGCGCTCGAACTTGCCGAACAGGTAGCCCGGCACGGTCAGCGCGCAGTCGTCGAACGCGGCCTTGAGCGCTTCGCTACCGGCTATGGCCGCCGCCTTGCTGACCGCGTACACGTCGAACTGCACGATGGTGCGCTCGAACGTGCTGGTGAAATTGTACGTGGCGATCTCGCTGACGATGCTGACCACGTTGTAGGGCAGCGCCGTGCCCTCCGGGGCCTCTATGACGTGCGCTGCGAAACCAAGTTGCGCCTTGTGGCGTGCGTTGACGGCGGCGATGAGTCCTTGCATCTAGTCCCCCGTCCAGCCGAAGCCGCCCGGCGTCTCGGCGCTGAACATGTCGGCCAGCATGCCGGAACGCGCGCGGGCCAGGACCTTCTCCAGCGCGGGCCGCAGGAAGGGCAGTGCGGGCATGCGGGCCACCTTGCGCGCCCAGCCGGAAACCTCGCCCTTGCCGCCGTAGCGCGCGCCATCCGCACCGATGGGCATGGCCTTGCCGTGGTTGCTGCGCGGCCCCTGCGTACCGAACTCCACCAGGTGCGCGTGCGGGGCGAAGGCCCCCACGATGACCACGGGTTCCTCGCCCTCGCGCAGGCGGCGGACCTTGATAGACTTGCGCAGCTTGCCGGAACGGTCGGTGAACGCCGTGGTGGCGCGGGCCTCGGCGGCCACCATTTCCGCAAGGGCGTCCACATTGCGCTGGACATGCCCGGCGAACTGGCCCGCATCCAGGCCGTCGAGGTTGATTTCAACCGACGCCTTGATCATGCCGCCGCCAGCCATCAGTCACCGGTCCTTTCGACGCACATCAGGTGCATCTCGCGCTTGCGCTCGCCCATGTCGAGCACGGCCTCGATCTGGAACATCCGCCCGTCATGCTGCACGCGCATGTCCGCCGCCACGCCGGGCAGGTAGCGGATGCGCACCCGGTGCGACACCTCGGACTGCGCCTGTCGGGCCTCCATGTACTGGCGTCCCGACAGGGGCGACACCTCGCCCCACACCGTGGCGAACTCCGCCCACGTCAGGGCCGGTTCGCCCAGCGGGTCATCAGCGCCCTGCACCTGATGCAGGATGACGACACGGTGGCGCATGGGGCCGATGCGCATCTAGCGTTCCTCTTCGCGGGGAAGGGGGGCGGGGATGCGCTCGATGAGCAGTTCCGGCATGCCGTCGGGGGTCACCTCGAAGATCACGCGGGTCACCCCGACAGCGGAGCCGCAATCCACGCCGTTCAGGTAGATGTGCCCGATGTTGTGGGCCTGTTTCGGACAAATAATGTGCATGTCCTGCATCACATCCCCCTGGGGATTCGGTAAGGGTCCAGTAGGCAGTCCACGAAGGACCGTCCGAACTCGTGGAAATTCGCGCCCACGGCAAACGCCTCGCGCTGTTCATACAAGGTGCCGATGCGCACCAGCATCCACTGCGTGATGGCGGCGGGCACTTCGCCATCCGGCCAGCCCGCCGTCACCGTCACCGTCACGGCGTCACCGGTGGGGAAGTCGGGGCCGGGCGTCAGCGCCGCGAAAAGGGGTGACTCCCCGGCCAGCGCGCCGGACGCCGTGAAGGCGTAGGCGGATGCGTCCACGGTCACGCCACCCACGGCCACCCCGGCGCACGAGGCGCAGGGCGCTACCGGGATGCACGCGGGGCCGGTCAGCGGGCCTTGCAGACACCACTCCCACGTCGCTTCGCACAGCACACGGCCCGTCTCGTGCTCCGCGTGCGCCTGGGCAGCGGAAATGAGCGCGGTGATCAGGTCGTCGTCAGCGTCGTGCTCCACCCGCAGATGGGCCTTGGCGGCTTCCAGCGACAGCGCGGTGAAGTCGGCGGGGACGGTGCAACGCAGCGATGTGGTGACGATGGACATGGTTGCTCCGCAATGGCCCGGCACCCCATGGGCGGATGCCGGGCCTGTTCGTCATTCCGTCTTGGCGGCCTGCGCCTCGGCGAGGCGGGCCTTGGCCTTGTCCAGACCGATGCGGGGGCTGTACTCGATGCCAAGGGCATCCAATTGCGCCTTCACGTCGGCCAGTTCATCGCCGGGTTCGGCCTGTGCTTCGGGTTGGTCCCCAGGCTGGACAAGGATGCGGCCAATCCCGGCATCCGCGAGCGCCACGGCGCGTTCCGCCGACACACTCACGATGTCGCCCTGCATGCGCGAACCCCAGCGGGTCAACAGACGCACTTCCATGATGCCCTCCATGTTGGACTAGTCGGCGATAACGGAGCCGGGGCCGTAGCGCAGGCCCGACACAACGTAGAGCGCGCTGGTGATGTTGGTGGCGTCGGAAGCGGCGGTCTTGACCGTGATGCAGTCGAAGCCGCCCGCGACATCCAGATCTTCAGCGTCGATCTCGAACGCCACCATCTTGTGCTTCAGGGTCGCCGACGTGGTGAACGCCACGCCGTCAGTCTGCCGCACCCACACGTCGGAGGTGCCCGCGTCGGCAACGAGATAGATCGGCACGTCCTTGGCGAGGGGCTTGGAGTCGGTGCCCGCCACGACGGTGGCCTGCTCGATGGTGATGGCGACGGGGGCGGCGTTGGCCTGGGCGATGTGCACCAGAACGGTCACGTGCCCGGCCTTCTTGAGCGAGATGTAGTCGCCGGTGATGGCCGCGCCCGCCTGCGGGGCGATGGCCTCGACGATCTGCACGTTTTCGATGAGGTTCTTCATCTCAACCTACCTCCTAGCGGGCTTCCAGCATGACGAACGGCGACAGGGTGGCCGAGCCGTTCAGCGGGGTGATGGGGGCGTCGTGCATGGGCTGGCCGTTGTTCCGGGTGATGAAGCGGTAGGCCATTTCATCGGTCAGGAACTTGACGTGCATGGATTCGGCCTCTTCCACGCCGCCCTTGCGCACCAGAAGGTACTGCGAGAAGTCGCCGAGGATGATGTCGCCCTTGTCGCCCAGGGTTTTGCAGAACTCGATGGGAACGATGGGCAGCCCGAGCAGCACGCCGAACGGGGCATTGGCGAAGCTGCCACCGGGCACGAATACCGGCTGATTGCCCACGGTCATCAGCGGCAGTTGCGGCAGGCAGTCCTGGTTGATGAACCACGCCGCCTTGGTGATGTCGCCGGTGAAGCGCGCCAGCATCTTGATCACGTTGGTGGCGTTGATGGTGTCGGCGGTCTGGCTGGTTTCCTTGGAGACGGTCACGGGCAGGTCGCTGTTCATGATGCCCAGGCACTGCCCGGCACCGCTGCCCTGGAAGATTTCGTAGTCCAGTTTCCACGCCAGTTGTTCGCGCAGGCACCGCTTGGCGTATTCGGCCATGGCCACGGCGTCGCGCAGCATGCGGTTGGTGACGTAGATCAGGCCGTACATGTCTTCCACGCGCAGTTCGCGCTCCTTGAGCAGGGCCTTGCCGCTGGAAACCAGCGTGTCGGCCTCGCCCTTGCGGTACACCTGGATGCCGTTGCGCTTGCCGGTGGAGCGGTCGCGGTCGTCGGCGGCCATGTAGCTGAAACTGTCCGCGTTGGCCCCGATGGGCTGCGAGGTGCACCGGCTGGACAGCACGCCGGTTTCGATGGCGGTGGTCAGTATGCTGGAGGCCTTGTCGGTTTCCACCAGGTAGCCGCCCTCGCCGTCGATGCCGGTGGACGCGCCGGAGGCGGCGTTGACCACCTTCTGGAAGCGCTCGCGGGCCTTGGGCGCGTCGGCGCTATCGATGGTCATGGCGCGCACGTCCAGCATTTGCTCGCCGAGGTTACGGTAAACCGCCTTGTGCTCGACTTCGATGTGGGCGGCGTTGGCCGCGCCAGCCACGGCGGCGGCCTGCGCCGGGTCGGTGAGGCCGTTCAGGCGCTCATCGTTCTTGATCCGGGTGTCGATGGCCTGCGCTTCGGCCATCAGGGCGTCGAACTCCTTCTGTTCCGCATCGCCGAAGTTATCCTTGGCGTGCAGGGCGCGGGCGGCCTCGATCTTTTCGGCCTTAAGTTCCCGCAGGGCCTGAATGGACATGGGCATGGTGTTTCCTCCATATGCCTGTTGATGGTGCGGGAATCCCCGCTAGTACCCCGCCTCGGCAAGGGCGATGGCACGGGCACGGACTGCCCGCGCCGTATCGACTTCGCCCGTGTTGCTGGCGGATTTTTCCGATTTCTTGGTCTTTTTCTGGTCTTTTTCGGCAGTGTCGCCGCCGTCAGCCTTGTAGATGCGATCCGCAAAACCATGTTCCAGCGCCTCGGCGGCGGTGAACCACGTTTCCGCATCCATCCACTGCTTGACCTGTTCGGCGCTGGCACCGGTCTTGCGGATGTAATCGGCGGCGATGTTGGCGTTCATCTTTTCAAGGATGTCAGCCATGGAAAGCATGTCTTCGGCCCCGCCGATGGCGACGCCCCAGGCGTTATGGATCATCCACCACGCGCCGTCCGACATTTCGATCTCATCCGCTCCCAACGACACTGTGGTGGCCGCGCTGGCCGCCCATCCGTCGATGTGTGCGATGACCTTGGCGGGATGCTGTTGCAGTGCCGTCTGCATGGCCTCGGCGTCGGTCACGACGCCGCCCGGAGAATTGACGCGCAGGTGAATCACCTTGGCGTCGAGCGCGGCCACCTCGCGCGCGAACTCGGCAGGGTCGATGCCGAACCACGACCCGATGGCGTCATACAGCCACATCGTGGCCTCGTCGCCTTCGACCTTCGCAACGGGCGACAGGCGCAGGGCCTTCCCCTCTTTGACGCGCTGCAACGCGGCGCGCTCGGCATCCGCGTACAGGTCGCTCGCGCTTTTCATCCCGACCATGCTATACGGCTGCGGCATCGGTGCCCCCTTCGCTTGGCTTGCCCTTCGCTACCGGCGCGTGCAGGGCGTCGCCGCCTTCGACGGGCGGCAGGTTTTCAAGGGCGCGGACCTCGTTGACCGTCATGAAACCGGGGTTCTGCGTGCCACCCAGCGCCGCCTTGTAGAACTCGGCACGGCCCTTGGAGTCGGCACGCAGCAGGGCGTCAAGGTTGAACTTGCAGTAGAAGCGGGCAGAGCGAAGCAGTTTACGGTTCACTTCCTGCTCAAGGCCCTTGAGGATGTCGCGCAGGGTGAACTTGACAAAGCCCAGCGTTTGCTCCTCGATGCCGGAACCCCACGAAGTGCTTTTGCTGGTGTGGCCCACCATGTGGGGCGGCACGCCAAAGAACCGGCAGATGTCCTCAACCTGAAAGGTGCGGGACTCCACAAGCTGGGACTCGTCGGCCTTGCGATCGAGGCGCTGAATCTTTGCCCCACCATGCACGACTACGGGGGCACGCTGCTTCGCCAGACCTCCGTGGTTTTTTTCCCACAAGTCCAGAAAATGCCGTGCTTGCTCGGTGTTGAACTTTTCCGGAGATTCTATGGCTATGTCAGCCGCAACACCTTGCGCGAAGAATCGCTCGTTGAACTCCTGCCCGGCTGCGGCAAGGGCGATGGCCTCGCGCGCGCATTCCAGCGGGGCGCGTCCCTTCTTTCCGTCCCACCCTATGAAGGACCAGTGCAGTACGTCGTCCTGGTCGAACAGGCGGCTTTCGCCCTTAGGCAGGGCAATGCGGTACACAAGGCGCGTCTTGTCCGCGCTCAGGTCCGGCGTGACCGACGTGGGATGCACCCACGACAGGGACTGCGGAGAACCCAGCGCGGAGCGTCCGATCAGGCCGTACCCGTTGCCCCACATGAACGCCGACCACAGGAACGTCCGCCAGAACTGATGCGCCGTCATGAGCGCGCTGGCCTCGTTGTGCAGCAGGTAGTAGGCCGGGTGATCCAGCGCGGGTTCCGAACGCCCGTCCTTGCCCTGCCGGTAGACCTCGCAGGGAAGGCTGGCGATGGTGCCGGACAGCAGGGCCACGCACCGGTACACCGTGCTCACGCGCATGGCCGTGGTTTCGTTCACCACCACGCCGGACGCCGAGGGAACGCCGTACCCGCCAGCCAGCAGTGCGATTGCCTGCTCTTCGGTCAACGAGTCAGCGCTGTAGGAGGCTTGCGGCGCGGCATCGGCCCGCCGGAACCAGTCACGCGGATTCCACTTCATGCGCGGGCCTCCATTACTTCCGTCCAGTCGAACAACCCGCCGCCCTGCTGTTCCACGGGGACGGTCAGCGCGCGGGCCATGGCCATGATGGACGCCACCGCGCCGTCGATCTTGTATTCATGGCGCTCCTTGCGCGGGAAAACGTTGTCCTTGGCGTCGGTGTGGCACACCACGTTCGCCATGCACCACGTCAGCACCGGGTTGCCGTCGTGCACCAGTTTGCCGTCAGCCACCAGCGCCTCAAGATGCTTCATGGGTTCGCTGAAATTCTTCACGGTGGCCCCGATTTCGACCATGGGGATGCCATCGTCCGTCAGGTGCGCCACCATCTGCGATGCCTGGTAGGGGTCATAGCCGACCTCTTCCGGGTTGAACTCGCGGGCCATCTCGCGCACTGCGTCCTCGATGGCGTCCATGTCCACCATGCCGCCCGGTGTGAGCGTGATGTGCCCCTGCTCGGCCCAGCCCCGGTAAATGTCCGCGTTGTGCGCGGACTCAAGGGCGTCCTCCGGCAGGAAGAAGTGGGCGAACAGGCCGTAGCGCCCGCCATCGAGGCGGAACAGCAGCGCCACAGCGTTCAGGTCGAGTTTTGCGGCGAGGTCAACAGCCATCCAACACCGTTCTCCGGCGAACTGCTGTGGGCGGATCGTGGTGTCTTCCGACTTGGCCCACGCCGCCATGTTCATCCACGCGGACTTGGCGTTGCACCACACGTTCAGGTGCTTGGTCTTGAAGGCGTTCTGCTTGCTCGGATTCTGGATGGCCTTCATCTGCTGCGACCGCAGGTAGTCCGCCCGCACCGAAACGCCGTAGTTGGGATTCGCCTTGCGCAGAGCGTCCTCGCTCGTCCAGTCGTCGTCGGCGTCGATGGTGTAGATGATGCCGAAAAGCTCTTCATCGGTCTGGACGCCATCCAGCACCTTCTGCACGCGCAGGCGCATGTCGTAGCAGGGTCCGCCAAGGTTGAATCCTGCGGTGGTGATGGCGAGCATCAGCGGCTGCGAGCGCGCGCCCATGCCAGTGATCATGGTGTCGTAGAGCTTCGGGCTGTCGTGCTCGTGGTATTCGTCAACGATGGCGCAATGGGGGCTGGCACCGTCGCCAGGGTCGCCAATGATCGGCTCAAACTTGGCCGCGCTGCCCATGATGTTCATGTTCTTGGCGCGGATATCGACGCCGTAGTGGGGCGCAAAACCGTCAGCGCGCAGGGCCATCAGCCGGGCAGGCCCGTAGACCTCCCACGCCTGCTTTTCCGTGGTCGCACCGCTGTAGACTTCCGCGCCCTCCTCGCCGTCAGCAGCGAACATGTAGAGGCCGACCGGGGCGACCATGCACGACTTGCCGTTCTTGCGCGGGATTTCGGCGTATGCCTCGCGGAACCTGCGCAAGCCGTCCGCACGCTGCCACCCGTAGAGCACGGAAATGATGAACGCCTGCCACGGCGACAGCGACAGCAGTTCGCGCTTGCGCGCCCACTCGCCCTTGACGTGAGGCATCAACTCCACGAACTGGCACACGCGCTCGGACGCAACCGCATCGAAAAAGTAGGGCGCACCCTTCACGCCATCCCACCGGGCGAGGTCGTCAAGGTGGCGCTGGCACGCCAGCCGCACCCACTTGCACGCCAGCACACGCCCCGCGACAACATCGCGGGCGTACTGCATGGCTGCCTCAACGTGGGGGTGCTGGGGTGCTTTCTTCGCCATCTTCCTACCCAAGGGCCGCAAAGCCCTTCTTTTCGCCCTGCTGCGGCTTGCTCGCCGCTACCCGCGTCCTGCTGGCCGGGGTCATGCCGAACTCGGTCAGAAATTTGTGCATCAGCGTGGCCGCCGTGTTGGCAACCCCCACAAGAGGGTGCTGTATCGTCGTGCCGTTGGCGGTCATGGTTGTCAGGAGCGGGCTTTTCGCATCAGCGTAGATCGCCGCTTCCGCCTCAACCCACCGGCCATACGCCTGGCAGTAGGCGGCCAGTGCCGCCCTGTCGATGTTCGACAGCAGGCCCAACCGGTGAAGCTCGTCCGTGATGCGTCCCCACTCCTGCAACGCTTCCCGCGACAGGTGGCGCGGCGCGCTCGGTATTTCCGGGTTCGGAATGGCCTCGTCGGGGTTCATCCGACATGGCTGTGCGGTACCCCTGAGGATCTTCAACTTGCTCGGTATCGGCTTGCGTCCTGCCATATTTTCAGTGGGTTGCCCCCACCCTCCATTTTGCACGCGCAGCAATCTGCCTGCCCACCACGGTCTAGGTACGAAGGCGCCAGACTTTCGCCCCCCCCTGCCGCACGCCGCATCACCGCAGCGGCCTCCCGCCGTCCTCCCGCGCCGTCTTGCGGCTGTGGCAGCGGTGGCACAGGGGCTGGAGGTTGGCGCGGTCGTCTGTGCCGCCCCGTGAGCGCGCCACGATGTGGTCCACGTCGGTCGCTGGCGTCACCCGGCCCTGCCTCGCACACTCCCTGCACAGCGGCTCGTCGCGGAGCACATCGGCGCGTAGCCTGCGCCATGCTGCGCCGTATCCTCGGCTGTGCGAGCTGCCCCTGCGTGCGTCGTGTGCTGCTGCTCTGGCCTTTGCCGCATCCGCCCTGCGCTGCTCGGCCTGCGGTCGGTGCGCATCGCAGTATCCAGACGGATCGCGCGTGGTGGCTGGGCATCCGGTCCAGCGGCACGGGCGCAGCGGGCGCAGCGGCATGTCATCTCCTCGTCACACAACAAGCCCCCCGAAAGGGTTATCACGGCAGCCTGTGCATGTGCTGCCATCCGGTACGTCCTGCGAATTGTCGGGCCTGCGGGGCTCTCCGACCGTGCCCCCTTGCGGGGTGTGTGCGCCGTCGTCGCGCATGCTCCACATCAAACCGCGCCCGTTTATCCGTCACGCCCCCGGTAGGGCCGATCGGCAGCCGGAGGGGACGCTGCCGCAGGACTCTCCTCAATATCCGCCACCCGCCTTGCGCTGGGCCGGGCAACCCACGGGTTACTGCGCGCCAGCAAAAAAACCCTTGATCATGCCCCACACCCCGGCAGCGCCTCCTACCGTGCCAAGCCAGCCGCCGACTTTTGCCACGGTGCGAATGCTGGTGATCGTCTGCGCGTGATCCGCAAGCTGCTCGTCGTGGCGGCACACCGTGTCATGCACGGCATCAAGCTTGCTGTCGGTGGAGTCAAAGCGCTCGTCTACACGGGCAGCGAGGGCCGCATGTCCCTCTGCGAGGCGGGCAGTGCGCTCGTCAATGCGCTCGATAGCGCGGTACAGCCGGTCATCATTCATCGCGGCCCCCCTCTGCCCAAGCGCGGAGGGCGGCCTTGTCTGCATTGCACGCGTCGAGCGCTGCGGTGCGGTCCAGCAGCAGGCCCAGCAGGTCGCCGTTGGTCTGCACGTCCTGCGTCGGGACGGCGACGGGCTGCATCAGCGCGTCAGGGGGCGTCATGCACACCACCTCTGGCACCGTCACGGTCTGCACCCGTGGCGAGCATCCGCACATGAGCAGGGAGATTGCCGACGATCTCCGGCAGGCAATCCACGACAGGTTGCGCGTGCTCAACCAGCGCCCGGTCGAGGGACGCTCGGCACTCATCGTCGCTGTACCGGTGCCCGACCACCACGTCGCGGGTGTCGCCGAAACATTTGGTGGGCACCCCGGCGATATCGAGGTAGCCGACATTGCGCTTGCCCTCCCACACGGGCGTCACCGACAGGATCAGAGCGGCGGCTGCCGCCCCGACGACGGCCACGATGGTGCGCCTACCGGCCATGGCGCACCTCGCTCGCAGGGTACAGGGTGGTGGTCACGCGGGCCTCCCACCATCTGGCAACACGCCGCGCCCACGCGCAGGGCATGCCGATACGGCACAGCAGCGCGTAGATGTTGAGGGCGTTGAGATGGTGCTGGAGCCAGGCGCGCATGATCTCTCCCGGTTGAGAGGGCGTGGGGCGTGCCGTTGGCAGAGGCCCCTGTGTGCGGCGCGGTGCTGGCCGATGTCTAGCAGCGCGGCGCTTGCCCTTTGCGTCAGGGTACGGCGGATACGCGGGCGCGCAACACAAAGTTGGTTGGAAACCGGGGTTTCCAACCAAAAAGAAAGCCCCCTATGCGGGGGCCTGCTGCGTCTCCGGTTCATCCATGCCTATCGGTGGTGTATATCGGACCACTTCCTCGTGCGTGTCGATGATGCCGCCACACGCCGGGCACCAGTAAAGGCGGCTCCTCCCGCTCCCTACCGGCACGGTCTTGACCACATCGCACACCACGTCGCGCCCGCCCTTTCTGCACTCCGGGCACAGGATACCGTTGCGGGGGCGGCTCATGTTCTGGCCTCCTCAAAAATGTACGCGGCGACGGGGAATGTACGCCCGTCCATGGCCGGTTGCATTTTCTTCGTTGGGCGGCACTGTCCGAGGGATTGCAGGCGTTTCACCTCGGCCCGCGTCCGGTTCACTGTCCAGTTCATCGCCGCAGCGATCTCGGCCACGGTATACCCATCATCGGCAGCAGACGTGCCTATCTTTTCCAGTAGCGCCCGAATATCCATAGCTAACCCTGCACGGGAACCGGGCGCATCGTGTCGATGTTCAACAGGTGTGCTTTCCATGAAAAACCTCCGTCGTCGTTGACGTCGAACGAAACGAGGCCGAAATCCACCACGCCAGAGCACTGGCGGACGCCGTAGTTGCTGCCCGGACCCTGGAGGGCGGGTGTCGTCATGGCGAGGTGGGTGGGATTGCCGCTGTACTCGTGGTAGTGCACGTGACTCCTGATTATGACGCGGGCCAGCGGTGCCCAGTCACGCTCGCTCCACAATACGTTCCACACGCGCTCGCGGCTGATGGCTGTATGCCGCCCATGCGGCACGCTGCTGCCGCCTATCTTGTGCTTGAAGTCAAACACGAGGCCGTTGACATCCAGCCAGTCGTGCCCGCGAATGCGTGCTCCAAGTCTGCGGGCAACGGCGGCCTCCCAATCTTCGCCGTCCGGCCCCACGTGGTATGGCGTGCCGTGCGTCATGAGGCAATGTGCCGCGTCCGCTTCGGCCAGGCACTGCACAGCCATGTCGGACTGCTCGGAGAGATTGGAGGTGATCAGTTCAACACCTCCGTTGCGGCCACCGCGCCCGTCGATGGCGTCGCCGTTGCACACCAGCCATTCAATGGGCTGGAGAGCGCGCAGGGTGCGGGCGTAAAAGTCCCACAACTCACGCTGGAGCATTCCCCACGCGGAGCGACTTTCGCTGGCGTCGTGCAGGCTATACTGCCAGCCCGGCGGTGTAAGCCCGGCGCGATGCCCGCAGTGGAGGTCGGAAACAACGACGACGCGCTTACCCATGCGCGCCGTCCTGCATTCTGGAATCTCGAATTTCGCCCATTTCCTGCACCCGCAAGGCCATCGCTGCGAGGTAGTTGATGGCCCCGTACAGTTCGCGCACGGCGGCGTCAGGCCCCTTTATGCGGTGCAGCCTGCCAGCCTCGACGGTCTTCTTTATCGCCTGATAGCCCAACGCGGCGCACGGGTGGTCGCCCAGCAGGCGGGTAATTACCATGATTGGCTGTTGGTCAAACGGGTCGTCCGTGGCGTGGCGCTCATGGCCCTTACCGCCAGCGGCTTGATGGTAAGCCTGTGATAGCACCTCGTGCAGGGCGGCATAATTGGCGTTGACCTGCCCCGCTTGCGCAAGGGGGGGGAGCCATTTTCGTGGCACCACGAAAATGGTCCGTATCAACGTTGTTACAATCGCCGTCGTCCAGCGTGGGCAGACTGTTGCCGTCAACTCCATACTCATCAGGGACCACAGGACTCTGCATGTCGTCTCCACGTCCGCTCATATGCGAACCGTCTTTTACGCCGTCCGTTTCGTCGGTGCGGCGCTCATACCGCAACGTCGCCTCGCGCTGGAGGTGGTACACTCGGTATATCTCGCAGTGGTTCTCGCACCAGTCGGGATCGCCCTTGCCAAGGTGGCAGCGCTTGCACACTCCGTGCTCCGCGAGGGGCTTGGACAGGTCGAAGTCGTGTCTGTAAATTTCGGAAATAGCGTCGCTCACATGTCCCCCGTCGGCACAATGTCGATTTCCCAGCGCGGGATAGCGCTGTAGTATTTGCCGGTGCGCGGCAGATATTCCACCACCTGCTTGTCGTCGCTCCAGTACCGGCATTGCGTGAGGCAGTCCTTGACGTGCTTGAGCAGGTTGTCGAGGTCCGGCTTGACCGTAGGGCGGATGCGGCCCGCCTGCGCGTCGGCCTTCCATTTCTGCGACTTGCTCTTCGGGATGGGCAGGTAGGCCCGTACGCCGAGCATCACGGGGCCGTCCATCGGCTCGGGTGGCTGATGCCTGGCAAGGTACGCGGTCAGGGTTTCCTCTGCCCGGCGCTGCTTGGCGTGCTTGTACGTGCGCGCATGACCGTTGGCGACGCCATGGCGGGCGCGCATCTGGCCGACCGGAACGATGGGCACGTAGAGGGAGATTCCGCGCCCGGTCTCCGCGAGCATTTTGCGGGGCTGCGCAATATGGTCACGCTGGCCGGGCTGGGCGGGCTGCACCGGCGGCGCAGGGAGGGGTCTGTGTTCGCCGAACATCCCAGGCTCAACCTCCTGCCTAGCCGCTCGCAGCATCCACTTTTCGAGCCCACCGGCCCGCTGAATTTCGGCGACAGGGACGCTCACTCCACCCCCTCGAAAAGCGTCGCGGCGCACCCCGTGGGCCGGTCGTCTTCCAGCTTTCCGCGCGCCTCAAGGGCTACCAGCATGGCGGCATTGGCGAGCACGTGCCAGAGGTGCGGCATCCCGGAATCACGGTCCTTGTCCTGCCCGGCCTTGTAGGCGGTGATGTGCCGGTCCAACGCGCCGATAAGACGCCCGGCCGAGAACCCCGCCTCCCAATTCCGCTCGCCGTACCGTTCCGCCCCTCGCGTGAAAACTTCGGCCAGTGCGTGCTGGGCCTCCGGAGGTATCAGGTCGTAACGCGGCTTTCCCGCGTCGTCCTTGCGTCCGCTCGTGCTCCCTCCTTTTACGCCGTCCGTTTCGTCGGTGTGGTTGCGCTCATATCGCAACGTCGCTTCACGCTGGAGATGGTACGCCCGGTACGTCTCGCAGCGCTCCCGGCACCAGTCCAGGGCGCCTTTGCCGAGGTTGCATAGCGCTTGCACTGCCCGTGTTCCGCGAGAGGCTTGGACAGGTCGAAATCGTGGCGGTAGATTTCGGATTGCGTCGCTCATCGCTGTATCTCCTCGTGTATCCTCGCCGCCTCGTCCGCCCCGTGCGTCAGCACAGCGTCCCAGCCGTCGAGGATGGTCATGCCCGCATCCTCTGCGCCAGTTTCGCCAATACCGCCTGTGCCCCGGCGCGGTTCCGTGCTGCCTGCTCCTCGGTCCAGTGCGTTCCCTCGGCGTTGCCTTGTGGGAGCGCTTGCGCGTCCGCCGCACCCGGAGGGATGTGCTGGGGGCGCTCCGACAGTTCGCGGTAGGCCGCGAGAATGTCGGCGGGCTTCGGCATGTACTGGCACCGTCTGCGCGCAGCCTTCGCAGCATCCCGCAAGGCAGCGTCCGTCAGTTCTTCCAGGTCCTCGTGCCATACGGTCCCCAACGCGGCTAAATCCTGGTCACCCATCGAGGGAGAGAAGATTACCCGCATGGTTTGCAGAATTTCCCAAATCGCTTGTTTGCTTGCCATTTCCCGGTTCCACCTCGGCTAGGAATCCCGAAACGTCGATCTTGCTTGCATTCACCCGGCGTTGGTAATCCTGTAGCTCCCGGTAAGTCCTCGGCATCGGCGGCCCGTCGCGCGCCGCGCTCATGGCGCGTGGGACAGGCTCCTCGCCGTCCTCCCATCGTCGCGCCGTAATCCACCCCTGCGCCATCTTGGGTGTGCGGCCAGACGCAAGCAGCGCCGGGCGTGCTGCCGCCTCACGCTGTGCTGCTGCGACGATCTGCGCCACAAGCGACTCGGTAAGCTGGGGTATGTCGAGCCATGCGTCGGCGGCTTCGGCCTTTCCCTTGGCGTATCCGTAGGCCGACCAGAAGCGTTCGAACGCATCAAGGCGCTTCCCGTCGAGGGTGCGGCCCTTGCGAGTGCGGTAGCCCGTTTCGGGAGAGGCAGGCTCAGCAGGCTTTTTCGTGCGCGCCGCACCCGGCTTTGAGGGTGCGGATGCAGAACGCGTTGAGGAAGAAACAGCTTCTGCCTTAGGCAGTACCTCTGAGTTAAGAGAAGTCTCTTCTGGAGAAGGAGAAGGAAGAGGGGCATTGCTAAATGCGTGCTTGGGCATTGCTTGGGCATTGCTTGAGCATTCCGGATGCTTTGCCCATCTGGCAGCAGCGCCTTTCTGCGCCCGCTCTTTTCGGCTTTTCTCGTCAGCAACCCACGGGTTATTTTCTGCCCAATCGTGCAAGGCCATGCCATCGTCGCACAGGTCGATAAAGCCAACCTCTACAAGGGCTTTCGTGAACAACCCGGCGTCGCCATCCCACCCTGCGGCAAGTTCGACATCCTCCGAGTCCATACCCGCAAGGCTTCCGTCGGCACGCATCTTTGCCGCGTAGGCCCAAAGCTGGAGCAAGGACAACAGCGCGTCAGCACCCAGGCGGCGGCGCAGTTTGCGGGCCTTGTGGTGGGCGAAGAAGTCCACGGAAACGCGAAAGTCTGTGTTCACCGCAACCACTCCTCTGGCGTCCGTGCGTTCTTGGAGCGATTGCATGATGGTTCGAGCGCGATAGGTATTTCTTTGGCGCGATGCAGGGTTTTTGAAAGCCTGTCGCGTGCCATGGCGACATATGCGGGGTTCAGTTCGCAACCGACAAAGCAGCGGCCCGCAAGTACGGCAACCCCTCCGGTGGTTCCAGTCCCCGCAAACGGGTCCAGCACCGTGGCCGGGACAGGGGACTTGCCGCAATCGCACGTGGGCGACCATTTGTCGGTGGCGCGCGTCAGGGGTGCCCATCCGGTGCTGTCTGTCTTGGTGGTTCGGTTACCCGGCTGGTGGGCCTGTTCGCGCATGTTCTCGTGGCCGGTGCGCTCGATCACGCGCGCCCACGGATTGCCGCAGGCAGGACACACCCCGTGCGACGACGTTCCGGCCAGCACGCACGGTTCAACTAGCGCGGGCGGGAATACCGCGAAGTGCGCGCCATTGAACTTGGCTGTAGGTACGGACCAGACGCTGCGCCGGTTGCGGAAAGCACCACCGCCAACGGCCTTCATTTTCCCGTTGCTTTTTCCTGGCACACGCGTGCTGCCCTCTTGGGCCTCAATGTCTTGCGCCCACCTTGAGATGGAGCTTGCTGCCGCAGGCTCCTTCACCGCATCCGCGTCGAAAAAATACCGGGGCGATTTGGACAGCAGGAACACGTACTCGTGGGACTTGGTGCATCTGTCGCGCACGGATTCCGGCATGCAGTTGGGCTTTGCCCAGATGATATCCTGACGCAGGTACCAGCCATCCGCGCGCAGGGCGAAGGCCAGCATCCACGGGATGCCTATCAGGTCCTTGGGCTTGATGCCGGGAAACACCCGCGCCATCTGAAGTTGCGGGCTTTCGTAATCCGGGGAGTACGTTTCCTTGGGCGCGTCCTTGTTCTTCCACGCGCCCTTGCATCTACCGGCGTAGCTGTCTGCGATGTTCAGCCACAGGGTGCCGGTGTGGTGCAGCACCCGGCGCACCTCGCGGAAAACGTCAACCAGACGGGCCACGTAGGCGTCCGGCGTGTCTTCCAGCCCAATCTGCCCGGCCATGCCATAGTCGCGCAGGCCATAGTACGGGGGGCTGGTCACGCAGCAATGCACGGACTGGTCAGGCATGGCCCGTAGGCCGTCCATGCAGTCGCCAACGAACATGGATGCGGTGATGGCAAAGGGCTTGCCCTGCGTATCAAGCAACACCCCTACCCCTCCTTCGCCGCCCGATACAACCGGGCTAGGGCACGGTGACGGCGCATGGCGCTGGTGCGGACGTGCTGCTTGTACGGGCGCTTCATCAGCGACGACAGCGCGCGCATGCGCATCAAAATCCGTTGACGCGGGGTCAGGTTCAGGCTATTCATTGGACACCTCGTGCGTGATGAGGTTGTGACTTGACTTGCTTCTCGCCCTCGGTGCCAGCCGGGGGCTTTTTTGCGTCCACTGCCCGTTGTGGCACCGCTCCTCGCACCACGATCTTGCCAGCCACTGGTATGGTGGCGTCGTGTTAGGACACGGTATCAGGTGCGGGCTGGCCAGATACATCGCTCGCGCCCCTTCTCGGGTCGTCGCGCCGACCTGCTCCGGCGTGGTGGGCGGGTGCGGGCAAGGCATCAGTACACCGGCAGCGCCTGGGGGCTTGTCGCGGGTATTGCCACGCCGTCGAATCCCGCGAACACCATCCCCTCGGCGTAGGGATCGTAGTTGAGATTCCACGCCGGGCCGATGATCTGCGGAATGTGGATGGCTCCGCGCTTGCGGGCGGCATGGCGCGCCCTGTCCACCTCCCTGTCGCGCTGGCGCGAGCACTCTAACGAGCACGTCACGGCGCAGTTTGTTTTTTCAAACGGCTGCCCGCATACAACGCACGTGCCGAGGATAGGGCCAAGGTGCCCTCGCCGGTACAGGCGCTTGCGGGTGCGCTCAAGAGTCGTGGCGCAGGCTGCGGAACACGTCTTGCGATTTTGGTTGACGTCTTGAAACGGTGCCCCGCAGATAGCGCACACGCGCACTGGCGCTGCGGCGCGCATCCGCGCTGCGGCTTCGCGACGGCGCACATGCTGGTCCGCGCCAATCTTTTCAAACTTGCACGCCATGCAGCAGTAAACCTGCCGCGCGTTGTGCGGGGTGAACATGGTGCCGCACCATGCGCATGCCTTGTCGGAAATGTCAGTGCGCTGCGGTTCGAAGAAAGCGTTCACGCGCATGGCTACTGCCTCCCCCGCACTTCCGCCGACGCGAGCTCATCGCGGTCCCTGGCGCGCACGAAAACGTCCTCCAGTTCCTTGATGGCTGCTGCCAGCTTCGGCGAAAGGTCGGTGTAGCGCTGCCCGGCGTTGGCGGCCTCGATGTAGCGGGCGACGGCCGTAAAGCCCTGCAAGCACTCCTCGGCCATGCTGGGAGCGTCGGGCGCGCCAGAAACAGGCCTGACGGTGTAGCCGCAGGCGGCCGCAATGAACTCGAGGGGGGCCGGGCCAACGGTGCGTATCAGGGGGATGAGCGTTTCGACGCCCAGCTTCGCGCCGGGGTCGAACTCGTTAAGCTCGCGCTTGAGCGTGGAGTATTCCTTGCCCACGAGGGGAGCCAGCGACTTGATGCTGATGCCCTGCTCGTCCATGGCGCTTTCGATGACTTCGAGGATGCCGCCGCTCATGATCTTTCCCTCGCAATTCGATAATTTACGGTTGCTGGTGGCGTGCTATGTTGCCACCATGAGACACGCCCATCTGCACATCATCACCCGCCGTTGCCGCACCGGCCCGGTCGCCGTGGTCCGCATCACCGACGGGGCAACGCTCGACTGGCGCACCGTGCGGGTGCCGTCGCTGGCCCTGCCGAGCGCCGAGCTTGACGCGGTGGCTAGGCAGGCGCTCCGGCATTCGTTCGCCGGGCACGGCGTGCGGGTGTGCGCGCAGTACTGGTTGAGGCTGCCATCGGGGTAGCCGGGTACAGAGCATCAAGCGGGATGCCGAGGGTCCGGCTGTACCGGATTGCCGCATCACCGCCGATTGCAATCTTCCCCGTGCAATGCTTGTGGACGGTCGCCGTACCAAAGCCGGACATTCGGCCAAGCTCGGCAAACGACAGGCCCTTTTCGGAACGGTAGGTTTCCAGTGCGTTTTCCATGTCGAAATATTGCCTACAGGCTAGAAAAATGTCCACTAGAAATGTCGCCCGCAGGCGAGTTTTTGCATGGCACGCAGGGAGAATGAGACTGGCCACTAAATCCGACGCCCTATGGGGCCTCTTTCTGGATAAGCTGCGCGCGGAACTCGCTGGAGGGTGGGGTTCGCAGGCGCGGCTTGCCAAGGCACTGAACGTCACGCCGGGGAACATCAAAAAATGGCTCGACGGCGACATCAAGACGGCCAACTTCCAAGACATGCTGCGCTACATGGATGTCTTGGGCATCCGGCTTGATGATGTCTTCAAGGACTTCACGCCTGACGAGTGTGGGTATGGGTACGTCCGAAAGGTGCAGGCCAGGCTGGGCGCGGGGTCGTCGCTGGTGACTAACGGTGATGTGGAGGGCCTGTACGCATTCAGGCAAGACTTCATCGTGGAGATGGGCGGAAACCCCGACAACCTGGTGCTGTTCGACGTGACCGGCGACAGCATGGAGCCGACAATTCCAGACGGGGCGACGGTGTTGGTCAACCTGCGGGACACCGACGTGCGGTCAGGCATGATCTACGCCGTGCGGGTGTGCGACGAGCTGATGGTCAAGCGCCTGTTCCGCAACCCCGGAAAGTTGGTGTGCAAAAGCGACAACGAGGCACGGCCAGACATTGAAGTGTCCGGAGAAGACGCCGACTTTTCGGTTTTCGGAAGGGTAAGGTGGACAGCGCGGCGCATGTAGCGTGGAACGACGTGAGCGAGAAGTGAGGACGGGGTGGTGTGATGGAGATATGGTCTGCGGCCAAAGGGGCCATGTCATCTGTACGCGCTATCGCCACGGCGCTGTCGGGATGCTTTGGACGGGCGCCAGCGTGGGCCATAGACGTCAAGCGCACTCAAGATACATGGCACGGCAAGGCAATCTGGGAGATCACCTTGACCATAGAAAACCAAAACCCGGACAGGTCGGTTGAAATCGTTGAAGCCGTGGCAGATGGTGGCGCTATTGTTGAACTGCCCCAGATATGGGTCATAGGCGATGATATACGATTTCACGACGCGAGACAGCCACGCATGACACCCTTGCTTGTGCGCCCCCGAGAGCGCAAGGAAGATTTCATGTATATCGCACAAGACAAACAGCCTACGGTTCGCCTTGTACGATATGCTGGCCTTGAGCGCATGCGGCGATACAGGATGATTATAGGATAATAGCGGCTATCAAAAACGCACCAAGCACACCGCATATCACGCCAACCCAATAACCCATCCAACGGCCTCGCGTGAGCCCTGCCTCAAACGTTTCACATTCACTCCGCATGGCTTCGTGTTCCATGCGTTTCTTTTCTTCGCGTTCCGCAATCTCGCACAGCATTTTTTCAAGATCGTCGCGCGACTGCATGACAAACCTGCCCCATGCCTCCCATGTTTCCAGTTCCCTGCGGTCTCCGAGGGTGGGCACCACTATGGACACCAACGGCTTAGGCATTGCACTCTCCTTTGTTTCTGCGCGAGGCTTCTTCCATGACCATGCGTAGGGCCACGCGCAACCCTAACTTGTACCCAGCCCATCCGCCAAAGCCCAGGCCCACGATGAGGGCCAGCGCCACGTAGAACCACACCATATCGACCTCCGGCCTCCCGGCCATGTTCACCACCCACTACCGGGCGGTGATTTTTTTTACGCGAGTTGTAGCTTGAAGGCAACTTTTCACTTGCCTTAATTGTCGCCTGTGGGCAATATTTACTCACCAACGCCGCCCACCCAGCGAACACGGCCCACGGGCCAGAGTAGCACCGGGGCGCGGCGGAGGTGCCCAGCCGCCCGGCAGGGAGGCCCAGAACGGGAGGCGCAGATACGACGCGCCGAACTAGTAGGGACGCCGAGAACGAGGGGCACGAGGCGGGGTGGTGTCACAACACACAACACCAGGAACAGCAACATGGCGACGCGCAAGAAGAAGGCCGCACCGATGGGCGCGCAGGAATTTATCGACAAATACGGGCTCAACGTGGGCGGCTCCCTCTACCTCCAGGGCACGGGCGTCACGGCCCTGCCGGACAACCTGACCGTGGGCGGCTACCTCGACCTCCGGGGCACGGGCGTCACGGCCCTGCCGGACAACCTGACCGTGGGCGGCTCCCTCTACCTCCGGGGCACGGGCGTCACGGCCCTGCCGGACAACCTGACCGTGGGCGGCTCCCTCGACCTCCGGGGCACGGGCGTCACGGCCCTGCCGGACAACCTGACCGTGGGCGGCTCCCTCGACCTCCG